>NZ_CP177163.1:4120670-4473963 GCF_046736075.1 Stenotrophomonas sp. LGBM10
GACCCTGCTGCTGGCCTGCCTGGCCGCTGCGCTGATCTGGCCGGGGGCCGCTACCGTGCTGCTGGTGTTCGCCATCGGGCTGGGCATGGTGGCGGGGGTTGGCTGGTGGGACGACCACCATCCGCTGCCGGCGCTGCGGCGCCTGCTGGTGCACCTGGTTGCATCCGCACTGCTGGCGGGCCTGGTCTGGCAGATGACGGGCAACGCGGTGCAGTCGGTGTTGGCCCTGTTGTTTACGGTGTCGTTGATCAACATCTGGAACTTCATGGATGGGATCAACGGCATTGCCACCACCCAGGCGATCCTGGCCGCAATGGCGTTCGCCCTGGTGCTGCCGTCGCCCTATGGCCTGGCCGGGGTCGTGCTTGGGCTGGCCTGCCTGGGCTTCCTGCCGTTCAATTTCCCGCAGGCGCGCATCTTCATGGGCGACGTCGGCAGTGGTGCGCTCGGCTATGCGATCGCGGCGCTGGTGTGCCTGACCAGCGTGGTCACCGACATCCAGTGGGTGCTGCTGCTGGTGCCGCTGACCGCCTTCCTTGTGGACGCCGGCTTCACACTGTTGTCGCGCATGCTGTCTGGGCAACGTTGGACGCAACCCCACACGCAGCACCTGTATCAGTGGATGGTGAAAAGTGGTGCAAGCCACAGTTTCACCACCGGTATGTACTTTGTTTTTGGTTTATTCAGTGTCGCGGTGTTTAATGCTTGCACACATTTGCAGCCGAGGTGGGAGGCTGCCGTGGCTGTCGCGTGGATGATCCTCGCGACCGGCCTTTGGCTACTCCTGCGCAAGGGAATGCGCTTCTAGAAGGATTGTGCTTTTTATGACGCCTTGGCAGGACCGTTTTACCGGCTTGATTCCGCGAGCCGCCATCGTCGCCCACGATCTGTTCATGGTGTGGGCCTGTTGGCAGCTGCTGCACGCCGGCCGCTATTCCATGCTTCCCGATGCACCGGCACTGCCGCTGTGGAACATCGATACCTCGCTGGTATTGGTGATCCAGGCGGTTGTGTTCTGGCGGGTGGGCCTGTATCGCGGCCTCTGGCGCTTTGCCAGCGTGGCCGACCTGCTCAACATCTTCAAGGCCAGCTTCATCGGCCTGCTGGCCATCGTGGTGGCGCTGGCCTACAAGCGCTTCAACGGCGTGCCGATGTCCGTGCTGGTGATCTATCCGTTCGCGCTGTCCGCGCTGCTGGGCGCGCCGCGCCTGCTTTATCGCGCGTGGAAGGACTACCAGGCGCTGCAGTCGGACGCGAGCGCGCGCCGCGTGCTGATTCTGGGCGCGGGCCAGGCGGCCGAAGCGCTGGTGCGCGACCTGCGCCGTTCCGGCGACTTCCAGCCGGTCGGGCTGCTGGACGATGCGCCGCACCTGCAGGGGGCCAAGCTGCAGGGCCTGCCGATTCTGGGCACGCTGGACGATGCCTCGGCCGTGGTCCGCGAAACGGCTGCCAAGCTGCTGGTGATTGCCATTCCCTCGCTGGATGCGGTCGGCATGCAGCGCGTGGTCGCCCTGTGCGAAAGCACCGGGGTGCCGTTCCGCATGGTGCCCAAGCTCAACGACATCCTGCTCGGGCATTCGCTGCCGGGCCAGCTCAAGGAGGTCGCGATCGAGGACCTGCTGGGCCGCAAGCCGATTCTGCCCGACTGGGCCCTGATCCGTGGCTGGCTGGGCGGCCGTACCGTCCTGGTCACCGGTGCGGGCGGCTCGATCGGCTCGGAACTGTGCCGTCAGTGCGCGCGCCACGGCGCCGGCCGCATCATTCTGCTTGAGATGAGCGAGCTGCTGCTGCTGACCATCGAGGCCGAGCTGAAGCGCAGTTTCCCCGATCTGGAAGTGGAGGCCGTGCTGGGCGACTGCGGCGATCCGGCCGTGATCCGCCATGCGCTGTCGCTGTCGCACGTGGATGCCGTGTTCCATGCCGCCGCCTACAAACAGGTGCCGGTGCTGGAGCGCCAGCTGCGCGAAGCGGTGCGCAACAACATCCTGTCCACCGAGACGGTGGCGCGCGCCTGCGTCGAGGCGCGCATCGAACACTTCGTCTTCATCTCCACCGACAAGGCGGTCGATCCGGTCAACGCGCTGGGCGCCAGCAAGCGCTACGCGGAGATGATCTGCCAGAGCCTGGACCAGAAGACCAACCACACCCGTTTTGTGACCGTGCGCTTCGGCAACGTGCTGGCCTCCGCCGGCAGCGTGGTTCCGGTGTTCCGCGAGCAGATCCTCAAGGGCGGCCCGGTCACCGTGACCGACCCGGAAGTCACGCGCTACTTCATGACCATTCCGGAAGCCTGCCAGTTGATCCTGCAGGCCGCCGCCTCGGCGTCGCATGGCGCGATCTACACCCTGGACATGGGCGAGCCGGTGCCGATCCGTGTGCTGGCCGAGCAGATGATCCGCCTGGCCGGCAAGCAGCCGTACAAGGACATCGCCATCATCTACACCGGCCTGCGCCCGGGCGAGAAGCTGCACGAGACGCTGTTCTACTCGGACGAGGACTACCGCCCCACGGCGCACCCCAAGATCCTGGAAGCCGGCGTGCGCAGCTTCGCGCGCGAGCAGGTGCTGGGCAACGTGCCGAAACTGCGGGAAGCCATCGCCACGTACGACACCGATGCGATCAACAGCATCCTGTTTGCGACCATGCCCGAGTTCGCGCCATTGCCACAGGACGATAACGTCACCTCCGCTACAGTGCTGCCGTTCCCCGCACGAGAGGCCAACAGGCACTGATGAGCAACAAGCGCATTCGCAAGGCGGTATTCCCGGTGGCGGGTCTGGGTACCCGGTTCCTGCCGGCAACCAAGACCGTGCCCAAGGAAATGCTGCCGATCATTGATCGGCCGCTGATCCAGTACGCGGTCGATGAGGCGATCGAAGCAGGGTGCGACACCCTGATCTTCATCACCAACCGCTACAAGCACGCGGTGGCCGACTACTTCGACAAGGCCTACGAGCTGGAGCAGAAGCTCGAGCGCGCCGGCAAGAAGGAGCAGCTTGAGCTGGTCCGGCACGTGCTGCCCAATGGCGTACGCGCGATCTTCGTCACCCAGGCCGAGGCGCTGGGTCTGGGCCACGCAGTTCTGTGCGCCAAGGCCATTGTCGGCAACGAGCCGTTCGCCGTGCTGCTGCCCGACGACCTGATCTGGAATCGCGGCGACGGCGCGCTCAAGCAGATGGCCGACGCCAACCAGGCCAGCGGTGCCAGCATCATCGCCGTGGAAGACGTGCCGCACGACAAGACCGGCAGCTACGGCATCGTGGCAACCGACGCGTTCGACGGCCGCCAGGGCCGGATCAGCGCGATCGTGGAGAAGCCCAAGCCCGAGGATGCGCCCAGCGATCTGGCCGTGGTGGGCCGCTACGTGCTGAGCCCGGCGATCTTCGACCTGCTCGAATCCACCGGTACCGGTGCCGGCGGCGAGATCCAGCTCACCGATGCCATCGCCGAGCTGCTCAAGACCGAACGCGTGGATGCATACCGCTTCGAAGGGACCCGTTTCGACTGCGGCACCCATCTGGGCCTGGTCGAGGCCACCATCCGCTTCGCGCTCAACAACGAGAAGCTGGCCGGCCCCGCCCGCGAGATGCTCAAGAAGGCGCTCGCCGACGGCTGACCCGGTAGGTACCGACCGTTGGTCGGTACGCGGCGACCTGGTAGGTACCGACCGTTGGTCGGTACGCAACCCCAACAAAAAAGGGCAGCCTCGCGGCTGCCCTTTTCCGTTCTATCGGGCAACGCCCGGCCTTACAGCGCTTCGAAGATACCCGCTGCGCCCATGCCGGTGCCGATGCACATGGTGACCATGCCGTACTTCTGCTGGCGACGGCGCAGGCCGTGCAGCAGGGTGGCGGTACGGATCGCACCGGTGGCGCCCAGCGGATGGCCAAGCGCGATGGCGCCGCCCAGCGGGTTGACCTTGGACGGGTCCAGGCCGCAGTCGCGGATCACCGCCAGGGACTGCGCGGCGAACGCTTCATTGAGCTCGATCCAGTCCAGCTGGTCCTGGGTCAGCCCGGCCTGCTTGAGCGCCTTGGGAATGGCGGCGATCGGGCCGATGCCCATCACTTCCGGACGCACGCCGGCGACCGAGAAACTCACGAAGCGGGCCAGCGGCTTCAGGCCGTAGTCCTTGACGGCCTGCTCGGAGGCGAGCAGCACCGCACCGGCACCGTCGCTCATCTGCGAGGAGTTGCCGGCGGTGACGGTGCCGCCGAACTGGCCGTTGCGGAACACCGGGCGCAGCTTGGCCAGGCCTTCAGCCGACGAATCCAGGCGCGGGCCTTCGTCGGTGTCGACAATGCGGTCGCGGGTGATGATGCGGCGGCCGTCGGCCAGGTCGGGCTGGCGGGTGCGCACATCGTAGGGGCTGATCTCGTCCTTGAACTCGCCATTCTGGATCGCGGCGATGGCCTTCTGGTGCGAGGCGAGGGCGAAGGCGTCCTGCTCCTCACGCGAGACCTTCCATTCCTCGGCGACCTTTTCGGCGGTGATGCCCATGCCGTAGGCGATGGCGACGTGATCGTTGTCGAATACGCTCGGCGCCATCGCGATCTTGTTGCCCATCATCGGCACCATCGACATCGACTCGGTGCCGCCGGCCAGCATCAGGTCGGCGTTGCCCAGGCGGATCTGATCGGCAGCCATCGCCACGGCCTGCAGGCCGGAGGAGCAGAAGCGGTTGACCGTCTGCGCGGCGATGGTGTCCGGCAGGCCGGCCAGCAGCACGCCGATGCGCGCCACGTTCATGCCCTGCTCGGCTTCCGGCATCGCGCAGCCGATGATCGCGTCATCGATGCGGTTGACGTCGATGCCCGGCGCCTGTGCGACCACGGACCGGAGCACGTGGGCGAGCATGTCGTCGGGACGGGTGTTGCGGAACACGCCCTTGGGCGCCTTGCCGACCGGGGTACGGGTGGCGGCGACGATGTAGGCGTCCTGGATTTGCTTGGTCATTGCAGTGATCTCTCTAAAAGGGTCAGTTGCGCAGCGGCTTGCCGGTCTTCAGCATGTGCGCGATGCGGGCCTGGGTCTTTTCCTGCTGGGCCAGTTCGACGAAGTGCTTGCGCTCCAGGGTCAGCAGCCACTCTTCGTCCACCAGCGTGCCGCGGTCGACTTCGCCACCGCACAGCACGGTGGCGATGCGCACCGCGATCTCGTAGTCGTACGGGCTGATGAAACGGCCTTCCAGCATGTTGACGAGCATCATCTTGAAGGTGGCGATGCCGACATCACCGGCAACCTGGATGCGGCGGGCCGGCATCGGCGGACGGTAGCCGCCTTCGGCCAGCGCCTGCACTTCGGCCTTGGCGATATACAGCGCTTCGAAGCTGTTGAAGACCACCTTGTCGGTGGCGCGCATCAGGCCCAGTTCCTTGGCGTTGACCGCCGAGTTGGAGACCTTGGCCATCGCCACGGTTTCGAAGGTCTTCTTCAGCTCGGCGAACACGTCACCGCCGGGGCCGGCGGCCTGCGACGCACGCACCGCCAGTTCCTTCAGACCACCGCCGGCCGGCAGCAGGCCGACGCCCGCTTCAACCAGACCGATGTAGCTTTCCAGTGCGGCCACGCTCTTGGCGCTGTGCATCTGGAACTCGCAGCCGCCGCCCAGTGCCAGGCCGCGCACCGCGGTCACCACCGGCACCAGCGCGTACTTGATCGCCTGGCTGGTGCGCTGGAAGTTGTGCACCATTTCCTCGAACTGGTCGACCTTGCCGGCCTGCAGCAGACCCAGTGCACCGGCCAGGTCCGCACCGGCGGAGAAGGGCTCCTTCTGCTGCCAGATCACCAGGCCCTTGAAGTCCTTCTCGGCGCGCTTGATCGCTTCCTGCAGGCCATCAAGCACGTGGTCGGAGACGGTGTTCATCTTGGTCTTGAAGCTGACCACGGCGATGCCGTCGCCGTCGTGCCACATGCGCACGCCGTCGTTCTCGAACACGGTTTCGCCCGGGCTGAAGGTTTCGCCCAGCAGCGGGTCCGGGAAGCGCTGGCGCTGGTACACCGGCAGCGACGAGCGCGGCAGCTTGGCGTTGCGCGACGGGCTGTAGCTGCCTTCGGCGGCGTGCACGCCATCGCGGCCATCGAACACCCAGTCCGGCAGCGGCGCGTTGCTCATGCTCTTGCCGGCCACGATGTCATCGGCAATCCACTGCGCGACCTGCTTCCAGCCGGCGGCCTGCCAGGTCTCGAACGGGCCGAGCGACCAGCCGTAGCCCCAGCGGATGGCCAGGTCGACGTCGCGCGCGGTCTCGGCGATGTCGGCCAGGTGGTAGGCGCTGTAGTGGAACAGGTCGCGGAAGGTCGCCCACAGGAACTGCGCCTGCGGGTGCTGGCTTTCGCGCAGCTTGGCGAACTTCTCGGCCGGGTTGCGGATCTTCAGGATCTCGACCACTTCCGGCGCGGCAGTGCGGTCGGCGGCGCGGTAGTCCTGCTTCTCCAGGTCCAGCACCACGATGTCCTTGCCGACCTTGCGGAAGATGCCGGCACCGGTCTTCTGGCCCAGCGCGCCCTTGGCGATCAGCGCGTCCAGCCACTTCGGCGAGGTGAAGTACTGGTGCCACGGATCGTCGGGCAGGGTGTCGCCCATCGTCTTGATCACGTGCGCCATCGTGTCCAGACCCACCACGTCGGAGGTGCGGTAGGTGGCCGACTTCGGGCGGCCGACCAGCGGGCCGGTCAGGCCGTCCACTTCGTCGAAGCCCAGGCCGAACTGCTGGGTGTGGTGAATGGTCGACAGGATCGAGAACACGCCGATGCGGTTGCCGATGAAGTTCGGGGTGTCCTTGGCGTACACCACGCCCTTGCCCAGGGTGGTGACCAGGAACGCCTCCAGGCCTTCGAGCACGGCGGCATCGGTGCCGCGCGCCGGGATCAGTTCGGCCAGGTGCATGTAGCGCGGCGGGTTGAAGAAGTGCACGCCGCAGAAGCGGTGGCGCAGCTGCTCGGGCAGCACGTCGGCGAGCTTGTTGATGCCCAGGCCGGAGGTGTTGGAGGCGAGCACGGCGTGGTCGGCCACGAACGGCGCGATCTTCCTGTACAGGTCCTGCTTCCAGTCCATGCGCTCGGCGATGGCCTCGATGATCAGGTCGCAGTCCTTCAACTGCTCCAGGCCGGTCTCGTAGTTAGCCGGGGTGATCGCCTCGGCGTAGGACTTGCTGGCGAGCGGGGCAGGGCTGAGCTTGCCCAGGTTGGCGATGGCCTTGAGCACGATGCCGTCGGCCGGACCTTCCTTGGCAGGCAGGTCGAAGAGCACGGTATCGACGCCGGCGTTGGTCAGGTGGGCCGCGATCTGGGCACCCATGACACCGGCACCCAACACGGCGGCGCGGCGGACTAGCAGGGAATTGGACATGTCGTTATGCCTTTGTTGGTCTGGCAGCCGGGGAGCGCCCGGCGCTACGGGGTGGAAAGGGGCGTCGACGAAGCATCGCTGGTTGCGCTGGCGCGGAACCCGGCTTCGGCGAAGTGGATCAATTCGCGTGCCGCATGGGCACGATGCGCGGCTTCGGTGACACCGGCGGGTCGCTTGATCAGGCCGAAGTCGGCCATCGCATAGGTCAGCGACCCGGCCAGGAAGTCCAGCCGCCAGTACAGCTCTTCCTTGCTCAGGCCCGGCACACAGGCGGCGATCGCCCTGCCGAAGTCCCGCAGGACGTGGCCGTAGTGGTCCGAGAGGAACTTGCGCAGGTTGTCGTTCTTTTCTGCATAGGCCCGGGCGATCACGCGGACGAAGGCGCCGCCGGTCTGGCGGTCCTGGGCCATTGCCAGGGCCGGCTCGACGAAGGCGGCCAGCACCGGGCGCAGTTCGCCGGGCGAGTCGCGGCGGGCCATCTCCAGCTGGGCCAGGCGGGCGGCGGTCATCTCGTCCATGCGGCGCCGGAACACCTCGTTGACCAGGTTCTCCTTGGAGCCGAAGTGGTAATTGACCGCGGCGATGTTCACGTCGGCCTGGCTGGTGACCTGGCGCAGCGACGTGCCGGCAAAACCGTGCTGGGCGAACAGCTCCTCGGCAGCGCCGAGAATGCGGTCCTTGGTGGAGAAGTGAGCGGGTTTGGCCATGAGGTGGAACAGGTTCAATCAAACGATTGTTTGATACTAGACCTGTGGCCGCGCGCTGGCATTGTGCGGCGCACAATGGGGTGGGGGATTCATTCATCCGCGGCCCGGGGGTGCCGCCCGCCGGCCGGCCGTCCCGTGGAGCTGAACGCGGGCGTTTGTCCCGTCGTTCATGGCGCTGCCGGTCAGCGGCCGGCACTACCGCGTGGGCGGGTTACACGTTAGAATCGCCTCACGTATATCAGGCTAAGCCCGCGTTTTGACGCGGGTTTTTTTCATGTTAACCTCGGGCCGATCAGTGGCCCGCCCAACGGAGTATTCCCATGGCGCTGGAGCGCACCCTTTCCATCATCAAGCCGGACGCCGTCGCCAAGAACGTCATCGGTGAAATCTACGCCCGCTTCGAAAAGGCCGGCCTGAAGGTCGTGGCTGCCAAGTACAAGCAGCTGTCGCGCCGTGAAGCCGAAGGCTTCTACGCCGTGCACCGCGAGCGTCCGTTCTTCAACGCGCTGGTCGAGTTCATGATCTCCGGCCCGGTGATGATCCAGGCGCTGGAAGGCGAGAACGCCGTGCTGGCCCACCGCGACCTGCTGGGCGCCACCAATCCGAAGGAAGCCGCTGCGGGCACCATCCGCGCCGACTTCGCCGAATCCATCGATGCCAATGCCGCCCACGGCTCGGACTCGGTCGAGAACGCCGCGATCGAAATCGCCTACTTCTTCGCCGCGACCGACGTCGTCTCGCGCTGAGAGTGATGCCGTGAACGAGGTCGTACAGCCCACCGCCATCCCATCCGTACTCGTCCCGGGTCCGGCTGTGGCCAAGCAGAACCTGCTCGACCTCGATCGCGAGGGTTTGGAGCGCTTCTTCGCCGAGACCCTCGGCGAAGCGCGCTACCGTGCCCACCAGGTGATGAAGTGGATCCACCACCACTACGTCACCGATTTCGATCAGATGACCGACCTGGGCAAGGCGCTGCGCGCCAAGCTGCAGCAGCATGCCGAGGTCCGCGTTCCCAACATCGTGTTCGACAAGCCGTCCGCCGATGGCACCCACAAGTGGCTGCTGGCGATGGGCACCGATGGCAAGAACGCCATCGAAGCGGTGTACATCCCGGACAAGAACCGCGGCACGCTGTGCGTGTCCTCGCAGGTCGGCTGCGCGCTGAACTGCACGTTCTGTTCCACCGCCACCCAGGGCTTCAACCGCAACCTGTCCACCGCCGAGATCATCGGCCAGGTGTGGGTCGCGGCGCGCCATCTGGGCAACATCCCGCACAAGCAGCGTCGTCTCACCAACGTGGTGATGATGGGCATGGGCGAGCCGTTGATGAATTTCGACAACGTCGTGCGCGCCATGAGCGTGATGCGCGACGATCTGGGCTATGGCCTGGCCAACAAGCGCGTGACCCTGTCGACCTCCGGCCTGGTGCCGCAGATCGACCGTCTGTCTGCGGAAAGCGACGTGTCGCTGGCGGTGTCGCTGCATGCGCCGAACGATGCGCTGCGCGAGACCCTGGTGCCGCTCAACAAGAAGTACCCGATCGTCGAACTGATGGCGTCCTGCGCGCGCTACCTGCGCGCCAACAAGCGCCGCGAATCGGTGACGTTCGAATACACCCTGATGAAGGGCATCAACGACCAGCCCGAGCATGCGCGCCAGTTGGCGCGGCTGATGCGTCAGTTCGACAACGCCGTGCAGACCTCGCATGCGGGCAAGGTCAACCTGATTCCGTTCAATCCGTTCCCCGGTACCCGCTACGAGCGTTCCGGCGATACGGAGATCCGTGCGTTCCAGAAGATCCTGCTCGACGCGCAGGTGCTGACGATGGTCAGGCGTACCCGCGGCGACGACATCGATGCCGCCTGTGGCCAGCTCAAGGGCCAGGTCATGGATCGCACGCGTCGCCAGGCCGAATTCAACAAGACATTGCTGCAGGACGGGAAAGACCGGGATGCCGCTGCCTGATTGCCGATTGCCAGCCGTTGTTTTCTGCGTGCTGGCATTGGCCGGCTGTGGCAGACATGGCGCGAGACACCCGGCCGGGCAGTTGCCCGTTGCGCCGGTGTACGAGGTCCGCGACGATCCCGCCACGCGCAAGCGGGTGGGCTACCAGGACCAGGTCGTCCTGGCGTCCGAGGCGCTGCGTGCCGGAGGGCTGGATGTGGCGGCCAAGAAGGCCCGGGCGGCGGTGAAGATCGATGCGACGCGGCCCGAGGCGTACATGCTGCTGGCCCAGATCGCCAGCAGCCGGGGCGATGACGCCGAGGCGGGCGTCCAGTACCGCAAGGCCGCCGATGTCGCGCCCAGCCGCGGCGATGTCCTCAACAACTACGGCGCCTGGCTGTGCACCCACGGCCAGCCGGCCGCTGCGCTGACCTGGTTTGATCGCGCCCTGGCCGCCCCCGGGTATGCCACGCCGGCGTCGGCGCTGGCCAATGCAGGGGGCTGTGCGCTGGATGCGGGGCAACCCGGGCGCGCCGAACGCGACCTGCGCGCGGCAGTGCAGCTGGAGCCGACCAACGCCTATGCGCTGGAGTCGATGGCCCGCAGCGAGTTCGGTCAGGGGCGCTACTTCGAGGCCCGGGCCTTCTCGCAACGGCGTCTTGCGGCTGCACCGGCCACACGTTCCGTGTTACAACTTGCCTCACAAATCGAGGTGCAGCTTGGCGACAACGCAGCATCCAGTCGCTATCTGCAGCGAATTCGCGACGAATTTCCGCAGGATGCGGCTCCTAATCCCCGGGGTTGAAGCATTGTGATTGATGACCAGACTGTGAACGCTTTCGACACCGCGACCGGGTCCGGAGCTCGACTCCGCCAGGCGCGCGAAGCGGCCGGACTGACGCTCGAATCGGTGGGTCAGCAGCTGCGCATGCCGGTGCATGTGGTGCGGTCGCTGGAAGATGAACAATGGCAGCGCCTGGGTGCGCCGGTGTTCGTCCGCGGCCAGCTGCGCAGTTACGCCCGCCTGCTCAAGGTGGACATCAACGACCTGTTGGAACAGGCCCATATCGGGCCGGTGGTGCCGCCGCAGCTGATCAGCCACACGCACACCCCGCGGGCGCGCCGGATCGCCGAGAGCCTCGGTCGCCGCGTGCTCTATGTGGGCATTACCGCTGTACTGGCCGTGCCGGTGTGGTTCGCCACCCGCGGCCATTTCGACGGGACCGCCACTGCGCCCAGCACCGCCTCACTGGACGTCATCCCCGCCGCGGTTCCCGTGGCCGGTGGCGACACGCCGCCCGCCGCGCCGGCCCCGGTGAGTACGGAGCCGGCCAAGCCGGCGGCGCCGTATCTGGCCTCGCTGACCCCGGTGCCGCGTCCGGCCAGCACGTCCGCACCCGCGGGCGCGCTGAACCTGCAGTTCAAGGGCGACAGCTGGGTCGATATCGCCGCGCCCGATGGCGCCACCGTCGAGAAGGCCCTGGTCAAGTCCGGCGAAACCCGCAGCTTCACGCCGGGCCAGGTAGGCCGCATGGTGCTGGGCAATGCGTCGGCGGTCGAGGTTCAGCAGGGCGGCACTATCGTCGACCTTTCGCCGTACCAGCGAGCCAACGTGGCACGCTTTACGGTATCCTCTGACGGCTCCGTGGCTCCGGTTTCACACTGAGTCGCGTTCCCAATCCAATTCAAACAGCTCCTCCTGACGGGCGGGGCGAGAGTACGCATGGCGATCGACGATCTGCTCGACGAGCACGAACAAAGTGAACGCGTCCGCGGCTGGCTGCGGAAGAATGGTGCCAGCATCCTTGCGGGTGTGGTGATCGCGATCGGCGGCATCGCCGGTTGGCAGTGGTGGCAGAAGGAGCACAGCAACTCGCTGGCCGATGCCAACGCCGAGTACCAGACGGTGCTCAAGAGCCTGGAAGAGAAGAACCTGGACGAGGCCGCCAAGGGTGTGAAGGCACTGGAAAGCGGCAAGGCCAACATCTATGCGGACCTGGCAGCGTTGCAGCTGGCCAAGGCGCAGGTGGATGCGGGCAAGGACGAGGCCGCCCTGGCGACCCTGCGCGGAATCAGCGCCGACGGCGAGTTCAAGCCGGTGATCGACCAGCGCGTCGCGCGCCTGCTGGTTGCCACGGGCAAGAGTGCCGAGGCGATCACGCTGCTGGGCGGCGCGGCCGACAGCGCCAGCCTGGAGATCCACGGCGATGCGTTGATGGCGCAGGGCAAGCGTGATGCAGCCCGCGAACAGTATGAGAAGGCGCTCAAGACGCTGGACGTGGCAGCGCCGCAGCGGCGTCTGCTGGAAACCAAAGTGATGGATGCCGGTGGCACCGTCACCGATCCTGCGGAGTCGGTGTAATGAACCAGATGGTCATGATCAAGCGCGTTGCCACAGTGGTCCTGCTGGGTGTGGCCCTGTCGGGCTGCTCCACCGTCAAGGGCTGGTTCGCCGGCAAGGACGCGGCAGCCAAGAAGGCGCTGGAGCCGGCGGAGCTGGTGAAGTTCGAGCCGACCGTCAAGGTCGACAAGCTGTGGTCGGTCAACGTTGGCAAGGGCGAGAAGCGCATCGGCGTCCGCCAGGGCCCGGTGGTGGCTGATGGGCGTGTCTACGCCGCCGCCATTTCCGGTGGCGTGCACGCCATCGACCTGCAGACCGGCAAGAAGGTCTGGACCTACGAGCCGGCCAAGGAAAAGAAGAAGCCCAAGCTGCGCCTTTCCGGCGGCCCGGGTGTTGGCGAAGGCCTGGTGGTGATCGGCACGCTGGATGGCCAGGTGATCGCGCTGGACGCCAACGACGGCAGCGAGAAGTGGCGCGCCAAGGTGCCGGGTGAAGTGATCTCCGCCCCTGCCGTCGGCCAGGGCATGGTGTTCGTGCGCAGCAACGACGGCCGCGTGACCGCCCTGGATGTCGGCAACGGCACCCAGCGCTGGTTCAACCCGCGTGAGCTGCCGGCGCTGACCGTGCGTGGCAACGCGCCGGTGGTGACCGGTCCGGGCGTGCTGTTCATCGGCAACGATGACGGCACCGTGGCAGCGCTGGCCATGCAGGATGGCCGCACCGTGTGGGACCAGATGGTCGGTACCCCGGAAGGCCGCACCGAGCTGGAGCGCATGGCCGACATCGACGGCGCCCCGGTGCTGGACGGCAACACGCTGTTCGTGAACAGCTTCAAGAACCAGACGATGGCGATCGAAGGCCCGACCGGCCGTCCGCTGTGGTCGCGCGATCACGGCGGCGCTGGCAGCCTGGCCGTGACCTCGGGCAACGTGTTCGTCTCCGACAACAAGGGCGGCGTGTTCGGTCTGGACAAGGCCAGCGGCTCGGCCATGTGGTCGCAGACCGGCCTGGCCCGTCGTTCGCTGACCGGTCCGGTCGTGCAGGGCGATTACGTTGTGGTCGGTGACTACAAGGGGTACCTGCACTGGCTGCGTACCGACAATGGTGAGTTCGCGGCGCGCGCCAAGAGTGGCGGCGACGCCCTGCTGGCGCAGCCGGTAGCCGCCGATGGGATTCTGCTGGTGCAGAACGTTGATGGAAAGCTGACCGCATTCCGGTTGGCACAATAAGGAGTTACCGCGATGCTGCCCTTGGTCGCCCTGGTTGGACGGCCGAATGTCGGCAAGTCCACGCTGTTCAATGCGTTTACCCGTACGCGCGACGCGCTGGTCCATGACCAGCCCGGCGTGACCCGGGACCGTAATTACGGTGTTTGTCGTCTTGATGAAGACCACCCGTTCCTGGTGGTCGATACCGGTGGTATCGCCGGTGAAGAAGAAGGTCTGGCCGGCGCTACCGCCCGCCAGGCCCGCGCCGCCGCCGCCGAGGCGGACCTGATCCTGTTCGTGGTCGATGCCCGTGAAGGCGCATCGGCCCTGGACGACGAGATCCTGTCCTGGCTGCGCAAACTGTCGCGTCCGACGCTGCTGTTGATCAACAAGATCGACGGTACGCACGAGGACACCGTGCGTTCGGAGTTCGCCCGCTACGGCTTCAGCGAAATGCTGACCGTGTCGGCCGCGCATCGCCAGGGCCTGGACGATCTGCTCGACGAAGTGGTCGAGCGGTTGCCGGAGGAAGGCACCACCGAAACGCTCGACAACGATCCGAACCGCATCCGCATCGCCTTTGTCGGCCGCCCCAACGTGGGCAAGTCGACGCTGGTCAATCGCCTGCTGGGCGAAGAGCGCATGATCGCCTCCGAAGTGCCCGGGACCACCCGCGATTCGATCGCGGTGGACATGGAGCGCGACGGTCGCGAGTACCGTCTGATCGACACCGCCGGCCTGCGCCGGAAGGCGCGTGTGGAGGAGGTGGTCGAGAAGTTCAGCGTGATCAAGACGCTGCAGGCGATCGAGCAGTGCCAGGTGGCCGTGCTGATGCTGGACGCTGCCGAAGGCGTGACCGACCAGGACGCCAGCGTTCTGGGTGCGGTGCTCGATGCCGGCCGCGCGCTGGTGGTGGCGATCAACAAGTGGGACGGCTTGACCGACTATCAGCGCGAGCAGGCCGAAGCGCTGGTGTCGCGCAAGCTGGGCTTCGTGCCGTGGGCGGAAGTGGTGCGCATCTCGGCCAAGCACGGTTCGGGGCTGCGCGAGCTGTTCCGTTGCATCCACGCCGCGCATGCCTCGGCCACGCATGAGTTCAGCACCAGCGAAGTCAACAAGGCGCTGGAAATGGCTTACGAGACCAACCCGCCGCCGGCTATCCGCGGTCACGTCTCCAAGCTGCGTTACGTGCATCCGGGCGGGTCCAATCCGCCGACGTTCATCGTGCACGGCACGCGCCTGAAGGACCTGCCGGAGTCGTACAAGCGCTACCTGGAGAACTTCTTCCGGAAGCGTTTCAAGCTGGTCGGCACGCCCGTGCAGTTCATCTTCCGCGAGGGGACCAACCCGTACGAAGGCAAGAAGAACGTGCTCACCGAACGTCAGATCAAGCGCAAGCGTCGCCTGATCAAGCACGTCAAGGGCAAGTGATGCAAAGAAGAGCCGGCGAAAGCCGGCTCTTCCGCATTCAAAGGGGCGCGTAGTGCCGGCCGCTGGCCGGCAACCCCCGCACGCCCCATGCCCCAACTGCACCCGTACGTCTGCGCGATAATGCGCAGATGAGCACCGTCCCCGAGATCACCCCCGCCGAGGCCCGCCAACGCCTCACCCACGGCGCCCTGCTGATCGACATCCGTGACGCGCACGAGCGCGCCTCCGGCATGGCCGAAGGCGCGCTCGGCATCGCCAGGGGCGACCTGCAGGCTGAGCCTGCCGCACACCTGCCGGTGCTCGACCGCGAGGTCGTGCTGATCTGCCAGAGTGGCAAGCGCTCGATGGAGGCAGCGGTGGTCCTGGCGGGGCTCGGCTACACGCGCGTCGCTTCCGTGCACGGCGGCACCACCGCCTGGCGCGCCGCCGACCTGCCGCTGGTGCAGCCGCTGCAGAGCGACGCCGAGCGCGATTTCAACGAGCGCTATTCGCGCCACCTGCTGTTGCCGCAGGTCGGGGTCGACGGGCAGCGCACGCTGTTGGCCTCGCGCGTGCTGGTGCTGGGTGCCGGCGGCCTGGGCGCGCCTGCCGGGTTCTACCTGGCTGCCGCCGGGGTAGGGCACCTGCGCATCGCCGATGACGACGTGGTCGAGCGCAGCAACCTGCATCGGCAGATCCTGCACACCGACGCCAGCGTAGGCACGCCCAAGGTGCTGTCTGCGCGTGACCGCCTGCTGGCGCTCAACCCGCATCTCGACGTGGAGGCGATACAGGTGCGGGTGACGTCGGACACCATCGATGCGCTGCTCGACGGCGTGGACGTGGTGCTGGACGGCTCGGACAACTTCCCGCTGCGCTACCTGCTCAACGATGCCTGTATCCAGCACCGCATTCCGCTGGTGTATGGCGCGGTTGAGCGGTTCACGGGCCAGGTCAGCGTGTTCGACGCCGGCCGCCAGCGTGGCCAGGCCCCGTGCTACCGCTGCCTGTTCCCGGAACCACCGCCGCCCGAGTTCGCCCCCAACTGTTCTGAAGCCGGCGTGCTGGGCGTGCTGCCGGGAATGGTCGGGCTGCTGCAGGCCACCGAGGTGCTCAAGATGCTGCTGGGCATGGGTGAGCCGTTGGTCGGACGGCTGCTGAGTTTCGATGCACTGGGCATGCGTTTTCGTGAGACCCGGCTGCGCCCCGATCCGGCCTGTCCGCTGTGCGCGCCGGGCAAGGCGTTCCCGGGCTACATCGATTACGCGGCGTTCTGCAGCGGGCCGTAACGCCGGGCGCCCTAAGTCGACCGCGTAGCGCCGGGCTATGCCCGGCTGCATTTCGCAGGTTGCCGGGCAGCCGGGCAGAGCCCGGCGCTACGTGGTGGATTGGGCCAGCCGGGCAGAGCCCGGCTCTACGTGATTTCAGGACGATCCTGGCTGCCACCCGGTCCATCGTTCTGTTTTCGGCACAATCATGCGCAACATGGATGCTATTGCCGCCCGACGCTTTGCCCTATCGTTGACCCCTCTATGTAGTCCGGGGAAACAACCGCATGGCGGTCGAAGCAGGTGCCAGTGAGCTGGTGAAAGTCGTGGCGCTGCTGGGCGCGGCGGTGGTGATGGTGCCGCTGTTTCGACGGCTGGGGTTGGGCTCGGTGCTGGGCTATTTCGCCGCCGGCCTGGCCATCGGCCCGTTCGGCTTCGGCTGGTTCTCCGACCCGCAGGCGATCCTGCACACCGCCGAACTTGGCGTGGTGATGTTCCTGTTCGTGATCGGGCTGGAAATGCGGCCCTCGCACCTGTGGGGCCTGCGCAACGAAATCTTCGGGCTCGGCACGCTGCAGATCGTGGTCTGCGGCGCGGTGCTGACCGGCGTGTGCATGCTGTTCGGGTTCCCGGTCAACGTGGCCTTCATCGGTGCCTTCGGCTTCGTGCTGACGTCCACCGCGGTGGTGATGCAGCTGCTGGCCGAGCGCGGCGACATTGCGTTGCCGTCCGGGCAGAAGATCGTCTCGATCCTGCTGTTTGAAGATCTGCTGATCGTGCCGCTGCTGGCCGTGGTGGCCTTCATGGCCCCGGTGCAGGCCGATGCGGGGGCCAGCTCGCGCTGGCTCAGCGTGGGCATCGGTGCCGGCGCCATCGTTGGCCTGGTGCTGGTGGGCCGGTTCCTGCTCAATCCGTTGTTCCGCATCCTGGCCGCGGCCAAGGCGCGCGAAGTGATGACCGCCGCCGCGCTGCTGGTGGTGCTGGGCGCGGCGCTGCTGATGCAGCTGGGTGGGCTGTCGATGGCGATGGGCGCGTTCCTGGCCGGCGTGCTGCTCAGCGAATCCACCTTCCGCCACCAGATCGAAGCGGACATCGAGCCGTTCCGCGGCATCCTGCTCGGGCTGTTCTTCCTCAGCGTGGGCATGGCGCTGGACCTCACCGTGGTGGCCAACAACTGGCCGTTGATCGTCTCGGGCGTGTTCGCGCTGATGCTCGCCAAGGGCGTGTGCATCTACATCGTGGCGCGCATCATGGGCAGCGACCACCGCCAGGCGCTCGATCGCGGCGTGGTGATGGCCCAGGGCGGCGAGTTCGCGTTCGTGCTGTTTTCCGCGGCCGCGGCGGCCGGCGTGATCGGGGTGGAGGTCAACGCTAACCTGACCGCGATCGTGGTGCTGTCGATGGCACTCACGCCGCTGTTCGTGCTGCTGCACGACAAGCTGATGCCGGACCGCGAAGTGTCGCTGGATGGCGTTGAAGAAGCCGACGGCCTGTCCGGCAGCGTGTTGATGATCGGCTTCGGTCGCTTCGGCCAGGTGGCCAGCCAGTCGCTGTTGGCGCGCGACGTGGACGTGACCATCATCGACAACGACGTGGACATGATCCACAACGCCGAGCGTTTCGGGTTCAAGATCTACTACGGCGACGGCACCCGTCTGGACGTGCTGCACGCCTCCGGTGCCGGCTCGGCGCGTGCCATCGCGGTGTGCGTCAACAATGCGCAGGACGCCGACCGCATCGTGGAACTGGTCACCCACCAGTTCCCCCAGGCCAAGCTGCTGGTGCGCTCGTTCGACCGCGAGCATTCGCTGCGGCTGATCCATGCCGGCGTGGACTACCAGATCCGCGAGACCTTCGAATCGGCGTTGCAGTTCGGCCAGGTCGCCTTGATGGAACTGGGCGCCGACCAGGACGATGCGCGCGAGATCGCCGAGCAGATCCGCGAGCGCGACGCCGAGCGTTTCGAGCTGGAAATGGCCGGCGGCAGCCTGCGCGCCGGCGCGCACATGGTGTTCGGTACGGCGCTGCCGGGCGTGCCCACGCCCACGCCGTTCACCGCACCCAAGCGCAAGGCGCGCACGCTCAACGCCGACGAAGTGCCGGAAGAGGAATGACGATCTCCCAAGGTCAGATCCCTTTCCGCTGGGGGGCAGGTTCTGAGCCGCGCGGATGGCGCCAAGATGCAGCGCCGTCAGCTCATTGCCATTTTGTTGTTGAGGCCAAGTGAGGTGACGGGTATTTGCTTTCCGCCCTTCTTTCCAAAGCGTCGGCGTTGGACATAAGCGTAGGCTTGAGCAAAACGCTTCGCCACGAATCGCTCAGGTAGCTGCTCAACGGGCAAACATGAGAGAACGTCGATGCCGAAATTATGGAAACTATCGACGCCTACCCGACTTGACGCCAGGCCAATAATTTCTTCAAGAAGAGGATAGAGCTGGGCTCTTTCGTCTAGCTCTTCTGCAATGACCCTGAGGATGTAGGCTTTCATCACTTCGAGCGATAACTTGGCCTGCGCCACGTGCACACTATTGCGCTTGCTTGGAAGGCTGTAGATGTTGCAAAGACGGCTGCGCAAGCAGTCGAACGGATGCATGACTCTCAGTGATGAGCCGGCAAAGTACAGATCCTTGATCTCGATTGCTCGTGCTTTGAGTCGTTCTTCGTCTTTTCCGACGTAGCCAATGATATGGCTGAGATAGTCGATCTCAGCCGCGATCCCGGATGGTCGAAAAATGGTGATCTTTGCGCTATTGGGGGTGTTCTCAAAAGGCTCTGGGAAGTGGACCTCGGTCCACATCCTCTTTTCTGCCGTGGCGATTTCGAGAAATGCGTGATGCTCTCTGGCATCAGCAGCTGAGCCAAGGAAATCCACATCGACTGTTACACCACCCTCTAGAGCACGTGGAACGGGGACGTCTAGCGCATTCACCCAGAGTGCAAGAGATTGCCCCCCCACGAGCATCGCTGGCGCAGGCGGTATGAGTAGCGCCTCCGCCGGCAATTCCGGCTCGTTCACCTGAATTTACTGGGCCAGGCAACCTTGCCGCCACTTTCCCTAACCTTAAATACGATTGGCATCGCGCGCGAGGGCTCACGTCGGTAGGCGGCCATTTCGCGCGCGCGACGTTCTTCATCCAGGGCCTTCAGGCTTAGGGCAAGGTTAGCGGAATTGTGAAATTTGGCGTTCATAAGAATTTCGCTCGCCAGTAGCCTAATAAAAATTAAATTTTCGAAATGAGTTTACTGGGACACCCGGCTAACCGATTTCGGCTGCGCCGAAATCGGTTAGCCGGGTGTCCCAATCAACTCGCTTCTAAACCAGTATATTGAAAATACGCTGTTGGATGTGCTTTTGCAAGCCCTCCCAGCCTTGGGGCGAAAGGGGGTATTTGACCCGCGGACCGCGGGCGCAAAACGCTGCGTCGGTGGGCGGGGCGGGCCTAATCGGGGACAATGGCGTCCCCGCCGCCCCCGCCTGCCGCCCTCGATGAGCTCACCGACCCCCGCACCCGCCGTTCCCGCCCGCATTCTGGACGGACGCCGCATCGCCGAAGACCTGCTGGACAGCCTGAAGGTACGCGTGGACGCGCGCCTGGCCGCCGGTGGCAGCCGGCCTGGCCTGGCGGTGGTGCTGGTCGGGGGCGACCCGGCCTCGACCGTGTACGTGCGCAACAAGCGCAGGGCCGCCGAGAAGGTCGGCATCGAGGCGTTCGACTACGACCTGCCGGCCGGGACCACCGAAGCCCAGCTGCTGACCCTGATCGACCAGCTCAACGCCGATCCGAAGATCCACGGCATCCTGGTGCAGTTGCCGCTGCCGGGCATCCCCGATGCCAGCCGCCTGATACACCGCATCGACCCGCGCAAGGACGTGGACGGTTTCCACCCGGAAAACGTCGGCCACCTGGCCCTGCGCGAGTTCGGCCTGCGCCCGTGCACCCCGCGCGGCATCGTCACGCTGCTGGGCCACACCGACCAGCCGGTGCGCGGCCGCAACGCCACCATCGTGGGTGTCAGCAACCACGTTGGCCGCCCGATGGGCCTGGAGCTGCTGATCGCCGGCTGCACGGTCACCAGCTGCCACAAGTTCACTCCCAAGGACGTGCTGGAGCAGTCGGTGCGCAACGCCGACATCCTGGTCGTCGCCGTGGGCCGCCCGGGCATCGTGCCGGGCGAGTGGGTCAAGCCCGGCGCGGTGGTGATCGACGTGGGCATCAACCGCCTGGACGACGGCCGCCTGGTCGGCGACGTGGGCTTCGAGGCAGCGGCGGAGCGCGCCAGCTGGATCACCCCGGTACCGGGCGGAGTAGGGCCGATGACCGTCGCCACCCTGATGCAGAACACCATCGAGGCGGCAGAAGCCTTCTGATCCGGGCGGCGGCACCCGTAGAGCCGGGCTCTCCCCGGCTGCACGAGCCCCCCCGTAGAGCCGGGCTCTGCCCGGCTGAGGGACCCCTGCCAACGGCAGCCGGGCAGCGCCCGGCACTACGTGAACGCTGGTCGCGGGCGCGACACAGCGTCGCATCCGCCCCCTGCCCATCGGGCCAAAATCAGGGTAAAATGTCGCGCTTCCCCACATCTCGGGTATGCCGATGCTGCGCATCCAGGCTGAAGCACTCACTTACGACGACGTCTCGCTCGTCCCCGCACATTCCACGATCCTGCCCAAGGATGTCAGCCTCGAAACGCGGCTGACCCGCGACCTGCGGCTGAAGCTCCCGATCCTCTCGGCAGCGATGGACACCGTCACCGAAGCCCGCCTCGCCATCGCGATGGCCCAGCTCGGCGGCATGGGGATCATCCACAAGAACCTGAGCGTCGAACAGCAGGCCGCCGAAGTGGCCCAGGTCAAGAAGTTCGAAGCCGGCGTCATCCGCGACCCGATCACCGTCGGCCCGGAAACCACCATCCGCGACGTGCTGGCCCTGACCCAGGCGCGCAACATCTCCGGCGTGCCGGTGGTGGATGGCGGTGGCCAGCTGGTGGGTATCGTTACCCATCGCGACATGCGCTTCGAGACCGAGCTGGACGATCCGGTCCGCCACATCATGACCAAGAAGGATCGCCTGATCACGGTCAAGGAAGGCGCCGCATCCGATGAAGTGCTGCAGCTGCTGCACCGCAACCGCATCGAAAAGATTCTGGTGGTCAACGATGATTTCGCCCTGCGCGGCCTGATCACCGTCAAGGACATCCAGAAGAACACCGATTACCCGAACGCCGCCAAGGACACCGCGACCCGTCTGCTGGTCGGTGCCGCAGTCGGCGTCGGCGGCGATACCGATCGCCGCGTCGAAGCGCTGGTCGCTGCCGGCGTGGACGTGCTGGTGGTGGACACCGCGCACGGCCATTCGCAGGGCGTGCTGGACCGCGTGCGCTGGGTCAAGAAGAACTTCCCGAACGTGCAGGTCGTCGGCGGCAACATCTGCACCGGCGAAGCCGCGCTGGCGCTGCTGGACAGTGGTGCGGACGCGGTCAAGGTCGGCATCGGCCCGGGCTCGATCTGCACCACGCGCGTGGTCGCCGGTGTCGGCGTGCCGCAGATCACCGCGATCGACCTGGTCGCTGAAGCGCTGCAGGACCGCATCCCGCTGATCGCCGATGGCGGCATCCGCTACTCGGGCGACATCGGCAAGGCACTGGCTGCCGGCGCCTCGACCATCATGATCGGCGGCCTGCTCGCCGGTACCGAGGAATCGCCCGGCGAGACCGAGCTGTTCCAGGGCCGTTCGTACAAGAGCTACCGTGGCATGGGCTCGCTGGCCGCGATGGAGAAGGGGTCCAAGGACCGCTACTTCCAGGACGCGTCGAGTGCCGACAAGCTGGTGCCGGAAGGCATCGAAGGCCGCGTGCCGTACCGCGGTCCGGTTGGCGGCATCATCCACCAGCTGATGGGTGGCCTGCGCGCCACGATGGGCTACGTGGGCTGCGGCACGGTCGAAGACATGCGCAGCAAGCCGAAGTTCGTCAAGATCAGCGGCGCCGGCCAGCGTGAGAGCCACGTCCACGACGTGCAGATCACCAAAGAGCCGCCGAACTACCGCGCCTGATGCGGTAAGCGCAAAGAGGAACGAGGAAGCTGATTCCCGTTCCTCTTTCTCTATCCGCCGCCGGTACCCCTGTTTCGTTTTTTGAAATCCCTCCTGCATTGCCCGGGCGCCATGACCAATATCCATAACGACAAGATCCTCATCCTCGATTTCGGCGCGCAGTACACCCAGCTGATCGCGCGCCGCATCCGCGAGCTCGGCGTGTACTGCGAAATCTGGGCCTGGGACCACAACCCGGCCGAGATCGCCGCGTTCGGTGCCAAGGGCATCATCCTGTCCGGTGGCCCGGAATCGACCACGCTGCCGGGCGCGCCCGCCGCGCCGCAGGAAGTGTTCGACAGCGGCCTGCCGATCTTCGGCATCTGCTACGGCATGCAGACCCTGGCCGCCCAGCTCGGTGGCGCCACCGAAGCGGCCGACCAGCGCGAGTTCGGCCATGCCGAAGTCAACGTCGTTCACCCCGACGCGCTGTTCAAGGGGCTGAGCGACCACGGCGGCGAGCCGAAGTTGAATGTTTGGATGAGCCACGGCGACCATGTCTCCGTCGCCCCGCCGGGCTTCACCGTCACTGCCGTGACCGATCGCATTCCCGTGGCCGCGATGGCCAACGAGGAGAAGCGCTGGTACGGCGTGCAGTTCCACCCGGAAGTGACCCACACCCTGCAGGGCCAGGCGCTGCTGCGCCGCTTCGTGGTGGATGTGTGCGGCTGCGAAACCCTGTGGACCGCCGCCAACATCATCGACGACCAGATCGCCCGCGTGCGCGAACTGGTGGGCGATGACGAAGTGATCCTCGGCCTGTCCGGCGGCGTCGATTCGTCCGTCGTGGCAGCGCTTCTGCACAAGGCGATCGGCGACAAGCTGACCTGCGTGTTCGTCGACACCGGCCTGCTGCGCTGGCAGGAAGGCGACCAGGTGATGGCGATGTTCGCCGAGCACATGGGCGTCAAGGTGATCCGCGTCAATGCGGCGGACCGCTATTTCAGCAAGCTGGAAGGGGTGAGCGACCCGGAAGCCAAGCGCAAGATCATCGGCAACCTGTTCGTGGACATCTTCGATGAAGAGTCCAACAAGCTGAGCAATGCCAAGTGGCTGGCGCAGGGCACCATCTACCCGGACGTGATCGAGTCGGCCGGCAGCAAGACCGGCAAGGCCCACGTCATCAAGAGCCACCACAACGTGGGCGGCCTGCCCGAGCACATGAAGCTGGGCCTGGTCGAGCCGCTGCGCGAGCTGTTCAAGGACGAAGTGCGTCGCCTCGGTGTCGAACTCGGCCTGCCGCGCAGCATGGTGTACCGCCACCCGTTCCCGGGCCCGGGCCTGGGCGTGCGCATCCTCGGCGAAGTGAAGCGCGAGTACGCCGAACTGCTGGCCAAGGCCGATGCGATCTTCATCGACGAACTGCGCAAGGCCGACCTGTACGACAAGACCAGCCAGGCGTTCGCGGTGTTCCTGCCGGTGAAGTCGGTGGGCGTGGTCGGTGACGCGCGCGCGTATGAGTGGGTGATCGCACTGCGTGCGGTGGAGACCATCGATTTCATGACGGCACATTGGGCGCACCTGCCGTATGACTTCCTGGGCACGGTGAGCAACCGGATCATCAATGAGCTGCGCGGGGTATCGCGCGTGGTGTACGACATCTCCGGCAAGCCGCCGGCGACGATCGAGTGGGAATGAGTTGAATGACAAGGGCGCCGAGAGGCGCCCTTGTCACTTTCACGGGACCGAGGTGAAATGGTGAAGTTGGTGGCGAATGATCTTCAGACCCGCTACCCGGCAATCGTCCGAAAGGAATCACGTACATGAGTGACATCAAGCTGTTCAGAGTGGCCGACGGCCTGGCAACGGAGCTGCAGGGACGGGCATCGGATCTGGAAAAGCCGCTGCAGCATCTGATCGAAGCCAATCTGCAGCCGATGCTGGGCATCCGCTTCGTTGCCTCCGAGTATGCGACGGGCAGGGCGCACGGTGGTCGCATCGATTCGCTGGGGCTGGATGAAAACGACAGCCCGGTGATTTTGGAATACAAGCGGTCCGTGGGCGAGAACGTGATCAATCAGGGGCTCTACTACCTGCATTGGCTGATGGATCACCAGGCCGAGTTCAAGCTTCAGGTAATGGAAAAACTTGGCATGGAGGCCGCAGCTCGCATCGACTGGAGCTCACCACGCGTGCTGTGCATCGCCGCAGATTTCACCAAGTTCGATGCGCACGCGGTCCAACAGATCAACCAGAGCGTGGAGCTGATCCGGTACCGTCGCTTTGGTGACGACCTGTTGCTGCTTGAGCAGATCAACACGGTCAGCAGCGGGCGCTCGAAGGCGCGTCCGCGTGCCGTGGATGCGCCGGGGCAGGCAGCGCCGGAGCCGGTGGCCAACGTGCGTGTTCCGGGTAGTTCCACCGACCGCTCCTACGCCGAGTGGATGGCGTTGTTGAGCGCGGACATGCTGGAGCTGATCGGTTCGCTGGACGACTTCATCGTTTCGTTGGGTGATGACGTCCAGCGCAAGGAGCTGAAGCTCTACATGGCGTTCAAACGCCTGAAGAACTTCGCCACGGTGGTGCCGCAGCGCAGCCGGCTGCTGCTGTTCCTGCATGTGGACCCGGACCCGCTTATGCCGCTGGCGTCGAACATGCGCGATGCCCGTACGTTCGGTCACTGGGGGACGGGCGATCTGGAAGTGTCCATCGCCAGCTTTGCAGATCTCGATCAGGTCAAGCCGTTGATCGTGCAGGCATATGACGGACGGGGTTGATCAGACGACCGCGCCAATGAAAGGCGCGAGCATGTCTGGCTCCCCTTGCCCTTGACTAAGCCAAGACTGCGGAAGTCGCTACACTGACACCTACGCCCGATGGAATCTCGCCCATGTTCACTGGAAAAGTCGCGGTGGTTACTGGCTCCACCAGCGGTATCGGTCTTGGCATTGCCACTGCGCTCGCGCGGCAGGGGGCCGATATCGTGCTGAATGGATTTGGCGACGCGGCGGAGATCGAGAGCATCCGTTCCCGCCTGGCGGCCGAGCATGGCGTGCGGGTGGCGCATGACGGCGCCGACCTTTCGCGTGGTGAGGCGGTGCGGGGAATGATCGCCCATGCCGTTGAGACGATGGGGCGCATCGACATTCTGGTAAACAATGCGGGCATCCAGCACACCGCGCCGATCGAGGCGTTTCCCGTAGACAAGTGGGACGCGATCCTGGCGCTGAATCTATCGGCGGTCTTCCATGCCACGGCGGCTGCCTTGCCCTACATGACGCAGCAGGGGGCTGGCCGCATCATCAACATCGCATCGGTGCATGGACTGGTGGCGTCGGTGAACAAGTCGGCCTACGTAGCGGCCAAGCACGGCGTGGTGGGCTTTACCAAGGCGACGGCGCTGGAAACCGCGGGTACCGGCATCACGGCCAATGCCATCTGCCCAGGCTGGGTGCGAACCGCGCTGGTCGAGCAACAGATCACGGCGTTGGCGGAGCGGGACGGAACGGATCAGGAGTCTGCCGCTCGTGCATTGCTGGCCGAGAAACAGCCCACGTTGCAGTTCGTGACGCCCGACCAGCTGGGAGACATGGTGGTCTTCCTGGCGTCCGACGCCGCCGCCCAGATGACGGGGACCGCGCTTCCGGTGGATGGCGGCTGGACAGCCCGCTAGCGGGCCGGCTGTGCCCGCCGCTGCAGTAGCGGCAGTGCCCACCCGCGTAACAGCCCGATCAAGGTGACCGCAGGGCTGTGTGGCGCCGCGCCGGATGCTGCGGCAGGGCGGCGTGCAGGACCGTGAGTGTGCGGACGCGTTGATGCCGGGGGCCATGTCCGGGCTCGGACCCTGGTTCACCTGGAAAAGTGAACTTGACACGCAACCAACCAACTAGTAGGTTGACGCCATGAACGAAGCGCTCTCCCCCAAGGCCCTGGAAATCATTGCGCAGGCGCGAACCCTGCTTGAAACCGGCGGCTACAACGGCTTCAGCTATGCCGACATCGCGGTGCGGGTGAACATCAGCAAGGCCAGCATCCATCACCATTTCCCGACCAAGGCCGAGCTGGTGCGCACCGTGGTGGCGCTGTACCGCGCTGAGGCACGCGAGGGTCTGGCGCTGCTGGACCGGCAATTGGCCGATCCGCTGCAGGAGCTCAATGCCTACGTGGATTACTGGTCCACCTGCATCCGCGGCGGCACGTCCTCGTTCTGCATCTGCGCGATGTTGGCGGCCGAGATGCCACTGCTGCCGGAGGAGATTGTGGACGAGGTGCGCGGGCATTTCGACGATCTGACCGCCTGGCTGACCACGGTGCTGGAGAGCGGCGCGACGAAGGGGCAACTGCGGTTGCAGGGGCCGGCGGCCCATGAGGCGCGTGCGTTCATGGCCTCGGTGCATGGGGCGATGTTGGCTGCACGTGGTTTCGCTGATCCCACTACGTTCCAGACGCTGGGCCAGTTGTCGATTGCACGGCTGACACGCGCGGCTTGAATACAGAGGGGAGACCGCTTCGGGCGGGCCTCCCCATTTTTTCGCCCATAAAGCCTACCTACTGGTAGGTTTGTGAATTCCTGCTTACTTCTCTACATCGCTTCGAGGTCTCGCCATGAGTCATTCCCTCTCGCCGTTGGGCGTCGTCCATACCGCACTCAGTCTGGTTCCGCTGCTCGCCGGCGCCTACAGCTTCATCCGCCACCGGGGCATCGATCCGTCAACGCGTTCGGGCAAGGTCTACCTGTGGGGGTTGGTGCTGTCGGTGCTGAGTGCCTTCGGCGTGTCCAGCACGGGCGGGCTCAACCCGGGCCACGCCTTCGGAGTGGTGATCCTGTTGATCGCTGCAGGTGGCGTGCTGGTACCGCGGCTCAGGTTCCTCGGCCGGCTCCGGCCCTATCTGGCTGCGTTCGCGCTGTCCTTCACGTTTCTGCTGTCGCTGGTGCCTGGCACCAATGAGACGCTGACCCGCGTGCCGGTGTCACACCCCCTTGCTCCAGCACCGATGGCGCCGGTAGTACTGGGCGTATTGCTGGTGTGGCTGCTGCTGTTTGTGGTCGGCTTCGCGCTGCAGTGCCTGCACATCCGCACCGGCACCCGCACTGCGCACCGGCTGTCCACGGCGGAGTGACATCACCGGGTATCAGCAACCGGGCCCGCGCAGGGCCGCAGCCTCGCGATGCTGCTCTCGGTAGCTGGTGGGGCTGAGCGCGGTCTGCCCTCGAAAGTGCCGTCGGAACGATTCCTGCGAACCAAACCCGGCCTGCTCGGCGACCCAGTGCAGCGGGCGGTCGGTGGTTTCCAGCAGTTCGCGCGCGAAGGCGACGCGCTCGCGGATCAGCCAGTCGATCGGGGATAGTCCGGTGGCGTCCAGGAACTGCCGCTGCAGCGTGCGCTGGCTCAGCGCGGCCTGCTCGGACAGGCTCTTCAGCGAGTGTTCCTCGCGCAGGTTGCGCCGCATCCATTCCATCAACCGCGCCAGCCGCGTCGGCTCGCCCTTGGGGATGGACCGCACCACGCGCTGGCTGCGTTCGGCGTCGCGCCACGGGGCCAGCACCAGGCGTTCGGCGACCAGGTTGGCCACGTGTGCGCCGTAATCCTTGCGGACCAGGTGCAGCATCATGTCCATGCCGGTGGCCGAGCCGGCGGAGGTGACGATGCTGCCGGTATCGACGTAAAGCACGTCCTCGCGCACGGTGATGGCCGGGAAGTCGCGGGCGAGCGTCTCGGTGAGGCGCCAGTGGGTGGTGGCGCTGCGGCCGTCGAGCAGCCCGGCCCACGCGAGCACGAACGCGCCCGAGCAGATCGAGGCGATACGGGCGCCACGACCGTGTGCGCGGACCAGGGCGTCGAGCAGCGGCTGCGGTGGGCGCTCGGCGGGGGTGCGCCAGCCGGGCACGATGATGGTGTCGGCGCGGTCCAGTGATTCCAGCCCGTGCGGCAACTGCACGTCGGCACTGCCCAGCATGCGCAGCGCGCCGGGTTCGGCGGCGCAGAGCAGGGTGGTGTACCAGGCCACCTCCAGCTCCGGGCGCACCGGCGCGAACAGGCCCACGGCGCAGCCGAATTCGAACAGGCCCTGGCCGTGGCAGGCCACGATGGCGACGGTGGGCGGTGCGTGCGGGTCGTGGGGAGAGAGCATCCGATGATGCTAGCGGGGTGTCGGCAGCCGGGCAGCGCCCGGCGCGAATGACGTCATTACCGGCGGTCATGTGCGTGGCGCGATGTTGCGGCTGCGTGACGCCTGGCCGGCTGTTGCGCGCTGCGCGCAGGCCCTTGAATGGAGGCCTGTTCATCCCGGACTACCCGATATGCCGCTGTCGTCCCTGTCGCGATGTTGCCGGCGCGTGGCGCCCACGCCGAATTCGAGCTGAAGCCCTGCGACACCCCTGTCGCGGACGTGACTGTCCTTCTTCCTCCAAGAGCCCCCATGCCTTCTGCCTTCCGCCCCCTGACCACGACACGCGTGCCGACGCTGTCCTCCCTTTCCCTCCTGATCGCGCTGAGTCTGGCCGCCGGCGGCGCGCACGCCGACAGCCCCGGCGCGCCACCGGACACGGTGGCCAGCGCCGCCAGTACGGCGGCCTCGACACTGGATGCCGTGGTGGTCACCGGCTCGCGCACCAGCAACCGCACGGTCAAGAACAGCTCCACGCCGATCGATGTGGTGTCGGCGGAGGACCTGGTTGCCACCGGACAGGCCAACCTGCTGGAGGCGCTGCAGCGCGCCCTGCCGTCGCTGAGCCAGATCGGCGGCTACCAGAGTGACCAGGAGAGCCTGATCCGCGGCTACCAGCTGCGCAACCTGTCGCCGGGCTACACGCTGGTGCTGGTCAACGGCAAACGCCGCAATGCCAGTGCGTACGTGAGCGGTGCCAACGGCGGCGGGTATCCGGGCCACGCATGGACCGACCTGGCGTTGATTCCGGTGGCGGCCATCGACCATATCGAGGTGCTGCGCGACGGTGCGTCGGCCCTGTATGGCTCGGATGCGATCACCGGCGTGATCAACGTGATCCTCAAGTCGAACGCGCATGGCGGCGATGTGTCGGTGGAAAGCGGGCAGAGCATCGACGGCGATGGCAGCCGCACCAGCGTGCGCGCCAACGTCGGCCTGCCGTGGGGCCAGGACGGTTTCGTGAACCTGTCCGGCGAGAGCACGCGGCAGCATCACGCGATCCGGCCGCGCCGCTACATCGACGGCTACCTGAGCTACCCGGCGATCGACGCCAACGGCAACCCCGTTGCGTTGCTGCCCAACAACCGCCTGCCGCCCAACACCACGCCCAACCCGGCCGAGGCCACCCGCAACAACGAGGCCAACACCATTCTCAGCTCGCCGTCGTATGCGCTGCGCGCCTTCGCGCTCAACGTGGGCCACGGCCTGGGCGAGAACGCGCAGTTCTATGCCACGGCCACGGCCAGCGACCGCACCGCGCAGGCGATCCAGAACTTCCGCCTGCCGGCGACGATCTTTGGAACCTACAAGGCACCGAGCGTGCTCAACGTGTGGCCGGACGGCTTCCTGCCGGTGCTCGAAACCAAGGAGAAGCAGTACACCGGCACGGCCGGGGTGAAGGGGCAGTGGGCCGGCTGGGAGGTGGACGCCAGCCTGACCGGCAACCGCAATACGGTGCGCACCTACACGCGCAATTCGGCCAACTTCTCGCTGACCTACCCGGGCGCGCCGACCGACTTCTATGACGGCAAGCTCGATTACCAGCAGGGCATCGCCAACCTGGACCTGCGCCGCAGTGTCGAGGTGGGCGCGTTTGCCTCTCCGCTGGAAGTAAGTGCCGGTGCCGAATACCAGCACGAGCGCTATGAGCGGGGGGCAGGGCAGTGGGAGTCGTACACCGGGTTTGGCGCGGCGGCCTTCGTGGGCTACTCCACGGCGGATGCGGTGGAGGCCACGCGCAACAGCAAGGCGGTATACGTGGGTGCGGCCACCAATGTGACCTCGCGCTGGTACCTGGATGCGGCAGCGCGCTGGGAGGACCACTCCGACTTCGGCAGCGTGTCGACCGGGCGGTTGACCACGCGTTTCGATGTGACCGATGCCTTCGGCGTGCGTGCCACGGTCAGCAACGGTTTCCACGCGCCCAGCCTCGGCGCGCAGTATTACCAGGCTACCGGCAGCTGCCCGTGCGGCACCACGCTGGTGGCGCAGGTGTCCTCGCCGGCGGCGCTGGCGCTGGGGGCCAGCCCGCTGCAGCCGGAGAAGGCCAACAACTACAGCCTGGGCGTGACCTGGGATCCCAGCGCAGCCTTCCACCTGGCGGTGGATGTGTACCAGATCGACATCCGCGGCCAGCTCGGCCAGTCCAGCCAGATCGGCTACAACGCGCAGGATCCCAACCGCATCACGGACAACAGCGGTACCGTGCTCAGCGCGGCGCAGAAGACCACCATCGACACGCTGCTTGGCACGGCCGGCATCAGCATTCTGCCCGGCGATGCGTTCTACGCCAGCTACTTCACCAATGTGGGCAACACCCGCACGCGCGGCGTCGAGCTGACCCTGGAAGCCAACCAGCAGACCGCCTGGGGTGCGCTGCGCTGGAGCTACGCCGCCAACGTGGGCCGCACCACGATCCAGCAGGTACGCGACATTCCTGCCGTGCTGCAGGGCCTGCCGAACATCAATCTGCTGACCCGGTCGAGCGAGTACGCACTGCGGTTCCGCACGCCGGCCTACACGCAGGTGGCAGGGCTGGGCTGGCAGAACGGCCGGTGGCGTTCGAACCTGGACGTCACCTACTACGGTCCGATCAAGCGGCTCAACAACGGGGTGGAGTACAAACAGCCGCCGGTGCTGGTCACCAACCTGTCCGGCGGCGTCGACCTCGGCGGTGGCTGGAGCGCAGCGCTGGGTATCAACAACGTGTTCGACAAGCGCACCCGCAAGGTGCCCGAGTACGCACGAAGCGCCACCGACGTGGCCAGCATCGAGACCACCTGGGATACCGGCGACGTGCTCAGCACCATCGGCGCGTTCTGGTATGGGCGCATCCACTACCGGTTCTGAGGTTCACGCCACACGCCGCCGGGCATGGCCCGGCGCTACATGGGAGCATTGCGATGTCATCTGCATTGAACGTGGTTGCGCTGATCGGCTCGCCGACCAGCTCGGCCAACTCGCGCACGCTGCTGCTGGTGCGCCACCTGGTGGAGGCGCTGCGCCAACGGTTGCATATCGAGGTGCAACTGGTGGAGTTGGCGCCCATCGCGCGCTCGCTCGGCCAGGCGCTGACCCGCGATGAAGTGGAGCCGCGCATCGAGCAGGCGCTGTTGCGGATCGAAGCGGCCGACCTGCTGATCGCGGCCGCGCCGGTGTACCGGGGCTCGTATCCTGGTCTGTTCAAGCACCTGATCGATTTCATCGGACTGGAGGCGCTGGTGGATACGCCGGTGCTGCTCGCCGCTACCGGCGGCAGCGAACGCCATGCGCTGGTGATCGACCACCAGCTGCGCCCGTTGTTCAGTTTCCTGCAGGCGCATACGTTGCCGATCGGGGTGTATGCCACGCCCGCGGATTTCGAGGGCGACCGGGTGGACAGTGCGGCCCTGCTGGGGCGGATTGAACTGGCGGCGGCGCGGGCGGCGGGGCACCTGCTGCCGGCGGCAATCCCGGCGCCGCTGCGTCGTATCGCATAGGCACGCGCGGCATGCAGCTGCGTCACCTTGCCTTCCTCACCCCTGGCAGCTATCTGCCGGAGGATCCGCGCGCCGGCCTGGACGATGCGCTGGACCTGATCGCCTTTGCTGAAACGCTGGGCTACGACGGTGCCTGGGTACGCCACCGGCACCTGGAACCGGGCATCAGTTCGGCGGCGGTGTTCCTCGCTGCCGCAAGCCAGCGCACCCGGCATATCGAACTGGGCAGCGCGGTGATCCAGTTGGGCTACGAAACGCCGTTCCGCCTCGCCGAGGATCTGTCGCTGCTCGATGCGCTGGCTGGAGGCCGCGTGCAGGTGGGCGTGAGCGCAGGTCCACCGCCGCTCGGTGCGCTGCTGGGGCCGCTGCTGTTCGACGGCGACCCTGCGCAGAGCGACTTCTCGCATGCGCGCGTGCAGCGCCTGATCGAGGCATTGAACGGCGCGCCGCTCGGCACGGAGGAGACGCGCGTGGGCAACGCGGCGTCGCAGTACCGGCCGCGCCTGCAGCCGCATGCACCGGGGCTGGCGCAGCGCGTGTGGTATGGCGCCGGCTCGCTGGCGTCGGCCCTCTGGGCAGGCACGCAGGGCCTGCACCTTCTGCTTGGCAATGTCAGCCGCGCAGAAACCCACGACGATTTCGTGTCGTCCCAACTGCAGCACCTTTCGGTGTACCGCGCGGCGCGCACAGCCGGTTCGCCTGCGCGCGTGGCGGCCGGGCGCGTGCTGGTGCCCACCGACGGCGCCGACGCCGCAACGTGTCAGCGCCTGCACGCGTTCGCCACGCAGCGCCATGCGCGCACGCGCGGGCCGCAGGGGCCGCGGCGAACCCTGTTCGCGGCCGATGTGGTGGGCAGTTCGGCCCACATCATTGCGGCGTTGCGCGCCGATCCCGTACTTCAGCAGGTGGATGAACTGCGCGTGGAGTTGCCGTACGAGCTGCCTGCCGGCGATTACCGCCGCATCCTGCGCATCGTCGTCGACGAGATCGCACCGGCATTGGGGTGGCGGCCGCGCGCGGCCGCCGCGTGAGGTCCCCATAACCCCCGGTCGTGTGCATATGCCCAACGCGCATTTGCCTGGCTGGATCCGACCGCCGATTGTCGATTTGCGCCGCAGGTGGCGGGCGGGGCTTCTCTAGCATCGAGGTTCCAGCGGCGCACTGCTGCCGACCAAGACGAGGACCACTGCCGTGTCTGCACACCCCACCCACAAGCCGATCCTGTTCCTGCTGGATCGCGAATTCGAGGACGGCCAGCTGCCGGGGCAGCGCTTCTTCTGCCGCCACAGCCTGCTGCTGGAAGGTGCGCTGTCGAGCATCGACGGCCTGGACGCACAACTGGACGTGCGCCGGATCGGCTTTGCCCGGCCGCGGCAGGAGGTCATCGCGGAGATCGGCGGGCATGACCAGTCGCTGCCCAAGCTGGTGCTGCCGCAGGGCGTGCGCTCGGTACAGGGAAGCGGCACCCATGCCGACCGCGAGGTGATCTCCGGTGCCGAGCCCATCCTGGCAGCGTTGAACGGCCTGCTCGGCATTCCCGTAGCCCATCCCTGACCGAGGCGATCCGCATGAGTTACCTGACCAGCGTGTTGGACAAGAGCCCGATCAGCGACGGAGGTACGCCCGAGCAGGCGCTGCGCGACAGCCTGCGCCTGGCCCAGCACGCCGAGCACCTCGGCTATCACCGCTACTGGTTTGCCGAGCACCACGCCACGCCGCAGCTGGCCAGCCCCGCACCGGAGGTGCTGGCCGCCTGGGTACTGGCGCAGACCCGTCGCATCCGCGTCGGCACCGGTGGCGTGATGCTGCGCCACTACGCGCCGTACAAGGTGGCCGAAACCTTCAACCTGCTCGCCAGCCTGGCACCTGGTCGCGTAGACCTGGGCGTGGGCAAGGCACCCGGTGGCCTGCCGGCCTCGACCGCGGCGCTGGCGGCCGGGCGCGCGCCGGTGGGTGCCTTCGAGCAGCAGTTGCAGGACCTCGAGGGTTTCCTGTCCGGCAGCCTGGCCGCCGACCATCCGCACGCGTCGGCGCAGGCGCGCCCACTGCCGCAGCAGCCCGCCGAGCGCTTCCTGCTCGGGGCCAGCCCGCAGAGTGCGCGGCTGGCGGCCGAGCTGGGCTGGCGGTTCGTCTACGCCGCGCACTTCGATGGCGATCCGCGCAGCATCGAAGCGGCGTTCTCGGCCTATCGCGCGGTGTCCTCGCTTGCACCGCTGCTGGCCACCGTGGCGTTCGCCGCGCCCACCGCCGAAGCGGCGGCGCGGCACCTCGGCGCGCTGCGCATCTACAAGCTGCACCTGGCACCGGGCCAGACGGTCAACCTGCCCAGCCCCGAAGCGGCGGCCGAGTACGCGCGGCAGGTGGGGGTGGCCAGCTACCGCATCGAGGAAACCCATCCCAGCGTGCTGTCCGGCGATGCCACGCACGTGCGGCGTGCGCTGGACGACCTGCACCGGCGTTTCGGTGTGGGCGAATTCATCCTCGATGCGCCGGTCGCCGACCTCGACGCGCGCCTGACCTCACTTGAACTGCTGTCGCCCGCGCCACGCGCGGCGGTGGCCTGACTCCCTGGAGACCGCCATGAGCAAGACCCCGCGTCCGATTCCGTTCGGCATCATGCTGCAGGGCCCCGGCAGCCACATGCATGCCTGGAAGCATCCCTCCAACGTCCCCGACGCCAGCGTCAACCTGCAGTACTACATCAATGTGGCGCGTACCGCGGAGGATCACGGCATCGCCTTCGGCTTCGTGGCCGACGGGTTGTACATCAACGAGAAATCGATCCCGCACTTCCTCAACCGCTTCGAGCCGATCACGCTGCTGTCGGCGTTGGCAACGGCCACCACGAAGATCGGGCTGGCCGGCACCCTGTCCACCTCCTACAGCGATCCGTTCACGGTGGCACGCCAGTTCGCCTCGCTGGACCTGATCAGCGGCGGGCGTGCCGGCTGGAACGTGGTGACCTCGCCGCTGGAAGGGTCTGGCCGCAACTACGGGCGACCGCATCCCGAGCATGCGCTGCGCTACCAGATCGCCGACGAATACCTGCAGGTGGTGCAGGGGCTGTGGGACTCGTGGGATGACGACGCGTTCGTACGCGACCGCGACAGCGGCACCTTCTTCGCGCCTGGGCAATTCCGGCGGCTGGATCACAAGGGGCGCTTCTTCCAGGTGGAAGGCCCGCTCAACATCCAGCGTTCGCCACAGGGGCAGCCGGTGATCTTCCAGGCCGGCGCGTCCGATGACGGCATCGCGCTGGCCGGCAAGTACGCCGATGCGGTGTTCACCCACGCACCGTCGCTGGAGGAGACCCGGGCATTTACCCAGAAGGTGAAGAACGCGGCCATCGCGCACGGACGCAGCGCCGCCGACGTGAAGATTTTCCCCGGCATCGGTCCGATCGTCGGGCGCACCGCCGAGGACGCCGAAGCCAAGTACCAGGCGATTGCCGCGCTGGCAACGCTGGAGGACGCGCTGGCCTACCTGGGCCGCTTCTTCGACCATCACGATTTCAGCCAGTACGACCCGGATGCCGCGTTCCCGGACCTGGGCGACATTGGCGCCAATGCGTTCCGCTCCACCACCGACAAGATCAAACAGGACGCGCGCGAACAGGGGTTGACCCTGCGCCAGGTGGCGCTGCAGACGGTGAGCCCGCGCCCGAACTTCATCGGCACCGCCGAGCATGTGGCCGATGAACTGATCCGCTGGTTCGAGGCGGGTGCCAGTGACGGATTCATTCTCGGCTTCGCGGTGCAGCGCGAGGGTCTGGACGATTTTGTGACCCAGGTGCTGCCGATCCTGCAGGCACGGGGCTACCACCGCGGCACGCTCGAGGGCGGCACGCTGCGCGACCACCTCGGCCTGCCGTACAAGGCCAGCCGCCATGCCGATGCCGCGCCTGCCGCGCGCAAGGCCGGTTGAAGGATACCGCCATGACTCTCCTGGACCGTCCCCCGCTGGATACCGCAGTGCCGCGCGGCGTACTCCCGGCGATTGCCGCGCGCATCGACGCGGCAATCGCGATCCGCCATGACCTGCATCGGCACCCCGAGCTGGCCTTCGAAGAACACCGCACCAGCGCCCGCATCGCCGAACTGCTGCAGCAGTGGGGCTACACGGTCGCCACCGGTGTCGGTGGCACCGGCGTGGTCGGCACGCTGCAGCGCGGGCAGGGCACGCGCCGTCTTGGCCTGCGTGCCGACATCGATGCGCTGCCGATCCAGGAAGACGCCGGACTGGCATACGCCAGCCAGCGCGAGGGGCTGATGCACGCCTGCGGCCACGACGGGCATACCGCGATCCTGCTGGCGGCGGCGCACTATCTGGCCCATCACGGGCGCTTCGACGGCACCCTGCAGCTGGTGTTCCAGCCAGCGGAAGAAACCGGGTCGGGCGCCTCCAGGATGATCGCCGATGGGTTGTTCGAGCGCTTTCCGGTCGATGCGATCTACGGCCTGCACAACTGGCCAGGCGTGCCGACCGGTCACTTCGGGTTCGTCGATGGACCGGCAATGGCCTCGGTGGACTGGGCGCGGCTGCGCGTGGTCGGCAAGGGCGGTCACGGTGCCGAGCCGCAGGGCAGCGTCGATCCGATCCTGGCCGCCGCGCATGTGGTGACCGCGCTGCAGAGTGTGGTGTCGCGCAATGTCGATCCGCGCCAGATGGGGGTGGTGACGGTGGGCTCCATCCACGGTGGCAAGGCAGCCAATGTCATTCCCGACGTGGTGGAGCTGACCCTGACCGTCCGTGCCTACCTGCCCGAGGTGCGCGACACGCTGCGCCGGCGCGTGGCCGAGGTGGCGCAGCACACTGCGGCGGCATTCGGGGCGCGCGCCGAGATCGAGTTTCCCCGCGGATTTCCCAGTGTGATCAACCATCCCGAACAGACCGCGCTGGTCCGCACGGTGGCACGCGCCGGCTTTGGCGACGCGCAGGTGCTGGACGACTTCGCGCCGCGGACCGCCAGCGAGGATTTCGCCTTCCTGCTGCAGGCGCGCCCCGGCAGTTTCGTATTCGTCGGCAATGGTGACAGCGCACCGCTGCACAGCCCGCGCTATGTGTTCAACGACGCGGCCATCGCGCCGGCCGCCAGCCTGTGGGCGCGGCTGGCCGAGCATTACCTGGTGGAGCAGCCGGCATGAGCGAGCAGTTCATCTACACCGCTGTGCACGACCCGCTGGCCAGGCCGCTGTTCGATGGGCTGGAGCAGGAATACGACAGCCGCTACGCCGACGTGCGCCGCCGCATCGGTGGCAGCGCCCGCGAGGAGCTGGAGCGCTATCCGGCCGAGGCGTTCGCCGCGCCGGTCGGGGCGTTCGTGCTGCTGCTGCGCGATGGCGAGGCCATTTCCGGCGGCGCGTTCATGCCGCACCGTGATCCGGACACCGCCGAGTTCAAGCGCATCTGGACCTTGCCGGGCCTGCGCCGGCAGGGCATCGCCCGGCGCGTGCTGCAGGAGCTGGAAGACCAGGCCGTGCGGCAGGGCTACCGGCGGGTGTTCCTGACCACGGGCTTCCGCCAGCCCGAAGCAGTGGGGCTGTATCTCAGCCACGGCTACCGCGCGTTGTTCGATCTGCAGGCCGATCCGGAAACCATCGCGCACCTGCCGTTCGAGAAGCACCTGCCTTCCGCGCGTCCGGCGCCCGCTGCGTCGGCAGCCGCTACCCTGCAGGGAGTGTCCGCATGAGCACACCGTCCACCGCCTTGCCCGGCGTTGCGGCCACGCAGCCGACGCCGGCCCTGCGCATCGTGCCGGCACGCCATCCGCTGCAGATGGTCGGCACGGTGCTGGCGCTGGCGTTGATCCTGCTCGCGCTGCAGTCGGTGCTGGGCAACCCGCGCTGGGGCTGGGGTACGTTCGCCGAGTGGTTCTTTGCGCGGCCGGTGCTGGAAGGGCTCGCCCGGACCCTGTGGCTGACCGCGCTTGGCACCGCCCTGGGCTTCGCCCTGGGCACGGTGCTGGCGCTGGCGCGGGTGTCCGGTTCGCCGCTGCTGTCGGCGGTGTCATGGGGCTATGTGTGGCTGTTCCGCTCGATCCCGCTGCTGGTGCTGTTGCTGCTGCTCAACAACCTGGGCTATCTGTACAGCACCATCGCGCTGGGCGTGCCGTTTACCGACATCACCCTGTTCGCGTATCCGACCACGCAGTTGATCGGTGTGTTCACCGCCGCAGTGCTGGGCCTGACCCTGAACCAGGCGGCATTCTCGGCCGAAGTCATCCGCGGCGGCATCCTGTCGGTGGACCACGGGCAGTACGAAGCTTCGGCGGCGCTCGGCCTGCCGCGCGGCCGGCAGATCCGCCGCATCATCCTGCCGCAGGCGATGCGCTCGATCCTGCCTGCCGCGTTCAATGATGTGATCGGCCTGGCCAAGAGCACCTCGGTGGTCTATGTACTGGCGCTGCCCGAGCTGTTCTACACGGTGCAGGTGATCTACCGGCGCAACCTGGAGGTGGTGCCGCTGCTGATGGTCGCCACGGTGTGGTACCTGGTGATCCTGACCGTGCTGTCGCTGGCGCAGCGGCGCATCGAGCGGCGCTTCGCGCGTGGCCAGGCGCAGGGCGAGCGCAGCGTGTCGCGGTCGCCGTCGCGGTCCGGCCGGCGGCCGGCGTCCACCGGTGCAGCGGCACGCCCGTCATTGGCCGCGCCTGCCGCAGCAGGTCCCGGCGCCACGGTATCGCTGCAGGGCGTCAGCAAGACCTTCGGCGAACAGACCGTGCTGGACGACGTACACCTGGAACTCAGGGGCGGCAGCGTGACCGCGCTGATCGGACCGTCGGGCGCGGGCAAATCCACGCTGCTGCGCGTGATCAACCATCTGGAGCGCGCCGACGCGGGCTTCGTCAGCGTGGATGGTCAACTGGTTGGCTACCGCCGCGACGGCGACACGCTGTATGAGCTGGCCGAAAGCGAGATCCGCCGTCGGCGCGCCGATGTCGGCATGGTGTTCCAGAGCTTCAACCTGTTCCCCCACCTGACCGTGCTGGAGAACATCATCGAAGCACCGATGGCCGTGCGCGCCGTGCCGCGTGCGCAGGCGGAGCAGCACGCGCTGGATCTTCTCGAGCGGGTGGGGCTGTCCGACAAGGCCGATGCCTACCCGCGCCAGTTGTCCGGTGGGCAGCAGCAGCGCGTTGCCATCGCGCGTGCGCTGGCGTTGCAGCCGAAGGTGCTGTTGTTCGACGAACCGACCTCCGCGCTGGACCCGGAGCTGGTGTCCGAGGTGCTGGGGGTCATCGAAGAACTGGCGCGCTCCGGCACCACGCTGGTAATCGTCACCCATGAACTGGGATTCGCCCGCCACGTTGCCGACCACGTGGTGATGATGGACCAGGGGCGGGTGATCGAGCAGGGCTCGCCGGCGCAGGTCTTCGACCGTCCCCGCCAGCAGCGCACCGCCGATTTCCTGGCCCGGACCCTGTAGTTCCCCACCGCCCATTCCCCGCAGGACACACCATGACCGCTTCACGCCGACGCCGCCTGTCCACCAGCACCGTGCTGATCGCCACCGTGTTCGCCCTCGGGGTTGGCGGTATCGTCTACTCGCGGGTGGCACAGCGCGGCGATGCCGCTGCCCCGCGCAGCCAGCCGCTGGCCGGTGCCGATGCGCCAGCGTTGACGGGCACGGCGGACCCGCAGGCACAGGCGCTGTTGCCGCCGGGCTTCCGTTTCGTCACGCCCGGCACGCTGACCGTGGCCACGCACCCGGCGCAGCTGCCGCTGGCCGACTATGGCGCCGACAGCCGGCAGATCGTGGGGGTCGAGCCGGATATCGCCAAACTCATCGCCGATGGGCTGGGCCTGAAGCTGGTGCTGGTGCCGGTGGCGTGGCCGGATTGGCCGCTGGGCCTGCAGTCGGGGAAATACGACGCGGTGATCTCCAACATCACGGTGACCGAAGCGCGCAAGCAGAAGTTCGACTTTTCCAGCTACCGTTTCGATCTGCTCGGCATCTATACCCGCACCGATGGCCCGATCCAGGCGGTCACCTCGCCGGCCGATGTGGCCGGGCTGAAAGTGGTAGTGGGCGCCAGCACCAACCAGGACCAGATCCTGCGCGAATGGGACCGGCAGAACATCGCCGCCGGGCTGAAGCCGGTGGAGTACCAGTACTTCGACGATGCGGTGGTGGGCCGCCTGGCGGTGATCACCGGGCGCGCCGATGTGTCCTTCGAGCCCAACGCCACCGGCGCCTATTCCGCGCGCGATGGCAAGGTGCGCCGGGTCGGCCTGTTCCCCGGCGGCTGGCCGGAGGCGGCGGCGATCTCGGTGACCACGCGCAAGGGCAGCGGGCTGGCCGAGGCGGTGACCCACGCGCTGAACACACAGATTGCCTCGGGCACCTATGCGCAGGCGCTGCAGCGCTGGAATGTCAGCGAGGAGGCGGTGGCACGCTCGGAAACCAACCCGCCCGGACTGCCCAATCTCTGAGCAGCCGGGCGTGGCGTGCTCTACCAGCGCGCCTCGAGGGTGCGGAACGGTCGCTTCACCCGCATGCCATCGGCGTCGAAATCGCTCACCGTGCGTCCATCCACGCGCACGCTGGTCGGGCGCGTGCGCGTTGGCCACCACACGCGCACGGCGGTATCGCCGCGCAGGCCGGGTCCGAGGGTGAGGCGCAGGGCACCGTCGCGCTGCTGCGCCTGCAGCTGCAGGGTGCCGTAGGCGGTCGGCAGGCGGTCGATGGCGAGCCCTTCCCCGGCCACCCAGGAGGGGGGCGTGCCGGGCAGCAGCGACAGGGCATCGTCGTCCTCGCGCATCAGCATGCCGAACAGCGTGCGGCCGTACTCCGCGCCGATCCAGGTGTGTGGCATGTCGCCCAGGTAGCGCGGGAAGCGCAGCCGCGAGTGCACCACTTCGGCCAGCACCTGCCATTCCAGCGGACGGCGGTCATGCAGCAGGCCCTGCAGCAGTTCCGCGGCGGCGGCGGGCTGGCCGAGGTGGACGTAGCTGAGCACGTTGCGGATTTCGTAGGGCGTGTAGGCGTACAGCGCGCCGGGCTGGTTGCGCCTGCGCACATCGTCCAGGTAGCGCGCGAAGGTGGTGCGCAACGCCGTGGGCGGCAGCACGTCCTGCGCGCCGGTCGGGTCCAGCGCGATCGATACGCCGGTGGGATCGCCATCGCCGAGGTCGGCCGAGGAGGGGATGAAGTCGATGCCCTTCCACGCCATCGTGGCGCGGATCGAGGCGGCCAGCGCATTGTGCAGGGCGGTGTACTGGGTATGGGCCCACGCGGCAGTCTCGTGATCGCCGAGCGACTCGGCCAGCCATGCGCCGTCGTGCCAGCCCTTCAGGCCCCAGTAGTCGTCCCAGTAGCTGTGGGTGGGCGAAGGGTAGCCCTCGTGGCTGATTGACGGTGCGAGGATGCCGGCGAAGCGTTCCGGCGCCGGCTGGCCCGCCATGTAGCCCGGCACCAGGGTGCGCTCGCGCAGCTCCTGCAGGAAGCGCAGCGCCGCCTTCACCTTGGGCAGATAGGCGCGCACCGATTCGGGACCGCCATCGAGACGGGCGACATCGGCGACCAGTGCGATGTACTGGCCCTGGCTGTCGTACTCGATGTCAGAGCCGAAGCCCGTGTTGACGCTGCCATCGTCGTTGAGGATCGGCGAGACCAGCCCGTTGGGGTGGACGCCGTGGTCGCTGTACCAGGCCAGGTAGTCGCGTGCGACCTCGGCCTCGCCCATGCGCAGCAGCACCGCCGAGGTCGCCATGCCGTCGCGGATGAAGGAGCGGTTGTAGTTGCGCGGGCCAGGCTGCATCGCAGGGCCGGTCTGGTTGATCAGCATGTAGGCGGCCTGCGCGCGCAGCATGTCCACCAGCGATGGATCGGGCAGGCGCAGTCCCACCTGGCCCAGGCGCGCCTGCCAGTCGGCGGCGGCGCGGTTGGCGAACATCTCGTAGGCGGCGTCCGGATCGCGCGGTGCATCACCCAGCGCTGGTGCGGGCGCCGGCGGCAGCGTGCCATCAGCGGCCGCGGCGGCGGTGCCGAGCGGGAAGGCGACCACCACCGAACGGCTGGCGCCCGGCGCGAGCTGGATACGGTACGCCAGCGCGGCGGCGGCCAGCCCATCGGCATCCTGCGCCTGCTGCTCGGCCGGCAGGCGGCCGGTGGCGATGGCGGTGGTGATCTCGCTGCTGCCATCGACACCGAACGGCGCGGCGCCTGCGGCATCGATGGCGGTCAGCGAGTGCAGCAGCGGGCGGCCGTTGACGCGCACCGCGCGGCCGTCGACCGCAATCGTGCGGATCGGCGACAGGCCGCCGTTCTGCCACGGTGGGTTCATCTGCATCGGCCGTACCGCCAGCGTCAATGTGCCGTCCACCGGCGTGCTGCCGGTGTTGCGCAGACGATGCCGGACGAAGGTGACCGGTTGGCCATCGAGCGCGATCGCGAACGCCTCGCTCTGCAGTTCCAGACCCGGTTGCGGCGCCCAGCGGGCCGACGGCATCGGCTTCCAGCCATCGCGCAGCGCATGTGCCACCGGCTGGCCCGCCGCACCGGTGGCATGGCCGTCGGCGTTGCGCCAGATCGGCTGGACCAGCGGCGCGCCCTTGTAGGCTTCGATGTTGCCGTACTCGTCGAAGATCGATTTCTGCCGCCCGGCGTGTACGCCGACGACGGTCCAGTAGGTCTGCTGCAGGTGCAGCGAGGCGGGGAACAGGGCGCGCTGCGCCCCGCTGGCGGCAATCTGGTAGCGCTTCATCGGCGTCATCACCGCCGCCGGTCCGAGCAGGCGGAGACGATCCACGCCGGGTGCATCGCCCTCGACAGTGAGCCGCAGCGCGGTGGCCGTCAGCGGCGCCGTGCCGGCCAGCCAGCTCTGCACGCGGCTGCCGGCCTGGGGGTCCCGCGCGATCTCGTGCCACCGGCCCTGCGCATCGCGCGCGTCCAGGCGTGCCGCACCATGCGCTCCGGCCCAATCCACGGCCAGACCCGTGGTCGCCTCGGGGCGCGGCAGGGCGATCTCCAGCACGTGGTCACCGTCTTTGCCGGGCGGCAGGGCAACAGCGCCACCGCCCTGCCACAGCGCTGCCGCCTGCATGGGGCCGAGGCCGGCGACACGTGCGCTGGCGCGCGCATCCAGCGGCTCCAGCTCGAAGATCGATACGCCCCAGTCGGCGGTGCGCTCGGGACTGGCCAGGCGCAGGTAGCGTGCCGGGCGGGGCGCGAAGTACAGCGTTTCGATCCCGCCGAGCGAATCGCGCATCGTGTAGGCCGGCTGCCACTGCGTGCCGTCCAGCGAGGTCTGCAGGGTGTAGCCCTCGGGGTTGGAGACATCCCAGGTCAGTTGCGCGCCGCTGAGCGTGCTGGTCGCGCCGAGGTCGACCTGGAACCAGTGGCCTGGGCTGAAGGCGCCGCCGGTGACGGTCTTCGGGTCGCCATCGATGAGATGGGCGACCGCCATCGCCGGCACCTGCTGCGAGGAACTGCTGGCCTGCCAGTGGCTGCGCGGCGGCAGTTCCTGGCCGGCACAGGAGGCGGCCAGAGCCAGTGCCGGAACGAGCAGGGCGCGCGCCATGCCGGGGGAGGGTCGGTACAGGACGGTCCAGCGGTCAGCGTGCAGCCCCATCGATGCGCTCCTGGTCCAGGTACGCCCCGGCACTGGGGCAGGGCCACGCTAGCAGGGGATGTAACCGTTTACATGACGCGTCGCAATATCGGGTCCGGGGTAGTCAGGCAACCGCTGCGGCGATCTGCTCGCGCAGCCACCGATGCGCCGGATCGCGATGCACGCGCTCGTGCCACAGCATCACCATCTGGTAGCCCGGCACCTCGATGGGGGCCTCGACCACACGCAGTGCGGGATCGCCGAGAACCAGGCGTTCGGGCACCATCGCGACCATGTCGGTGCGCGCGAGCGTGCTGCGCAGGAACAGGAAGTGCGGCACCGACAGCGCGACCGTGCGCTGGGCGCCCTGTTCGGCGAGCGCGGCGTCGGTGCTGCCGTGGAAGCCGCCGCCCTGTGGCGACACGATCACATGCTCCAGCGCGCAGAACTGCTTGAGCGTCGGGCGTCGTTTGAGGCGCGGGTGATCGCGGCGGCCGGCCAGCACGTAGCGCTCGGTGAACAGCGGCCGATGATGCAGGGCCGGCGGCGCGTCTGCGGCGATATGGAAAGCCAGGTCGATGTCGCCGCGCTCGGCGCGTTCCACCATGCGCTGCGGCGCCAGTTCGACGATGGCCAGCCGTGTGCCCGGCGCGGCATGCCGCAGTCTGGGCAGTGCGGGCAGCAGCACCGTCGATTCGCCGTAGTCGGAGGCCATCACCCGCCAGGTGTTGCGCGCCTGGCCGGGGTCGAACGGACGGGTCGGCGCGACCGCGCGGGAGAGGGCCTGCAGGGCCTCCGCCAGAGGTGCCCGCAGCGCTTCGGCACGCGCGGTGGTGCGCATGCCGCGCGCTGCAGGCAGCAGCAACGGGTCGTCGAACAAGGCACGCAGCCGCGCCAGCTGCACGCTCACCGTCGGTTGCGCCAGGTGCAGGCGCGCTGCGGCGCGGGTGACGTTCTGTTCCTCCAGCAGCGCCTGCAGGGTGACCAGCAGGTTGAGATCGATGCGGCGCAGGGTATTGTCCATAGCAATGCCATCAATTGCAGGAATTCATTTCTACTATAAGCCGGTCGCGCCTACCGTGGGGGCCTTCCCGCCACGGAGTTCCCATGAACGTCCTGCTTGTACACGCCCATCCCGAACCCGGCTCGCTCAACGGCGCGCTCAAAGACTTCAGCGTTGCCCGCCTGCAGCAGGCCGGCCACACCGTGCAGGTGTCGGATCTGTACGCGATGCGCTGGAAGCCGCAACTCGATGCCGACGACCATGTCGGGCGCGATCCGGCCGTGCCTTTCCATGCGTCGCTGGATTCGCGCCAGGCGTACGCCACTGGCCGGCAGAGCGACGACATCGCCGCCGAACAGGAGAAGCTGCGCTGGGCCGATGCGGTGATCCTGCAGTTTCCGCTGTGGTGGTTCTCGATGCCCGCGATCCTGAAAGGCTGGGTGGACCGGGTGTATGCCTACGGTTTTGCCTACGGCGTGGGCGAACACTCCGACCGGCACTGGGGCGACCGCTATGGCGAAGGTGCGATGCGCGGCAAGCGCGCGATGCTGGTGGTGACCACCGGCGGGTGGGCGTCCCACTATGGGCCGCGCGGCATCAACGGGCCGATCGACGACCTGCTGTTTCCGATCCAGCACGGCATCCTGTTCTATCCCGGCTTCGACGTGCTGCCGCCGCACGTCATCTACCGGACCAGCCGCGTCGACGCCTCGACCTATCCGGCCGTTCTGGAAGGCCTGGGCCGCCGCCTGGATGGCCTCGCGACCGACGCGGTACTTCCGTATCGCCGGCAGAACGGCGGCGACTACGTGATTCCCGCACTGGAGCTGCGCGAGGAGTTGGCCGAGGCCCAGGCCGGCATGGGCGTGCACCTCGCGCCGTGAAGGGGGGACGCGGCGCGCCGCACTTGACGCATCGTCAAGCGCGGTGCGCGGCGTCTTGACGGGCTGGCGGTTCACGCACGCAGCCGCACCACGCAGACTTTCTCCCCGTTGCCGGCGCATGTCGCTGCCGGCGTAGCCGATCCGTCGCGATCAATCCTGGGGAGAGTCATGATCCGCATTCCTGTTTCCGATACCGCCCACGCCCGCCTGGTGCGTGCCTCCCGCTGGCTGTGTGTGGCGGCCTATGGGGTGCTTGTGGCCGTGTTCGCCACCTCCGCGCTGGGCGGCCACCTTCGGGCCCAGGCCATTCTCAAGGATGCGGTAACCGTGGAGGCGCCGGTCACGCTGGACACCATCGACGAGAAGCGGCACAAAGGGCGGGTCTCGCACACTTACCAGTTCCGTTACGTCTTCGACGTCGATGGCGTGCCGCACACCGGTCACTTCACCACCAGCGAAGACAACGCCGCGCCCTACCTGGGCGATGCAGCGCAGGTCACCGTGGCCTACGCCCGTGCCGATCCAGCGCGTTTTGAACGGCTGGAACGCCTGCAGGCGCAGCAGGGCCTTGGCGCAGTGCTGGGGCGGCTGGTGGGCGCACTGCTGATGCTGGCGGGCCTGGCGTTCCTGGTGCACCTGCTGGTGACCCGGCGCCTGTTCGTCCGCCAGGCAGCGCCGGTCGCGGCAGGCTGAGCCACCGTCATGACCGCACTGGTTGACAGCCGAACGGGGCCGGGTAAGTTGGCCGATTCCTTCCTGCCCTGGTCGCCCGCCATGCCCGCTCCGGAATTCGCGGACCTGTTGTCCCGCCATATGCGCCGGATCCGGGCCAGTGCCGGCGGGGTGGCCAGCGAGATCGGCATCAGCCGCGAGGCGGTGAACAACTGGCGGTCCGGAGCATCCTTGCCCAGCCGCCGCCATCGCGACCGGGTGCTGGCCTGCGCCAACTATCTGCGGTTGACCGAAGCGGAGAGCAACGGCCTGCTGCAGGCGGCCGGCTTCGAACCGGAGTTCCCGACCGAGGCCGTCGCTGCCGAGGTGGCCGTTGCACTGCCGGCGGTGCAGATTCCCGAGACCGTGGTGGGCCTGTTCAACCGCCTGCAGCAACTGCGGCCGTATCCGGTGGCGCTGCTGCTGACCCAGGCGCACTGGGGCCAGCCGCCCGAGCGTGCGGCGATGCTGGCCGAAGCGGCGGCACGCTACGGCAGCGGGCGGGTGCTGCATCTGCAGCCGCCGTTCCGCGCCGGTGAGGGCGACCAGGACTACTTCGCCTCGCTGGCCGCGCAATGCGGGCTGGAGGGCGTCAGCACGGATGCCGGTTTCGAGGCGGCGCTCGCGCAGCGCCTGCAGCAGCCCGGCGCGCTGTTCTGCCTGGTGAGCCGCTTCGAGCAGGGGGCACCCGGCCCACGCGATGTGCTGGCGGGCATCCTGCGCAGCCTGAGCGAAATGTACAGCGGCAAGCTGCACCTGCTGATCTGCGGCGGCGCGGCGCTGGCCGATCTCAAATACCAGGGCGGTGACCTGTCGCTGCTCAACATCGCCGCCAGTGAAACCTGGCCGGAACTGCGCGTGGCCGACCTGCGCCGCGCCGGCGCCGTGCTGCCCGAGACGGTGCTTGAGCGCGCGCTGCAGGTATCCGGTGGCCATCCGCTGCTGGCCCAGGCGGCACTGGCGCTGCTGGCCGATCCCGCCGCGCCGGTGAGTGATGCGCAACTGGAGGAGCAGCTGTCCAACCACCCGCGCCTGTGGGACGCGCTGCTGCCGCTGCTGCGCGACGGCGCGGCACGCGCGGCGATTGGCGGCTGGCTGCAGCGCGAGCAGATCGCGCCCGCACGTCCGTACCTCGTGGATCCGCTGCTGCGCCAGTTGTACTGGCATAACCTGCTGACGCCACGCACGCAGGCGCAGGGCAGCTGGCTGGCGTGGCGCTGCAATGCGATCCGCCGCGCCGTGCGGCAGGTGATCGATTCGCTGGAGGATGTGCCGGCATGAACCGGCCCCGATGGCGGTTGTGGCGCCTGCTGCTGATCGCGGCGGGCACCTGGTTCCTGGTCAGCCTGCTGTTCGTGCCGTGGCTCAACCCGTGGTCCGCATGGCGGATGCAGCGCGACCGCGAATCGCTGATGCTCATCCAGCAGGCGCACATCGACATGATGTTCCTGCGCGAGGAAGCGCTGACCTATTGGCTGGTGCATGAGCAGTGGCCTGCGCAGGTGAGCGTGCCGGGTGTCCACGATCCGGCCGAGGCGACCGTACGCGCGGAGCTGCCGGCGCCGTGGGTGCTGCGTTTCCGCTACACCGACCGCTTTCCAGCCCGTTCCGGCCTGCCGGGTACGGTGATCGAACAGCGGCTGGACCCGAAGACGCAGCATTGGACCTGCCAGCCGGGCGACCCGTCGCCACCGTCACGATGGCTGGCGCCGAACTGCCGCAGCAGCGCGCCGTGGACGATCGTGCAGTGGCTGACGCTGCTGCTGGGCCTGGCGCTGACCGTGCTGCTGGCCGCAGCGCTGATCTGGTGGCGGCTGCGGCCGGCCGTGGCGACCATCGTGCGCGAGCCGCGGGCGCTGCTGTCCCAACCGCTGCAGCAGCTGCCCCGGCTGGACCGGCAGTTGGGCTGGCTGCGTCTGCGCGGGCGGGTGCTCGGCGATGCCGGGGTGGCCAGCGTGCGCTGGCGTGAGGCATTGCGCCACGTCGATGCGGCACCGGTAGCGCGTGCCGCGCAGCTGGCCGCGCGGATCGGCGCCGTCGATGCGCCGGCACCGGGCTGGTCGCTGCCTGGCGACGTCCGCGAATGGACGCTGCCGGCCAGCCTGCCGCTCGCGCTGGAACGGCTGTGGCTGTACCTGCCGGACCCGACGCTGTCAGGTGATGCACTGGTGCAACGGCTGCGCGCGATGCCCAACGGGCAGGACGTGGTGCTGGTGGTGAGCCCGTCGTTGGCGGTGGAGCCGGCGTTGATGGCCTACACCGACGACCCGGTGAACCTGTGCGTGTGCCTGGACCAGGCGGCGCAGACCCGCTGGCTGCTGCAGCCTGCTGCGATGGACGGACTGGTGGCGCTGCTGGCCCGGCAACTGCAGGCGACACGTATTTCGCCCTACCAGACCCACGGCGGCATCACCCGGCCGGCGGCGTTCTTCGGGCGCGAGGACGTGCTGGCGCGGGTGCTCAACCGGGAGCCGGGCAACTACCTGCTGGTGGGCGGTCGCCAGCTCGGCAAGACCAGTCTGATGAAGGCGATCGCACGCCGCTTCGTCGACCATCCCCGTGTGTACTGCTGCTATCTGTCGCTGCGCGATCACCGGCTGACGGTGCGCCTGGCGCTGGAACTCGGTTTGCCCGAGGCCACCGGCATCGACGCGCTGGTGGCCGCACTTGCCACCCGCGCCGGCGGCCGGCGGGTGCTGCTGCTGATCGACGAAACCGACCTGTTCCTGCGCCACGAAGCGGAGCAGGGTTACCCGCACCTGGCGGCGCTGCGCGCGCTGAGCGAGGAGGGGCGCTGTCACTTCATGCTGGCCGGCTTCTGGGACCTGTACGAGGCGGTGACGCTGGACTTCGCCTCGCCGCTGCGCAACTTCGGTGAGGTGATCCACGTGGGCGGCCTGGAAGACGTGGCGTGCCAGGCGCTCGCCACGACCCCGATGGCGCGGTTGGGCGTGCACTTCGCCGAGCCGGACCTGCCGCGGCAACTGGTGGTCGCCTGCGGCCGGCGCGCCAACCTGGTGGCCATCGTCTGCCAGCAACTGCTGGCCCAGTTGCAGCGCGGCCAGCGGCTGATCGACGCTGGCCAGCTGCATGCCGCGCTCGCGGCCGAACCGGTGTTCGATGCGCTCGCCGGCTGGGCGCGGCTGAGCCCGGATCCACTGGCGTGCCGGATCGACCGGATCGTGGTCTACCACCTGGCCTGCGCGCGTCTGGCCACCGCCGGTGCGCGCGCCACGTCGTTGACCGCGCTGCTGTCGGTGTTCGATGCGGCCGGCGTGCAGGTGGACCCGGAGCAGTTGCGGCGCGCGCTGGCCCGGCTGCAGCTGGCGTATGTGATCCGGCGCGAGGGCGACGGGGCGCAGTTCGTGTTCGCGGTGCCGCTGTTCGTCACCCAGTTCCAGCACGAGGAAGTGGCTGCGTTGCTGCAGCGGGAACTGCAGACGATGGCAGGCACTGCTGCAATGGGATGAAGGCGATACGTTGTGACCGGTGACGCTGTGTGCGGCCCACCGGTTCTGCGATAGTTGAGACTGGCCGATCGCCGGAGGGGGGATGCTGCATCCGCAGGAGCTGTCTTCAACGCAGATCGGCGAGGTGCTGGCGCAGGCCTACGGCGTGCAGGTCGAATCGGTCGTACAGCGTCCGGCCGGTGCCGATGCCGGTGCGACTGTCTACCAGATAGCAACGCCCGGCGGCGGCCAGTGGTGGCTGAAGTGCCGCCGCCACGCGGTGGACGACGGCGTCTGGAAGGTGCTGCAGCACCTGCGCTACACCACGGGCATCACCGAGATCGTCGCCCCGCAACCCACCCGCACCGGTCGCCCGGCACTGGACGTGTGCGGCCTGCAGTGGACGCTGTTTCCCTATGTGGATGCCCCGTCCGGGTTCGAGGTCGCGCTGTCGCAGCGGCAATGGCAACGGCTGGGGCAGGTGCTGCGCCGCCTGCACGACACGCGCCTGCCGTGCGCGCTGGCGGTGACGCTGGCACAGGCGAGCTTCGATGACGACACGGCGGTGGAGCGGGTTGGGGCGTGGCTGCATCGGGCGGGTGATCCCGGCCTGGTACCCGATGCGTTGGGCAGCGAGTACCTCGCGCTGTGGCGGCAGCACCGCCTGCGGCTTCTGGAGGTCTGGCAGCGCTGCGTGACGCTGCGCGGCCGGCTCACCGGCCGCCCGGCGCGGGTGCTGTGCCACGCCGATCTGCATGCGGGCAACGTACTGGTCTGCGCGGACGAACGGCTGTGCCTGATCGACTGGGACGGCATGCTGATGGCGCCGCGCGAGCGCGACCTGATGTTCATGGGCGCAGCGGTCGGCGGACGCTGGGGCCGCGAGGACCCGCCGGGTTTCGCCTCGGGGTATGGCGAGACCGTCATCGACCGGCGCTGGCTGGCGTATTACCGGCACTGGCGGATCCTGCACGATGTGCAGGAATTCCACGACCTGCTGCTCGAACCGGGCGCCACCGCGCGGCGGCCGGCGCAGCGGCGGCAGGCGCTGCGCTACATGGCCGAGCAGTTCGCGGCCGGCAACGTGGTGGATGCGGCCGCGCGCAGTTGGCGGGCGGCCGTGGGCTGAAGCGCCCTTACTCGCCCGGCGTTGCTGCCGAGGTGGCCGCCTGGCTGGCCGCGCGGCGCGCCAGCACCGCTTCACGGTGCGCGATATAGGCATTGGCGGCCAGGATGATGCCGGCGCCAATCACCGTGTAGCGGTCCAGCGTTTCGTTGAACAGCAGCCAGCCGAACAGGCTCACCAGCGGCAGCTGCATGAAGCTGATCGGGGTCAGTGCGGATACCTCGCCCAGCCGCAGCGCCCGCGTCCACAGCAGCTGCCCGATGGTGCCCATCACGCCGGTGGCGGCCAGCCATACCCACGCCATGCCGGTCGGCCAGGTCCACACGAACAGCGCCGGCACCAGCGACAACGGCACCCAGAACACGTACGTGTAGAACACCACGGTATCGGCGCTGTCCACGCGGGTGAGCTGCTTGATCTGGATCGCCACGAGCGAACTGAGCACCGCCGCCGCCACCGCCACCAGCGTGCCGGGCGTAAAGCTCTCTGAGCCGGGGCGCACGATGATCAGCACGCCGATGAAGCCGCAGATCACCGCGGCCCAGCGTCGTATCCGCACCGTCTCGCCCAGCCACAGCACCGCGGCGATGGTCACAAACAGCGGGGTGGAGTAGGACAGCGAGATCGCCTGCGACATCGGCAGGTGGCCGATCGCCCAGAACGCACACAGCATCGAGGCCAGGCCGATCGCGCTGCGCAGGAAGTAACGCGGCAACTGCCGGGTCTTCAACGGCGAACGGCCCGGGCGCATCAGCATCGGCAACAGCGCCAGCAGGCCGAAGGCATTGCGGAAGAACGCCACTTCCTGTGTGGGCACGTAGCGGGTGGCGTAGCGGATCGCCACCGCCATCAGCCCGAAGGCCAGGGTGCTGCCCAGCATCAGCAGCGCCGCACGCGCGGGCGTGGGCGCGGGCAGCGCAACCGGCGGGCTCACCACTGGGCGCCGATCAGCCGGGGTTCCGGTTCGATGGGCACGCCGAAGGTCTCCAGCACCGACGCCGAGATGCGCCGGGCCAGTGCCAGCAGCTGCTCGCCGCTGGCACTGCCGTAGTTGACCAGCACCAGCGCATGGCTGGGCGCCACGCCGGCATCGCCGTCGCGGTAGCCCTTCCAGCCACAGGTTTCGATCATCCAGGCGGCCGACACCTTGCGGCGGTCGTCCTGGTCGGCCGCGAACACCGGCAGCTCGGGGTAGTGCTGCAGCAGCACCTCCACCTGCTCCAGGGGCAGCACCGGGTTTTTGAAGAAGCTGCCCGCGTTGCCCAGCACGTCCGGGTCGGGCAGTTTGCGGCGGCGGATGTTGATCACCGCGTTGGCAACATCGGCCGCCACCGGCAGCTCCACGCCCATCGCCTGCATTTCCTCGCCGATGCCGGCATAGCCGAGCCGCAGTTCGTGCAGCAGCGGCAGGCGCAGTTCGATCGAGGTGATCAGGTAACGGTCCGGTTCGTGCTTGAACACGCTGTCGCGGTAGCCGAACCGGCATGCCTCGGTATCCAGCCGCACCCAGGTCTGTTCGACGCGGTCCCATGCGTCCACCGCCTGGATGAACTCGCCCACCTGCGCACCGTAGGCGCCGATGTTCTGGATCGGGCTGGCACCGGCGGTGCCGGGGATCAGTGCGAGGTTCTCCAGCCCGGACAGGCCCTGCTGCAGGGACCACATCACCAGCCCGTGCCAGTTCACCCCGGCGCCGGCACGGACCACGGTGTGGTCGGCGCGGTGTTCGAGGATCTCGATGTTGCGGTTGGCGAACACCAGCACGGTGCCGGCCACGTCGCCGGCGATCAGCACATTGCTGCCGCTGCCGATGACCAGCAGCGGCTGCCCGGCCACCTGCGGCAGGGCCAGCACCTCCGGCAGCACCGAGGGTTCAAAGACCTCCAGCAGCTGCGCGGCGACGGCGTCGACGTGGAAGGTGTTCAGGGCCTTCAGGGAGGCGTTTTCAGTCAGGGTCCAGGCCGGCATCGATGCACTCATCACAGGGGGGCCACCGCGCCGCGGCTGGGGGCTTCGCGGCGGCGACGGATCGCCTCCACGCACTCGTGAACCAGCTCCGGTCCACGGAAGATGAGGCCGCTATAGCACTGCACCAGCGCTGCGCCGGCCGCCATCTTGGCGACTGCATCGGCGCCGGACTGGATGCCGCCAACGCCGATCAACGGCATCGACTCGGGCAGGCGCGCGCGCAGGCGGCGCAGCACCAGGGTGGACTGGCCCAGCAGCGGGGCGCCGGACAGGCCGCCGGCTTCGGACGCGCGCGGGTCGCCGGCCACCGCACTGCGGTCGATGGTGGTGTTGGTGGCGATCACACCGTCCACCTTCAGTTCGCCCAGCACGCGCGCGGCGGCGTCGATGTCGCGGTCGCTCAGGTCCGGGGCGACCTTGACCAGCATCGGTACCCGTTTGCCATGCCGCGCGGCCAGGCTTTCCTGGCTCTCGCGCAACTGCGAGATCAGTTGCCGCAGCGCGGTTTCCTCCTGCAGCTCGCGCAGGCCGGCAGTGTTGGGCGAGGAGATGTTGACGGTGATGTAGTCGGCCAGCGGATACACCTTCTGCAGGCAGTGCTGGTAGTCGTCGAACGCCTGCTCGTTGGGGGTGTCCTTGTTCTTGCCGATGTTGATGCCGAGCAGCCCGTGGCGGCGCTGCGCGCGTTCGACGTTGCGCACCAGCGCATCCACGCCGAGGTTGTTGAAGCCCATCCGGTTGATGATGGCCTGGTGCCTGGGCAGCCGGAACAGGCGCGGTTTCGGATTGCCTTCCTGCGGACGCGGGGTGATGGTGCCGATCTCGACAAAGCCGAAACCCAGCGCCAGCAGCGCGTCGATGTGCTCGCCGTTCTTGTCCAGGCCGGCCGCGAGGCCCACCGGGTTGGGGAACGTGAGGCCGAACGCGGTGGTCGGCATCGGCGCGGCGCGGCGGGCCAGCAGCGGGCTGGTGCCGGTGCGGTAGGCCAGGTCCAGCGCGCTCAGGCCAAGGCCGTGGGCGCGTTCGGCGTCCAGGGAGAACAGGAAGGGGCGGGCAAGGGAGTACATGGGATCGTGTCAGTCCAGCGTGCCGATGAAGGCACGGGTTTGGTATTCAAAGGCGACCCGTCCATCCACCGCGTGGGCGTCGAACAGGCGTTGCAGGGCATCGAGCATCGCCGCATGGCGCGGGTGGCCGGCCGGCGGTGCATAGGAGGAGGACAGCAGGCGGCCGCGCAGGCCGTCCAGGTCCAGCCATTGGACGTTGGGCAGCCGCGCGATGCCGCGCAGCCCCTCGCCGAACCAGGCGCGCATGGTGTCGTCGTCCTGGTAGCGCTCGGCCACGGCGGTGTAGTCGGTGCCGAATTCGAGCAGCAGTTGTTCGTAGCCGATCAGGAACGGCGAGCTGTCCAGCAGGCGCGAATTCCAGAACACCAGCGCCAGGCCGCCCGGGTGCAGGATGCGCGCCCATTCCTGGCGCACCGCGTCGGTATCGAACCAGTGGAAGGCCTGCGCGGCAGCGACCAGGCCGACACTGTCACGGGCCAAGGTGGTGGCTTCGGCGGTGCCGTCGACCACTTTCAGGCGCAGGTAGTCCGGGCTCAGCCACTGCTCGGCGGCGGCGCGCATGGCGGCGTTGGGCTCCACCGCGATCACCGGATGGCCGGCGGCCAGGAAGAGGCGGGTGGAGATGCCGGTGCCGGCGCCGATGTCGGCCACCAAGGTATCGGGCGACACGCCGATGTCCTGGTGCAGCCAGTCGAGCAGGGCCGGGGGATAGTCGGGGCGATAGCGGACGTAGTCGGCGACGCGGTTGCTGAAGCGTTCGGTGGAATCGGAATGGCTCATGGGCACCTCGTCATGGGAGAGCGACCGGCGGCGCCAGGCCGCCGAAGACCCGGGGCGCTGCCAGGGACGATGATAGGCGTTGCGCTGCCATCATCCCATCAGGACCTGGCCGCCATCGACATTGAGCGTGTGGCCGGTGATCCAGCCCGCCAGCGGCGAGCACAGGAACAGCGCGGCCTGGGCGACCTCCTCCGGCAGGCCGAAGCGGCCGAACGGGATGCGCGCCAGGGTCTGGTCGTACAGGGCCCGGTCCTGCTCGCGCCGGCGGGCCCACAGGCCGTCGGCGAACTCGATGGAACCCGGGGCGATGGCATTGACGCGGATCCGGCGCGGCGCCAGCCCCAGCGCCTGCGAGGTGGTGTAGTGCATCAGCGCGGCCTTGGCCGCCGCGTACGGCGCGCCACCGGGACGCGGCTGCTGCGCGGCGATCGAGGCCAGATTGAGAATGCAGGCGTGCTCGGCGCGTTCCAGCCAGGGCAGCGCCAGCCGCGAGGTGCGCACGGCCGCCATCAGGTCGATGCTGAGGCTGGCCTCCCAGCCGGCCTCATCGTCGCTCATGCCGTAACCGGTTGCGTTGTTGACCAGCACATCGATGCCGCCCAGCGCGTGGGCGGCGTCCTCCAGCCAGCGGCCGATGTCCTCCAGCCGCGACAGGTCGGCCACGCAGGTATGCAGGTCCAGGCCGAGCGCCACGGCGTCGGCCCGCAGCGCGGCGAGCCCAGGCTCGCCCCGCGCGCAGACCGAGACGTGGGCGCCCGCCGCAGCGAACGCCAGCGCCATCGCCCGCCCGATGCCCTTGCTGCCTCCGGCGACCAGAACCCGGCGCCCGGTGTAATCCAGGCGCGGGCCCTTCGGCCCACCGGCCGGTTCGCGGCTGGCGGCGGAATCGATCACAGGTCGAACTTGATGCCCTGGGCCAGCGGCAGCGAATCGGAGTAGTTGATGGTGTTGGTCTGGCGACGCATGTAGACCTTCCACGCATCCGACCCGGATTCGCGACCGCCGCCGGTGTCCTTCTCGCCACCGAACGCACCACCGATCTCCGCACCGGACGTGCCGATGTTGACGTTGGCGATGCCGCAGTCCGACCCGGCTGCCGACAGGAAGCGCTCGGCGGTCTTCAGGTTGGTGGTGAAGATGGACGAGGACAGGCCCTGCGGCACGCCGTTCTGCATGTCGATGGCCTCGTCCAGCGTGCTGTACTTCATCACGTACAGGATCGGCGCGAAGGTCTCGTGCTGCACGACCTCATCGCTGTTCTTCAGCCCGGTGACGATCGCCGGCAGCACGAAGTTGCCGGCGCGGTCGATGCGGGTACCGCCGGTTTCAACGGTGCCGCCGCTGGCCTTGGCCTTCTCGATGGACGCCAGGAACTGCTGCACGGCGCCGTCGCTGTTGAGCGGGCCCATCAGGTTGGCCGGATCGGTCGGATCGCCGATCTTGCCTTCCACCTGCTTGTACGCCTTGATCAGCGTGGCCAGCACGTCGTCATGGATGGATTCGTGCACGATCAGGCGGCGCGTGGTGGTGCAGCGCTGGCCGGCGGTACCGACCGCACCGAACACGATGCCGGGGATGGCCAGCTTCAGGTCGGCGGTTTCATCGAGGATGATCGCGTTGTTGCCGCCCAGTTCCAGCAGGCAGCGGCCCAGACGATGGGCAACCTTCTCGGCGACCTTGCGGCCAACCTGTGTCGAACCGGTGAAGCTGATCAGCGGCACGCGCTTGTCGGCCACCATCTTCTCCGACAGTTCGGTGCCGGCATCGTTGATCAGGAAGAACAGGTCCGGGAAGCCGCCGTCGCGCAGCGCCTCGTTGCAGATGCGCATGGACGCGATGGCGGTCAGCGGGGTCTTGTTGGACGGCTTCCACAGGCAGATGTCGCCGCAGATGGTGGCCAGGAACGAATTCCACGCCCACACCGCGACCGGGAAGTTGAACGCGCTGATGATGCCGACCAGGCCGAGCGGCTGGTACTGCTCGTACATGCGGTGGCCCGGGCGCTCGGAATGCATGGTGTAGCCGTACAGCATGCGGCTCTGGCCCACGGCGAAGTCGGCGATGTCGATCATCTCCTGCACTTCACCGTCGCCTTCGGGCTTGCTCTTGCCCATTTCCAGGGCGACCAGCGAACCCAGTGCATCCTTGTGGGCGCGCAGCGCCTCACCGCACAGGCGCACGGCTTCGCCACGGCGCGGGGCCGGCGTGGTGCGCCAGATCTTGAAGGCTTCCTGGGCGCGCGCGACGATTGTTTCGTAGTCGGCGTCGGTGGTGGCGTACACCTGGGCGATCGCCTCGCCGGTGGTCGGGTTGACCGGGGTGATCACGCCGGCGTCGGTGGCGGTGGACCACTCGCCGTTGCCGAGGTAGGTGCCAGCGTTGGTCGCGTCGAGGCCAAGGGCCTTGAGCAGGTCAGAGGACATGCAAACTCCTGTTGCGTAACGAAGAGGGCGCAGCCGCTGGCAGGGTGGGGGGCGGCATGCAGAACGCCGATTTTAGCAGGGTACGCCGTGTCCCATCAGCGGCCCCGGTGCCCCCGGGTACACGTGTCACCCGGTAGAATGCCGCATTGATCCGGAGCGGCCCGTGGCCGCAGCCCGGTTGTCCCGCCCCCAGGAGTCTGAATGAACGTTACCGTTGCGGAAGGTGTTGTCGTCGGGAACCGTCTCCCGTTCGTGCTGTTTGGCGGCCTGAACGTGCTCGAAGACCTCGATTCGACCCTGCACGCGGCCGAGCACTTCACCACGGTGACGTCCAGGCTCGGCATCCCGTACGTGTTCAAGGCGTCGTTCGACAAGGCCAACCGCTCCTCGATCAAGTCCTTCCGCGGTGTTGGCCTGGACGAAGGCCTGCGCATCTTCGAGGAGGTCAAGCGCCGCTTCGGCGTGCCGGTGATCACCGACGTCCATGAGGTTGCCCAAGCGGCGCCGGTGGCAGAAGTGGTGGACGTGCTGCAGATCCCCGCGTTCCTGGCGCGCCAGACCGATCTGGTGGTGGCCATCGCGCAGACCGGTCGCGCGGTCAACATCAAGAAGCCGCAGTTCCTCAGCCCCACCCAGATCACCCACATCGTCTCCAAGATCCGCGAAGCGGGCAACGAGAAGATCATCCTGTGCGAGCGCGGTGCGCAGTTCGGCTACGACAACCTGGTCGTGGACATGCTCGGCTTCCGCGAGATGATCGAATCCACCGGCGGCCTGCCGGCCATCTTCGATGTCACCCACAGCCTGCAGCGCCGCGATGCCGGCAGCGAAGCCTCCGGTGGCCGCCGCCGCCAGGTGGCCGAACTGGCCCGTTCGGGCATGGCGTTGGGCCTGGCCGGCCTGTTCCTGGAAGCACACCGCGACCCGGACCATGCCCGCTGCGACGGCCCCAGCGCATTGCCGCTGGCCGCCCTGGAGCCGTTCCTGAGCCAGATCAAGGCCGTGGACGAGCTGGTCAAGGGCTTCCCGGAACTGGACATCCGCTGACCCCGCGCACGCCCGCAGCGCGGCGACGGCCTTGGTCCTGTCGCTGAATGTGGGTATCCTTCACGGCTGCACGCGCGCCATGCCGCGTGCAGCCTGCGGCATCGCGGAACGCCCGCACCGCACATGGCCCCGTAGCTCAGCTGGATAGAGCGTCCCCCTCCTAAGGGGAAGGTCGCCCGTTCGAATCGGGCCGGGGTCACCAAATTCAACGACTTATGCCTTGCCACGTGGCGAAGAGTTGCTCTATTTCGCTCTGTTTCGGCCTTGAGTTGGCACGGTTGGCATACTTGGCAAGCTTTGGCCGGACTGCAAATTGCAGGCGACGACGTCAATGTCGACATTGACTCGTTGAGATCGCTGTGCCGAGCAATTCCGTGCGCCCCGTCACGTCCTGTTAAGATCCTGCCGTCGGCCACGCCCGTAGCCGCGATGCGTGGGGCGTTGCGAGAACCAAAACTATTCTCAGGGGAAGAGATGAAATATAAGGCCGTTGTTCGTTGGTATGACGTTTCTTCGTGCGGTTACTACAAACATGGCGATCCCTCTAAGCCCGTCTTTGGGTCGTTGGAATACCTGGTGAATGAGCTGGTCTTCTTCACAAAGAAGAAGAGGCTGGTGGACACCAAAATGCTTGCGGATCCAAACACCCTAAAGACCTACGTAGCGGGAGTGTCCGAAGATGATGGCGTGTACGCCATTGTCCTTTGGAACCAAGTACAGGGTAACGGGAAGTCGGTCAATACACTGTCCGGCGATGCTCTGGTTGGTGAAGCTAGGGCTGAGAAGAGTCGCGTCAAGAAGGGGTACATCCCCGGCTTTCCTACGTACTTTTTGGTTGTTCCGGAGAAGAATGCGATTGGCACTTTGAGAGTTGTGGACAACGTCCCGGGTCTCGATGCATTCCGCCGCTACTGCAATCTGTTCTTGGAGAATTCGACGCGCGGCGTGGTAACCGCCCTGCAGGATGGCGACGTGGTCATCGAGGGTTACAGAGAAAGCAAGAAGTACGACGTCCAAAGCTTGCATCCGAGATTCGTTTTCCAAGTGAAGCGTGATACGTACCGCGCGCAGTACATTAGAGATAACGCAGAGAAGGTCCGAAAAGTAATTCGTGTACGGACTCTCGATGTTGCTAAGAACACTGGAGACTTCACTGCATGGCAACAATTTTTGAAGCTGGTTGGGCTATCATCCAGCCACGCTGGTCGCTCAGAGATGCGTGTTAAGAATGAAGTTGACGTAAATAATGATGAGAAGGCAATCATCACACTGGTAGATGACAACGAACATTTGGTTGTCGCGAAAGAGAATGACTTTGGCTTTGTTTTCTCAGGGGCGAGCGAGCCTCATTGGTTGAGTAGCGCAATTTGTACGGCGTCAGTTGAGTTGGATCTTGTCGGGACGAACGGGGTGTTCGCCGCGTCGAACATCGCCGCTTCAGCGGCCCTCAGGAAATCCGCGCTGCTGAAGACGATCAAATGAGGCAACATTTATGGACAGGAAGCGCATTCTGAAATGGATAGCAGTTGGCGCTTGTCTCTTGGCGGCACTGCCGGGGTACTGGTTTGGGCGAAACATTCCGTTTGCCAGTCAGTGGCCCATCTTCGAGGGTTTGAGGACCACTGCATCGATCGTTTTTGCTGTGGTCGGCGCCTGGATGGCGATCGCCTATCCGGAGCGTCTGAAGCTGACGTTGAGGGGTGAGGCTCAATCAGCTGGGCCCGCGCAGAAGATGGATACGCTCCTGACTCCAATTTCTCATTCAACGATTATTCTCGCTATCATTCTGCTTGCTGGACTCGTGGCTCCGGTTATTAAATCTTTCGCATTTGCTCTTGAGCACAAGGAGTGTTTTAGAGGCATGTCGTTCGCCCTTGTATCAACCTTAACTATTTGGCAGGTTTGTATTGTTCTTTTAACCTTGGATCCAGCCGATAAGGTGAAGCAGGCGGAAGATTTGGTAAGAGCTAAGCAGCGTCGGCTTGAAGGTGTGTTTGGCAATACTCAGTCCAAGGACTGATCCTGTGAGGAAAAACCCCCTGTTCCTTCGCCTCAGTGTTTGAGTTTCCCCACCGCACCGTCGTCTTCTGGGGTGAGGTCTGCGTAGTACTTCTCTGTAGTCGCGTAGTCAGCATGTCCGGCCAGGATCTGCACCCGTCTCAGAGGAACGCCTGCGATGACCATGTGCGCGCAAAAAGTGTGTCTCAGGCGGTGCAAATGGTCGCCGATCCCTGCTTTCGCCGCGTCTTTGGCGAACCAGTCCGACACGGTGTCCTTGTGCACCGTTACGATCGGGTCTACGTGCTTGCTGGTCGCCCTGCAACGGCATTCGACCGGGCGCCCACCGCCGGCGGATAGGCCGCGCAGGTCGTAGATATGGCACGAGCGGTGTCCGGCGGCGCATGCCGGCAGCCCCTCGGGATGGCTGATCTGCGTCTGGGTCATGGCTTCTTGCACTCCTGATACTGGGTTTCAAGCTTCTGAATCAGGAAAGCGGCCTGTCTCGCGCGGTTTTCCCGGTCTTTGCGGTTGAGCACTGGGCCGGCCCAGTCCTCCGGAGAGCTGTACCTTGTGCAGGTGCCTGCCTTGAACGCATGGTTGATCAGGTAGGGAAGTCCCGCGCTATTGGGTAGGGAAAAGCTGATAAAAGAGACGTTCGTCACGGTATAAGCTCCGCCTTGCGGGATAGCCCGCACCACTTGGAGTGCATCGAATGGCTAAAGACGAGAAGACCGGTAAGTCGGTCGGCACTAAGGCTTCGGAGCAACTGAAGAACCCGAAGAGTACCCCCGCGCAGAAGTCGGTCGCCGGCTCGGCACTGACCCAGCGTCCGGACAAGAAGAAGTAAGTCCGGTTGTGGTGCGCAGGTATTTTCTGCGCACCACGTCTCACCGTCTTTGGCGACATGCACGATCACGCCGCCACCGCCACCGCCACCGCCACCGGCGGGGCGACCTGGTCCAGGTTGGCCTCTACCAAGGCGCGCAGCTGCGCGGCTTCGTCAGGGCTTTCGTCGCGCCACCGCTGCCATGTGCTGCTGGTCAGCTTGTGCTGCATCCAGGCGGGAACTTCGGGGGCTGGGATGAAGGGTTTGGTGCCGACCGCGCAGCGGGCGCAATGGTCACCGCCGCCGTGCTGCAGGCAGAAGAACAGGCCTCAGGCTTCTTCGCCGCCGTGGGGCTGCTCTCCGCACACGTAGCTCTGCCCACGGTCGATTCCCTGACCGCAGCAGCCGGGGTGGTCGCAGGTGGCCGGCACGCCGTAGCCCACGTCGCGGTTCCAGGGGTCGCCGTATCTGATGGCCCAGCTCACGACTGCACCTCAACGCGCTTGAAATCGATGACCCGCACCCACGGGTTGTTGTCCCAGTCGCCGCCTGTGTCGTTCCCTAGGTCGCGGAACTGGATGCGGAGGTAGTCGGCGGCACCGGCCACCTTGAACTTGGTGGTGATGCCTTCCGCGAGGCAGTCCTGCGCGCTGATCGCCTGGAGCCGCTCCACGCGGACGGCGGTGATCTCCAGCACCAAGCGGCAGGCCCAGCGCGGCATGTGGATGCTCGGGCGCCAGCGGCCCTGAATCTTTCTTCGTCGCCCCAGTAACCGCCCATCAGCCGTGTTCGGGCCCAAGCCGACCCTGGCCGAGCGTCAGGCCATCAGTGCACTGGTCGACAGTCGCAGGAGCAAGCGCGCGCTGCGTGCCCGGCTGTGCCTGACGAGCGACGCCCACTTGGCCAAGTTCCTGAAGCTGTCGGCTGCGGAGGTGGAGGCCTCGCCGGAAGAGAAGGGCGTTCCCGCCCTGCCGCAGGTTTTGCAGCTGCTGGGCGTCCAGGAACGACCAGCCGCCGATGCGGCCCCGGAATCGAGAGCGCTAAGAAGTCCCGAGAGTTCCTGCGGACCAGCCATCTGGCTCCTGACGAAGCCAGGGCGCAGGAGACCCTGGACCCTGACTCCAAGGTCAGCCGCTGATGAGCGTTTGCACTTCGATGTTTAGGAGCTCTTTCTCGGCTCGAGTCTCCAAGTCCTCTTGCAGAAGCTTCAAGTGGTGCATGGCGTCGTCCATGAATTCATTGTTCCCCTCGAACCGTTTGGCTATGGCGGTCACCACCACCTGCAATGCCATCAGTTCGATATCCGATCGATCGAGTTTGCTCATGTCGCCCTCCTTGCGGGCTGTGTTGTTCGCACTTCCAGCCTAGCGCAAGGAGGGCGGCGCCCTCTATCCCTGAATTGATTTCGTCCATACCGCAGATGATGCGCCGTCCGGGCCCAGCCCGAAACCTTGAAATGCCCGTCTTTCTAAGGCGACGCATGACCTGCCGTACTCCTCAATTAACTGGCTCGACTGCCTCTACAACGCCGTGCGCAAGACGCCGGGCGGTGTCATCGAGGCCGCCAATTGGCTGGCCGATCGCCGTGGCAAGTCCATGCACCCCGAGACGCTGCGCGCTAAGCTCAACGGCACGGAAGGTGAGTCGGTTGCCATCGAGATCGCCGAGCTGCTGACCGTGTGGATGCAGCAGAAGGCAAGCGGTAGTGACTACGCCCTGGAGTGTATGCGCGCGCTGGCTGGGCAGTTCGGTACGGCGGTGGATCTGGTGCCGCCGGCGCCGGAGGGCGGCTGGGCCGACGAGATCAACACAGACATGGCGGTGCTGGCCGCGAATTCCATATCGTCTACGCACTTGGCACCACAGGTTTCTAGAATTTTCGGCAAAAGTAATTCCGAAGCTGGCACCAGTTCGCGCAGGGAGGCCGCCATCGCCGACGGCTCGCTGGCGGACATCCACGATGTAGCCGCTCATGGCCGAGCTAAATCTGGTGATCTACAACGGAGGGCCAGCGTACGTGGATGCCGTGGATCGGGCAGGGATTCCGCGAAGCGACCTGCAAACAGAGCTCGTCCTGGACGCCTGGTCACCCAAGGACGGCCGAATGATTGCTACGTCTACGCCAAGGACGCCGGCGGCGCGGATGCAGTCGTCCAACCAATGGCCGGAGGCTTGGCGCCACTTGGTGGGCCGCTGCGAGGTCGCCCAGACAGCTTCGATTGTGCATAGCAGTGGCCGAGGACGAAATCGAGCCACCTACACGGGAGTTTTCAATCCTCGTTGCCAGGGACTGGCATGAGGCGAAGTTGGGGCAGACAGGCCCCGCACTTCTGCGCGGATGGATGGGCAATCGCCGAACATCGACACAGCATTGGCACAGTGGCACGGAGAAGCGCCGAGCTATATGGGCGGGTCGCCCCCCCCCCTAAGGAGAAGGTCGCCCGTTCGAATCGGGCCGGGGTCACCATCTTCATGCCTATGGACATGCCCCGCGTCGGATCACACACTCGACCGGCGCGATCCCGCGCGTCGAGGAGGTCGCCGATGTCGTATCCCATTGGTCGGATGCTTGCCGTTCCCGTGGTGGTGGGTGCGCTGATGCTGCCGTTCTGCAGTCATGCCGCGATCCCGAGGGTGAATGCCGAATGCCCGGGTGGCGTGCAGATCCATGCCGACGAGGGCGGGCCGGTCTATGTGGAAGGGCGCGAGGCGGTGCTGAAGCGTTTCAGCGATACCTACTACGAGGCGCGCGACGACAGGAGCGGGCTGAAGGTGTCGCTGAGCACCGGTGCGGACGGATCGGCGCAGGTGTCCTATACCGGCAGGGACGGCGCCAACGGCGTGTGCCAGGTAACCACCGCCACTGGCGCCACGGCACCGGGGCATCGTCACCACGACGACGCGCGCCGCGATGACGGGGACGATGACAACCTGCCCAATCAGGTGACCTGCGAGTCGGACGATCAGCGGCAGACGTCCTGCGACATGAACACGCGCGGCACCGTGATCGTTGATCGGCAGCTCAGCCACAGCCGCTGCGTCGAGGGGCAGACATGGGGGCTCTCGCGTCACTCGGTGTGGGTGAGTGGTGGTTGCCGGGCGGTATTCCGCAATACGTCTGCGCCCACGCGTTCGTCTGCCGCCGCTGGCGGTGGCAACGCCTTGGCCGCCTGCAATGCCAGGAAGGGCGAGGACGGTACGCTGGTGACCCAGGTGCCGGTCGGTGAGCGCTACATGGAAGTCATCGTCGACTATGCCGACGGACGCCATCTGTGCATGGTGGGCAACGACGGCACGGTGTCCAGCCTGACCCGCATGCGCCAGCGCTGAGCCGCGCCCTGCGGGCCTTGCCTCACGCCTTGCAGAGCACCGACCAGATCCGCTCGTTCACGCTGTCCGGAATGATGGGCGAGGGCGGTGACGGGGAGTGGGTGTCGGCCAGGTGCCTGCCGTCTGGCGAGTAGACCACCATCGACAGGATCGCCACTGTCATGGCGTCGCACTGGAACCGCAGCTGCGTGTTCATGTAGCCGGCATCCGCCGGGACACCGGCGGGTGGTGGGCCGGCGTAGGTGAACTTCACCCACGCGGTGACCGCATCGCCGCGCGCCTGCAGGGTCTGCCGGTCGACCGCGAAGGTCGTGCCGCCGGATGCCTCGCCGATCGTCAGCCAGCGCTCGCCTTCGTCTGCCACTGCCACCGATGCGCTCAGCATCAGGCCTGCGATCATTGCGTACTTCTTCATGGTGCCCCCTGTATTGCCGCCGCGCTCCCTGGCCACCTGGCCTGTGCATTGCGGGCGACGGAATCGGCCGGAATGATAGCGCGGTTGCATTCGGGGCCGGGCGTGGCACTCTTCCCCGATCCGGTCAGGGAGTGGCTCATGATCCGATTCAATGGCGGTGTGCTGGGTGCGGCCTGCCTGCTGCTGGCGGCGTGCGCGACGGGTCCGAGGGCATCGGACAACGCGGTGTGCGCGCAGATCGATGCGTGGGGAGAGGGGCTGTCGCCCGGACAATCCAGCTCGGTGGAGCTGGTCCGCGGTGGGGTCTGGATGGTCAACCATTACAAGCGTTGCACGCATGGCGAGGGCGACCTCGCGGCCACGCGGTTCTGCGCCTGGCTGATGGACAACACGTCCACCGAGTTCATGGAGTACAACGTCAACCGCACGCTCAGCTGCCTGCAGGGGCAGCGCATCGTGGGTTACCTGGGCAACACCGGCGTGGATGCCTGGTCGGGCACCGCACGGTTCACCCGGCTGACCGCGTCGGAGGATATGTTCCGGGTCGAGCTGCGCTATGCGCTCGACTACAGCGCGCCTTCGGAAGAGACCATGATGCAGCTGACACTGACCGCCCTGGACTGAGTCCCCGGCGCGACGTCAGCGCGGCAACGGCGCGGTGTCGCAGGCAACGCGGGTCATGGGGAAATCCACGGCCTTGCCGGCATCGCCGATAGCCCCTTCAATGCGCGCCAGCAGCCGGGCATCGCCGTCGCGGCGGTAGATCACGCGCTGGGGAAAGTCGTTGTCGGGGTTTTCGAAGCGGGCTTCCTCCGCACTGATCCGGATCGCCCGGAACGCCGTGCGGTCCTGGCCCCCGGGCCAGGCGATGAACACCAGCGCGCCGTCGTCCTGCCGGCGCAGCTGCATGAACTCGAAACCGACGGTGCGGCCGCCCTTCACGGTGCGGCCGATGCCGAACATCGTCCCGCCAGCGGGCGTGCTCCATTGCTCGCCGCTGCCAGCGTCGGCGCCGTCGCGCGCCCAGCAGCCGGCCAACCATGCCAGAGGGGTCAGGTCCGGTGCAGCCGGCGGGGCCGCCGATGCGCCGGCTGACACGAGCAGTCCAAGGGTGAGCAGCGCTCTGCGCATGGTCGACGTCCCGCGGGGTGATCGGGGAAGTGTACGGCCGGATGCGTGTCCTCGCCCTTCGTTGACATCGCCAGGGCCATGCTCGGTGCTTCTTTCTGCAGGAGTACCGCGCATGCGCGCCCTCGATGCTTATGCGCACGTCCGTGCCGGGCCACATGCCGTCGCGCAGGTGCCGCAACCCGGCCAGCCACCGACCGCGCCGCCGGCCCCGGTCGAAGAACCCATCCGGCAGGACCCGCCAGCGCGTGAGCCGCCGAACGAAGTGCCTCCCGAGCGCGATCCGCAGCCTGACCAGCCCCCGCGCGAAGAACCCCCCGGCGAGCACCCGCCGGCCCCGCACGCAATGCGGAGGCGGGCCGCCTAATCGCGACGGGCGTGTGCGTCGGCGCGCGTGCGGTCGTTGCCGCGCAGTTCGGCGGTGACGTCGTGAATGAGCCGGGCAACCTCATTGGCCAGGCGGCGGCTGTCGGCAACCGAGCCGTAGAAGCGGATCGTCGTGCCCGACATCAGCACGCCGGCCAGACCGAGCTCACCCTTGAGTGCTTCCACCTGGCGGTGAAAGACCAGAAGCCACGGTGCCGAAGGTTCGACATCCAGCATCGCGGTGATGGCCTCGTCTTCCGCAGGATCGACATCGGCCTGGAGATCGGGCACGTCGAAGCCCAGCAGGCGCGGCGCGCTGCGGTCTGGATCGGGTGTGTTCATGCCGGCATGGTACGCGCTGTTGGGCGTGGGTGCCTGCGTGACGCGAACGCCGGTTTTGCAATTGATGCCCCATTTCACATCTTGTGCGAGTGATAGGTTCTCTCTGCTGCACATGAAGGTGCAGTTTCACGAGGCCCGCGGCGGCGCCGTGGGCCTCATGACAACATCATGAGAGGACTGCAGATGAAAAGGATGGCATGGCTGTTGATGGTGGCGGGTGTGGCAGGGTCGGGTGCGGTCGCTGCGCAGGACGCCGAAACGGACGAGGAACTGGCGGTGGCGGTGAAGGCCTACATGGCCGGCCACGATCAGGTGACGATGGACGAGGCCGTACGCCGGCTGCAGGTCCAGACCGAGCTCGCCCCGTTCAGCGAGAATCTCCAGGGCGAGTTCGCCGAGCGGTTTACCGCGATCCGGTTGATGCACGCCCCCGACCAGTACATCCGCGTGGATCTCAAAGGCGATCGCCCGGTGCCCTCGCGGGTGATCCGCACGGCGAGCGGCGAGACCCGGGTGGAATTCCGTGTCGGACGCGCCTTCACCCAGGAGGAGTTCCGCACACGGATCAAGGACACCGCCCCCTTGATCCGCAGCCTGATTCCGGGCGTATCGGGCATCACCGGTTTTGCGAGCGACAACCGCGTGGTGGTGAGTATCGAAGGCAATGCCGACGAAGCGGCCCGGTACGCGCGGGTGCTGCCGAAGATCGAGCGCGTATCCGGGTTGAAGGTGGAACTGGAGCACTCGCAGGGCAGGGAAAGCAACGCCTCCAATGCCAGCGGTGGCGCGGTACTGCAGAACAACAATGACTACTGCACCACCGGCTTTGCCGTGCTGCACAAGGCCACCAACACCCGCGGCATCATCACCGCCGCGCACTGTCCGGACGCGCTGATCTACGGCAACTACGGCAGTACCCAGAACAACACCAAGGTGACCTTCCCGCTGACCTTCCAGAACGCCATTTTCGACGGCAGTCATGACGTGCAGTGGCACACCATCCCGGCGCCGCACAGCGTTACCCAGGAAGTGTTCGGCAGCTCGAACAGCGAGTACGGCAAGCGCTCGATCATGTTCATGTATGCGGCACCGATGGAGGACTCGAACCTGTGCTTTCGTGGCGCGGTGTCCGGCTACAGCTGTGGCCAGGTGGTGTCGGTGACGCATGTGCCGGAAGGAACCTGCGGGGCGAGCATCGTCTGCAACCCGGACTGGGTGCGGGTGGAGGGTAGTGCACTGTCCTGCACGGGCGGCGACAGTGGAGCGGCCGTGTTCTGGCAGAACTCCGGCTTCGGCATCGTCAAGTCCGGCAAGTGGACCGGCGCCGGCCCGGGCAACTGCGACAGGCTCACCGTGATGCCGTTTGGCCGGGTGTCCGCGCTGGGCCTTCGCGGCCTGTAGTCCGCGCGCTGGAACACCCCGTGTTCGCCGCTGCGTGGAGGCGGCGAACACGCTTCCGGCACGCCGCGTGAACATCATCCAGACGATGCGATGACGTGGCTGAATCGCAGGATTTTCGTGTCACGCGGGCATCATCTGCAATGCGGAAAAGTCAGTCCACCCGAGCAACACCACGGGCTTCCCGGAACAGACTGGAGTACACCGCAGTGACTACTGAATCGAAGACCACGCACAGCTTGAACGACCTCATCGAAATTGCCCGCGACGGCAAGGCGTTCTACACCGAAGCGGCGGGCAAGGTCGAAGACGCCGAGCTTGCGGCGCTCTTCACCCGTATCGCCGGCGTCAAGGACGAGATCGTCCGTTCGCTGAGCACGACGGTGCTGGCCGCCGGCGGCAAACCGGCCGACCACGGCACGTTCGTCGGCAGCATGCAGCAGTTCTACGGCAAGGTGCGCGCTACGCTGGGCGACACGCAGTACGGCTATGTCGCCGAGCTGGAGGAGTCCGAAGATCGCCTGCTGAAGGCGTTCAAGGATGCCCTCACCGATGCAGACACCCCGCCGGCCGCGCGCGACCAGGTGCAGCGCCTGCTGCCGCAGGTGCAGGAGTGCCATGCCGTGATGCGCGACCGCAAGCACGCGATGAAGCGCTGACCGCGCGGCAGGCCGCCGTCTAACACGGTGGCCCGCCCAACGAAAACGCCCCGGCCTGCCGGGGCGTTTTTCATTTCGCGCAGTTCGGGCCGGCGCGAGCGCTGCAGGGATCGGCAGCCGGTTCCGGATGGCGCAGCGCACAGACCCAGTCCAGCATCATGCAGTCGATCCGGGTGGCCTCGGCCGGCCACTGCTGCACCAGATGCTCACGGATCAGGTCGTAGCGCGCCCAGCGTTCGGCCAGCCGCACCTCGCTGCGCCAGAGCCGGGCAAGCGACTCGCGCGCGAACTGGAATTCCGCTTGCTGGTGGGCAGTGGCGGGCATGGCGACGCGTGGTATCCAGGGGTGGCCGCGGGGGCGGCGTGGCGCACTGTGCGGCGCTGCGCGACGCGTTGCAACTACCGTCCGTCCGAATCCTGTCCCTGGCCCGTGTTCATGAAGAACGACTGTCGGAAAGCGGATAGCGGGGCACCACCGACGGTGGCGTACGGGGGGTGGGGAATTGGTGCATACTCAAAACCAGAGACCGTTTTGGATCCCCTATGGAACACATGCGTTGGCTGACGCTTCGTCTTGGCAACAATCAATCCATCGGACCCAAGGCGCTGATGGATCTGTGGTCCAATGCGTGCGAGACGAACCAGTCCTCGGTATCGCGTGAATCGCTGCCGGGCAAGTCCACCTCCTATGCCCTGCACGCGCCAACCTCGCTGGCATATCCCAAGCGGGCCGAGCTGCGCATGCGCAAACTGCTCGAAGAGGCCGGCTACACCTTCACCCTGGGCTCGCTGGCCGATCGCCCGGCACCGCAGCCGGTGCGCTTCCGCTGATCCGGCCTCAGCCGGCGTCCGCACCCAGCGGACGATGCATGATCCGGACCGGTACGCCACTGGCGTGGCGGGTCGATTCCAGCGGTTGCCACCCCAGCCGGGCGTACAGGCCGCCGTCGTCGACCTCGGTCTGCAGGTAGAGGTCGCGTACGCCCAACGGCGTGCCCCGCGCTACCAGCGCTTCGATCAGCGTTGCCGCCAGACCGGTGCCACGGTGTGATGGCGCAACGTACACCCCGCCCAGCCAATGCTGGCGCTCCGGACGCTCGGTGCGCTCGTGGAATTTCAGCTGCGCGGCGGCCACCGGCACCTCGTTTTCCACGGCCACCAGCAGCAGAGGGAGTTCGTCCGATTGCAGGAAAACTTCGAGGCGCTGCTGCTCATCGGCCAGCGTGCGTCCCGGCACATGGCACCCCCACGTGTCGAAGTACCACCGGGCGAGGAGGGGCATCCATTCGGGATGCTCACTGAGGGCATGGAACTGCATCGTGGCACCTGAATGAATGGCCGCCCGACTATATAGCATCGGGCCCAGCCCGCACCGCTGCCGTTTGCGCCCAGCCGCCGCCGCGCCCACACTGGATCGTGCCGCCCTCCGTCGCCGTCCCCATGTCTGTCGCGCCCACCTTCCACCTCCGCAGCTACGGTGCCACCTCGAACGTGGACCGGCACGACTACCTGCAATGGGTGTTGCCGGTATGCGGTGACCTGGCGTTCGAGCTGGAAGGGCGCGGGTCCACGCTGGACCGCCTGCTGGGCGCTACGGTGGTGCCCGGTGCGGGTCACGCGCAGAGCGCCCGCGGCGAGAACTGCTTCCTGATCGTGGACTGCCCGGTGAACCTGCTCGACGACGACGACCTGCAGCACTGGCAGCGGCAGCCGTGGCTGGCCGTGTCCGGGGCGGTGCGTGGGCTGGTACGTACGGCTGTTGCGCAAGCCGATGCACAGGGGCAGGTGGCGGCCGATCTGGCGCAGCGCGGTCTGCCGCTGCTGCTGCAGTCGTTCGGGCGGGCCGGTGGGCGCGCGCGCCTGCATGCGCTGTGCGCCGGCATCGACGCGCAGCCCGGGCAGGCCTGGCCGGTGGCGCGCATGGCGGCGCAGGCCGGCGTCAGCGGCAGCCGGCTGCACGCGCTGTTCCGTGAAGCGTTCGACCTGACCCCGCAGGCGTGGGTGGCGGCCAGCCGGCTGCGCTGGGCGCGGGCGCAGTTGGCCGGAAGTGATCTGCCCATCGCGCAGATCGCGGTGCAGGCGGGGTACTCCGAACAGAGCGCGCTGACCCGTGCGCTGCGCCGCGAGTGCGGCGTGACCCCCACCGACGTGCGGCGCAACGCGCGGCAGTAGTTCCGGTCAAGACGGGCAGGGGCGCCTTGCCTACACTGCCGCGTCCAGAACCTGCAGGGCCGGCACAGGCGCATGAATAGATCGATCGGATGGGGTATCGCCAATGGCATCGCAGCCGGCGCGTTATGGGGCGTGGTGTTTCTGGCGCCGGCGATGCTGGCCAGCTTCCGTGCCGACCAGTTGTCGGCAGGCCGCTACCTGGTCTACGGGTTGATCGCGGTGGTGCTGCTTGCGCCCCGTTGGCGGCAGCTGCGCGGGCGGCTGGGCATGGCCGAATGGCGTGGCCTGCTGTGGCTGAGCCTGGCCGGCAACCTGGTCTACTTCCTGCTGCTGGCCACGGCCGTGCAGTGGGCCGGTGGCGCAGCGGCCTCGCTGATCGTGGGCCTGATTCCGGTGGTGGTGACCCTGGCGGGCGTGCGCGAGGAGGGCGCGGTGCCGCTGCGCCGGCTGGCACCGGCGCTGCTGCTGTGCCTGTGCGGGGTGGCGCTGGTTGGCTACGAAGCGCTGCAGGCCGAGCACGCGGAGGGATCGACCACGCAGCGTCTGCTCGGGCTGCTGTGTGCGATCGGCGCACTGTTCTCGTGGGCGGTGTACTCGATCGGCAACAGCCGCTGGCTGGCGCGCCGCCCCGACCTGAGCGGCCACGACTGGTCATTGCTGACCGGCGTGGCCACCGGTGCGCTGGCCCTGCTGCTGGTGCCCACCGCGTTCTTCGCCGGCACGCCCGCGCACCCGCCGGCACAGTGGGGCCTGTTCTGGCTGATCAGCGCCGGTGTGGCGGTGGTGGCCTCGGTGCTGGGCAATGCGTGCTGGAACCGGGCGAGCCGGCATCTGCCGTTGACGCTCACCGGGCAGATGATCGTGTTCGAAACCCTGTTCGCGCTGCTCTACGGATTCGCCTGGCAGCAACGCTGGCCCACGCACATGGAGACGGTGGCGATCATCTGCCTGGTGTCCGGCGTGCTGTTGTGCGCACACGCGCATCGGCCGCCCCGGGCGGTGGCCGAGCACGCCGGCTGACCGGCAGGCCGCGCGCTGCAAGGATGGTCACATTCGCAACCGTTTCGCCGAGGTTGCGTGGCGTTGGCTGCATCGGTTTTTTTGCAACGCAGCACTTGACAGCCCCGGGGCCGGCGTAGTTTTCTTGCCGCATGGACCTGCGTACCGCTACCGCCCTGACGTCGCTTCCCGCCTTTGCGGGTCGCCCGGTCATGGCCGCCGGTACCACCACCATTACCACCGTCACCACTCGCCTGGTGCGGCCCGTCGTCTTCGCGTAATTTCCGAAAACCACGGCCCCGCACCCAGATCAGGTTGCGGGGGATGCCTTCAGCCTGAATGACGCGGGGCCTCGAATCGAGGTCAGCATGTCTTCTGCCGCCGTTCCACCCCGTTCCGCCGATGCCTCCGCTGCTGCCGCGCCGTTGCGTGCGGCGACGGCGACCGTGGTTCACAAGTTCGGCGGCACCTCGGTCGCCGACGCCGAGCGCTACCGCCACGTGGCCCAGCTGCTGCTGGCGCGCGAGGAGGCCACCCAGGTCACCGTGGTCTCGGCGATGAAGGGCGTGACCGATGCCCTGATCGCGCTGGCGGGGCTGGCGGCCGACAACGCGCCGTCCTGGCGCGAGCACTGGCACGACCTGCGGGCGCGGCATCGCGGTGCGGCGGTAGCACTGCTGGGCGAGCATGCCGGCGCGACCGTGGAATGGCTGGACGCGCGTTTCGACCACCTGGCCGAGGTGCTGGGCGCACTGGCGGTGATCGGCGAGCTGCCCGCCGAGGTGCTCGACCGGGTGCAGGGGCTGGGTGAGGTCTACTCGGCGCACCTGCTGGGCCACTACCTGCAGGCCACCGGCGAGGCGTGCGAGGTGCTGGATGCGCGCGACGTGCTGGTAGTGGATCGCGGCGAGCTGGGCGTGGACGTGGACTGGGCCGTGAGCGCGCAGCGCCTGCAGCAGTGGCGACTGGCGCATCCGGCGCCGCGCGTGGTCGCCACCGGCTTCGTCGCCCGTGATCGCCGCGACCGCGTGACCACCCTCGGCCGCAACGGCAGCGACTACTCCGGTGCCATTTTCGCCGCGCTGTTCAATGCCGATGAACTGCACATCTGGACCGATGTGGACGGCGTGCTGTCGGCCGATCCGCGCGTTGTCCCCGAAGCGGTGCAGCTGGAGGCGCTGAGTTACGACGAAGCCTGCGAGCTGGCCTATTTCGGCGCCAAGGTGGTGCACCCGCAGACCATGTCGCCCGCGATCGAACGCGGTCTGCCGATCATCATCCGCAACACGTTCCGGCCCGATCATCCGGGCACGCGGATCACCGCCGAGCGCACCGCGTCCGGCCCGATCAAGGGCCTGACCTTGAGTCCGGACCTGGCGGTGCTGAACCTGGAAGGCACCGGCCTGATCGGCGTGCCGGGGACGGCCGAACGCGTGTTCGCGGCGTTGCGCAACGCGCACGTTTCGGTGGTGATGATCTCGCAGGGCTCGTCCGAGCACTCCATCTGCTGCGTGGTCCGGCAGGCTGAAGTGGCGCGCGGCCGCGATGCGCTGCTGCATGCGTTCGCGCATGAGCTGGGGCTGGGGCAGGTGCAGCGGGTGCAGGTCACCGACAACGTGAGCGTGCTGGCCGCGGTGGGCGACGGCATGGCCGGGCAACCCGGTGTTGCCGCGCGGCTGTTCGAGTCGCTTGGCCGCGCGCAGGTGAACATTCTGGCGATCGCGCAGGGCTCGTCCGAGCGCAACATCTCGGTGGCGGTGGACAGCCGGCACGCCACCAAGGCGCTGCGCGCGGCGCACGCCGGCTTCTGGCTGTCCCCGCAGACCTTCGCGGTCGGCGTGATCGGCCCCGGCAACGTGGGTGCGGCACTGCTGGACCAGCTGCAGGGCGCGCAGGCCTCGCTGCTGGGCCGGGCCAATCTGGACCTGCGGCTGCGCGCGGTCGCTTCGCGCAGCCGCATGCTGCTGGACCCGCGCCGCCTGCAGGGACCGTGGCGCGATGCGTTGGCGGCCGGCGGCGTGCCGAGCGATCTGGACGCCTTCACCGCACACCTGCTGTCGGCGCACCTGCCGCATGCGGTGATCATCGACTGCAGCGGCAGTGCCGAGGTGGCCGACCGCTACGCCGGCTGGCTGGCGGCCGGCATCCATGTGGTCACCCCGAACAAGCAGGCCGGCGCCGGTCCACTGGAGCGCTACCACGCCATCCGCGATGCGGCCGCCGCCAGCGGTGCGCGCTTCCGCTACGAAGCGACGGTTGGCGCCGGGCTGCCGGTGATCACCACGCTGCGCGACCTGGTCGATACCGGCGATGAAGTGCTGGCCATCGACGGCATCTTCTCCGGCACGCTGGCCTGGCTGTTCAACATGTACGACGGGCAGGTGCCGTTCTCGGCGCTGGTGGAGCAGGCGCGTGGCATGGGCTACACCGAGCCGGACCCGCGCGACGATCTGTCCGGTATCGACGTGGCACGGAAGCTGGTGATCCTCGCCCGCGAGGCCGGGCGCGAGCTGAGCCTGGCGCAGGTGCAGGTGGAGAGCCTGGTGCCCGAAGCACTGCGGCAGGCAACCGTGGACGGCTTCATGGCCGGGCTGGACGCGGTGGACGCGGTGTTCGCCGCGCGCCTGGCGCAGGCGCGGGAGCGGGGTGCGGTGCTGCGCTATGTGGCACGCCTGTCTGCGGAGGGCGCGTCGGTGGGCCTGGTCGAACTGCCGGCAGGGCATGCCTTCGCCGGCCTGCGGTTGACCGACAACGTGGTGCAGTTCACCACGCGCCGCTACTGCGACAATCCGCTGGTGGTGCAGGGGCCGGGGGCGGGGCCGGACGTGACGGCGGCGGGCGTGTTCGCCGACCTGCTGCGCGTGGCGGCCGGTGAAGGGGCGCGCCTGTGAGGGCGGATCTGGACCAGGCCCGCGCGTTCGCACCGGCGTCGGTCGGCAACGCGGCAGTTGGCTTCGACATTCTCGGCCATGCCATTGCCGGCGTCGGCGATACCGTGACGGTTCGCCGGATCGAGGCGCCGGAGGTGCGCATCGCCGCCATCCGTGGCACGCCGTTCGATCTTCCGTTGCGCGCCGAAGACAACACCGCCGGGGCCGCGTTGATCGCGCTGCGCGAGGCGCTGGCGCTGCCGTTCGGCTTTGCCGTGGAGATCGACAAGGGCATCGCGCTGGGCTCGGGCATGGGCGGTTCTGCGGCATCGTGCGTGGCCGCACTGGTGGCGGCCAACGCACTGCTGGCGGTGCCGCTGGCGCGCGAAGCGCTGTATCCGTTCGCATTGACCGGCGAGGCGGTGGCCAGCGGCGGCCGGCACGGCGACAACCTCGGGCCGATGCTGCTGGGCGGGCTGGTGCTGAGCACGGCCGATCGGCTGGTGCCGGTGCCGGTGCCGGCCGCGTGGCACAGCCTGCTGGTGCATCCCGAGGCGGTGCTGGAAACCCGGCGCGCCCGCGCGGCCCTGCAGGGCTCTTATGCGCTGTCGGAGTTCGTGGCGCAGAGCGCCAACCTGGCGCTGGTGCTCAGCGGCTGTTACACCGGCGATGCGACGCTGGTGCGGGCCGGCCTGCGCGATGTGCTGGTGGAGCCGCGCCGTGCCGGGCTGATCGGCGGCTTCCACGCCGCACGCGATGCCGCACTGGCGGCTGGCGCGATGGGTGCGAGCATTTCCGGCGCCGGTCCCAGCGTGTTCGCCTGGTTCGAACACGCGGCTGCGGCGCAGGCCGCACAGGCGGCGGTGCAACGTGCGTTCGCCGACGCCGGTTTCGACAGCCAGGCGTGGGTGTCGCCGTTGAACGCGCCCGGCGCACACCTGCTGTGAGCGCTGCGATCCTTACCTATTCCCAGGACATCCGATGAATTTCGTTTCCACCCGTCATGCTGCCCCCGCTGTTTCGCTGAGCCAGGCCATCGCCGCCGGGCTCGCCCCCGACGGCGGCCTGTACGTTCCCGCCCAGCGCCCCCGCCCGCAGGCATGGCGCGCGCAGGGCAGCCTGGCGCAGGACGCTGCTGCGGTGCTCGCTCCGTACTTCGACGGCGATGCGCTGGCTGCCGCACTGCCGGCGCTGTGCGCGCAGGCATTCGATTTCCCGGCGCCGCTGCGTGCGCTGTCCACGCCGGGCGACCACGTGCTGGAGCTGTTCCACGGCCCCACGGCGGCGTTCAAGGATTTCGGTGCACGCTTCCTCGCCGCCAGCCTGTCCCGGCTGCAACGCGACCAGGCCCGCCCGTTGACCATCGTGGTGGCCACCTCCGGCGACACGGGTGCCGCCGTGGCGGCCGCGTTCCATCGCCAACCGGGCATCCGGGTGGTGGTGCTGTATCCGGATGGGCGGGTATCGCCGCGCCAGGCGCACCAGCTGGGGTGCTTCGGCGACAACATCCGCACCCTGCGCGTGGCCGGGTCGTTCGACGACTGCCAGGCGATGGTCAAGCAGGCGCTGGGCGACCGCGCGCTGCAGGCGCAGGTACCGTTGAGCTCGGCCAACAGCATCAGCCTGGGGCGCTGGCTGCCGCAGATGAGCTATTACGCGCACGCCGCGCTGGAGCACCACGCCGCCAGCGGACAGGTGCTGAACCTGGTGGTGCCTACCGGCAACCTGGGCAATGCGATGGCCGCGCTGCTGGCGCGGGCGATGGGTCTGCCTCTGGGCCGGATCGCGCTGGCCACCAATGCCAACGATGTGCTGCCGCGCTTCTTCCACGGGGGCGACTATGCGCCGGCCACCAGTGTGGCGACGGTGGCCAATGCAATGGACGTGGGCGCGCCGAGCAATTTCGAGCGGTTGCGCTGGCTGTATGCCGATGACGACGCTGCGCTGCGGGCCGACGTTCGTGCCGAGGCGATCGATGACGCGGCGATCCGCGCGCTGATCGCGCGGCGGCATGCCCAGGCGGGCGAAGTGTTCTGCCCGCATACCGCCACGGCGGTGGCCCTGCTGGAACGGCTGCGTGCGGAAGGGGCCCAAGGCGACTGGGCGGTGGCGGCGACCGCGCACCCGGCCAAGTTCGAATCGGTGGTGGAGCCATTGATCGGCCAGGCGCTGGACGTGCCGCCCGCACTGGCGGAGCTGCTGCAGCGGCCGGCCCGTGCCGAACCCTGCGCGCCGGACTACACCGCATTGCGCGAGGTGCTGCTGCAACCGTAACGTCAGTACGTTTCGTCGGCCGACAACTGGCGCAGAGCGTCTTCGTCGAGGATCTCGACGGTGTTCAGATGGGGCAGGGCGATCAGGCCCTGCTGGCGCAGCTTGGTGAAGGTGCGGCTCACGGTTTCCATCGTCAGGCCGAGGTGGTCGGCGATGTCGCCGCGGCCCATCGGCAGCGTCACGCGTTGCCCGTCGCCACCGAGGCGCGCTTCGCGTGCGGCGAGGCGCAGCAGGAAGTCGGCCAGCTTCTCCGCCGGTTGCAGGCGGCCCAGTGCGAGCGCGGCATCCTGGGCGGCATCCAGCTCCTGGCAGGCGCGCTGCAGCAGCTTGCGCTCCAGGTGCGGGAAGCGCGCACGCAGGTCTTTCATCTGCGGCAGGGCAACCCGACAGACGCGGCTGTCGGCGATGGCCTCGATGTCATAGCGGTGGTGGTCGCTGCCACTGAGGCCGAGGTAGTCGCCCGGCAGCACGAAGCCGCTGATCTGGCGGCGGCCGTCGGCCAGGGTCCGGACCAGGCGCAGCGCGCCGGCGGTCAAGGTATAGACATGGTGGCGCGGCTCCCCGCCGCGGGCCAGGGTCGCGCCCAGCGGCAGCGGCTGCGACACGGTCACGCGCTCCAGTGCCAGCACCTCGTCCGGCGCCAGCGCCGAGCACACCGCCAGATGGCGCACCGAGCAGTGCAGGCAGTCGCGCAGCGGCGAGCAGCCCGGCGCAACGGGGTCTTCAACGGCGGAGAGGGCGTTACCGGGGTGGGGCCGGGTCATGTCGAACCAGGGAGCGGGGCCTGCCTATGATACGTCATGCGGTCGTTGGCCCGGGCCGTGCCCGCCGGGCGAGGTGCCGCCGCCCGGCTGCGGCTAGAATATGCAGCTCGCTCATCCCCCCGTTTCGCAGGAGTCCCGCAAGTGATCAAGCCCCGTACGCCGCCCGGCATCATGGAATTGCTGCCGCGTGAGCAGATCGCGTTCCAGCGCATGCTGGACGTCATCCGCCGCAACTACGAGCGGTTCGGGTTCCTGCCGGTGGAGACGCCGGTGTTCGAGCTGTCCGACGTGCTGCTGACCAAGTCCGGTGGCGAGACCGAGCGCCAGGTGTATTTCGTGCAGTCCACCGGCGCGCTGGCCAATGCGGCCGAAGCGGGCGACAGGAGCCTGCCGGAACTGGCGCTGCGTTTCGACCTGACCGTGCCGCTGGCGCGGTATGTGGCCGAGCACGAGCACGACCTGACCTTCCCGTTCCGCCGTTACCAGATGCAGCGCGTGTACCGCGGCGAGCGCGCCCAGCGCGGGCGTTTCCGCGAGTTCTACCAGTGCGACATCGACGTGATCGGCAAGGACAGCCTGAGCGTGCGCTACGACGCCGAAGTGCTGGCGGTGATCCACGCGGTATTTGCCGAGCTGAGCATCGGTGATTTCAGCATCCAGTTGAACAACCGCAAGCTGCTGCGCGGCTTCTTCGAAAGCCTGGGCGTGGCCGATGGCGAACGCCAGCTGGCGGTGCTGCGCGAAGTGGACAAGCTGGACAAGCGCGGCCCGGATTATGTGCGCGACACGCTGGTGGGCGAGGGCTTCGGCATTCCGGCCGCGCAGGTCGAGCGGATCCTGGCCTTTGTCGCGGTGCGCTCCAGCAGCCACGCCGATGCGCTGGCGCAGCTGGATGCACTGCTGGCCGACCCGGCCGCCAGCGACATGCTCAAGGCAGGCGTGGCCGAGCTGCGCGAGGTGCTGGAACTGGTCAAGGCGCTGGGCGTGCCGGACACCGCCTACTGCCTGAACTTCTCCATTGCCCGCGGCCTGGACTACTACACCGGTACCGTCTACGAAACCACGCTGACCGACCACCCGCAGATCGGGTCGATCTGCTCGGGCGGCCGCTACGAAGACCTGGCCAGCCACTACAGCAAGTCGCGCCTGCCCGGCGTGGGCATCTCGATCGGCCTGACCCGCCTGTTCTGGCAGCTGCGCGAAGCGGGCCTGATCGCCGGCATCGAGGACAGCAGCGTGCACGCGCTGGTGGCGCTGATGGACGACAACGGCCTGGCCGACTCGCTGGACATCGCGCGCCGCCTGCGTGCCGGCGGCATCAACGCCGAAGTGCAGATGGAGCCGAAGAAGATCGGCAAGCAGTTCCAGTACGCCGCCAAGGCGGGCATCCGTTTCGTGGTGCTGGCCGGTGAAGACGAGCTGGCGCGCGGCGTGGTCGCGGTCAAGGACCTGCTGCGCGAGCAGCAGTTCGAAGTCGCCCGCGAGGAGCTGGCCAGCGCCCTGCAGGTCGAACTGGAGCAGGCCAAGGTCATGCCGTGAGGCGGGCCACGGCAGGGGCGCTGACGGCGCTCCTGCTGGTTGCGTGCCAGAGCGATCCGGCGCTGCACAGCCAGCGCCTGGGCCCGGGGCATTACCGGCTGGTGGCCGACCGCTGCCACGTATACCTTCCGGCCCCACCGCAGCGGAATCCGCTGGAGCTGGATCTGGAAGCCCTGGCCGCGCGGACGTGCGACGGCCGGGCGGGCCCGCTGGAGGCCCTGCAGCCGATTCCCAGCCGACAGGGCAGCCTGTTCGGCGAATGCCTGCGCAGCGGCGCCCTGCGCGCCGAGGTGCGCTGCCAGCACACCCCGCCCCGGTAGAGCCGACCGCTGGTCGGCTGATCTCCCATCGGCCAACGCACCCCGGCGCCCCGACACTCCGGGCCCCCCGACGGCACCCCGACGGCACCCCGACACCCCGACACCCGGCACCCGGCACCCGGCACCCGGCACCCGGCACCCCCGGCGCCCCCGGCACCACCGGCACCACCGGCACCCCGACGACACCGCCGGTAGAGCCGACCGTTGGTCGGCTGCTCTCCCATCCGCCAACGCACTCCCCCAGAACACCCACGCTCCAAGGGCCAGCCGACCTGCGCTCGTCACTACCCCGTACCTGAATCCTTCCCGGTCCGCGTCCTGCGGCGTTTGACCGCACTCCTTCGTTTGCGCTAATGTATTAGCGCGCTATTACATTGATACGATGAAACTACGCCCGATCCCCCGTGAAAAAGATGCCCAGGCCGACCTGTCGGCCCTGGCCCGTGCCTTCGCCGCGCTGTCCAGCCCGGAGCAGGTCACCGCATTCCTGCGCGATCTGTGCACCCCGGCCGAGCTGGAGGCGCTGTCGGACCGCTGGAAGGTGGTCCCGCTGCTGCAGCAGGGCGTGCCGTATCGCGAAATCCATGAGTTGACCGGTGTCAGCGTGACCACCACCGGGCGCGTCGCGCGTTCGCTGGAGCATGGGCACGGCGGGTATGCCGCCGCCGTTGCCGCCACCGCGTCCACCTCCGAATCCAAGTAGAGACCCTCCCCATGAGTGCACCCCAGGCAGCCCCGGCACGCGACCGGCTGCGTATCGCCATCCAGAAGAACGGCCGGCTGGCCGAGCCGGCCCGCAGCCTGCTGACTGCCTGCGGGCTGAGTTGGCGGCAGAGCCGCGACAAGCTGTTCTGCTATGGCGAATCGCTGCCGGTGGACCTGCTGCTGGTGCGCGATGACGACATCCCCGGATTGATCGCCGACGGCGTCTGCGACTTCGGCATCGTCGGCCGCAACGAGCTTGACGAGCAGGGCGCCGCACGCCGCCGGATCGGGCTGCCGCAGGCCTACCAGGCGCTGCGCGGGCTCAACTTCGGCCAGTGCCGCCTGATGCTGGCCGTGCCGGAAGAGTGGGAGTGGCAGGGCGTGGCGACACTGGCGGGCAAGCGCATTGCCACCAGCTACCCGGCCATCCTGGCCGACTGGCTGGAGGCGCGCGGCATCAATGCGCAGGTGGTGGAACTGTCCGGTTCGGTCGAGATCGCCCCGCGCCTGGGCACGGCCGACCTGATCTGCGACCTGGTGTCCAGCGGCGCGACGCTCGCCGCCAACCAGCTCAAGCCGGTGGAAACGCTGCTGGACAGCGAAGCGGTGCTGGCCGGCCCGGTGCGCACGCCCGACGATGCGCGCGCCGGCCTGATGGCGATGCTGCTGCGCCGCCTGGATGCGGTGGTCAAGGTGCAGGACAGCAAGCTGCTGATGTTCCGCGCCGCACTGGACCGCGTGTCCGAACTGAGCCGCCTGCTGCCCGACGCCGACCCACTGGTGCACCTGCCCGACGACGGCGGCCACCTGCGCCTGCAGACCATGTGCCACGGCGCATTGACCTGGCAGCGGTTGGAGGAACTGGAGCGCGCGGGCGCCCAGGGGTTGATGGTCCTGAGCGTGGAGCGGTCGCTGGCATGAATCGTCTGCAATGGTCCCAGTTGGATGCCGATGCCCAGGCAGCGGCACTGCAGCGCCCGGTGCAGGCGGTGGCGGCACGCACGCGCGAATCGGTGGCGTCGTTGATTGCGGCGGTACGCGCCGATGGCGATACCGCGCTGCGCGAAATCAGCCTGCGTTTCGACGGTGTTGCCCCGGATTCCTTTGAGGTGGGCGATGCCGAATTCGCCGCCGCCGAGCAGGCGGTGTCGGCCGACCTGCGCCAGGCGATGGTGGAGGCCGCGGCGCGCATCGGCGTGTTCCACCAGGCGGGCATGAGCCAGGGCTACGCGGTGGACACCGCGCCTGGCGTGCGCTGCGAGCGTGTGGTGCGGCCGATCGGCCGGGTGGGCCTCTACGTGCCGGCCGGCAGCGCACCGTTGCCGTCCACCGCGCTGATGCTGGGCGTGCCGGCACGGCTGGCGGGGTGCCGCGAGGTCGTGCTGTGCACGCCGCCGCGCAAGGACGGCAGCGCGGATCCGGCGGTGCTGGTGGCCGCGCGCCTGACCGGCGTCCACCGCGTGTTCAAGCTGGGCGGCGCGCAGGCCATCGCCGCGATGGCTTACGGCACCGACAGCGTGCCGGCCTGCGACAAGCTGTTCGGGCCGGGCAACAGTTTTGTCACCGAGGCCAAGCAGCAGGTGGCGCAGGACGGTGCGGCCGCGATCGACATGCCGGCCGGCCCGTCCGAGGTGCTGGTGATCGCCGATGCCGGCGCCAACCCCGCGTTCGTCGCCGCAGACCTGCTGTCGCAGGCCGAGCACGGCCCGGATTCGCAGGTGCTGCTGCTGACCGACGATGCGGCGATGCTTGCCAGGGTGGCGGCGGAAGTCGAGGATCAGTTGAGCCGCCTTTCGCGCGCGGCCATTGCCGTGCAGGCGCTGCAGGCATCGCGCCTGATCCAGGTGGACTCGCTGGCGCAGGCCTTCGAGATCAGCAACCGATACGCGCCCGAACACCTGATCCTGGCGCTGCGCGAGCCGCGCGCCTGGCTGGACAAGGTCGAGGCCGCCGGCTCTGTGTTCCTTGGCGACTACACCCCCGAAGCGCTGGGCGACTACTGCAGCGGCACCAACCACGTGCTGCCCACCGCCGGCGCGGCGCGTGCGTACAGCGGCGTCAGCGTGGCCAGTTTCCAGAACCTGATCAGCGTGCAGTCGGCCACGGCCGCAGGCATTGCCGCCATCGGCGAGTGCGCACGCGTGCTCGCCCGCGCCGAAGGCCTGGACGCGCACGAGAATGCGGTGACGCTGCGCATGGAGGCGGCCGCATGAGCGCTGCCTCCATCCTGTCCCTGGTGCGCCGCGATCTGCAGGCGTTTGCCGGCTACTCTTCGGCCCGCAGCACTGCGCTGGAAGGCGATGTCTGGCTCAACGCCAACGAGTCGGCGTGGGCCAACCCGGCCGACGTTGCCGGCGGCGCACGCCGCTATCCGGACCCGCAGCCGGCGGCCTTGCGCGATCGGCTGGCCGCGCTGTACCGCTGCGCCCCGGAGCAACTGCTGATCGGGCGTGGCAGCGACGAGGCCATCGATCTGCTGGTGCGGGCGTTGTGCGAGCCGGGCCGCGACGCGGTGGTGACCACGCCGCCGGTGTTCGGCATGTACGCGGTGTGCGCAAGGCTGCAGAACGCAGCGCTGGTCGAGGTGCCGCTGGTGGACCGCGGCGATGCGCTGGTCGCCGACACCGACGCGGTGATCGCTGCGGCGTTGGCCGGCAACGCCAAGCTGGTGTTCCTGTGTTCGCCATCGAATCCGGCCGGCAGCGCGATCACGCTGGCCGAGATCGAGCGCGTGGCGACGGCGCTGCAGGGCAGGGCATTGGTGGTGGTGGACGAGGCCTATGGCGAGTATGCGGAGCAGCCGTCCGCCACGACGCTGTTGAGCCGCTACGACAACATCGCCGTGCTGCGCACGCTGTCCAAGGCGCATGCGCTGGCGGCTGCCCGCATCGGCAGCCTGATTGCCGATGCCGCCCTGATCCAGCTGTTGCGTCGCTGCCAGGCGCCGTACCCGGTGCCGGCGCCCTGCGCGGATCTGGCGTTGGCCGGTCTTGCACCGGACGCGCTGGCCGTGACCACCCAGCGCATCGCGCAGGTCAAAACAGAACGCGCGCGGCTGCAGGCCGGTCTGGCCGTGCTGCCCGGCGTGTTGCGCGTGTATCCATCGCAGGGCAACTATCTGCTCGTACGCTTTGCCGATGCACAGGCGGCGTTCGATGCGCTGCTCGCCGCCGGCGTGGTGGTGCGCGACCAGCGTGCCGCCCCGCAGCTCGGCGATGCGCTGCGCATCACCATCGGCAGCCCGGAGCAGAACGACCGCGTGCTTGCCGCCCTGACTGCCCGGAGGGCTGCCGCATGACCCCGATTCTGTTCGTCGACCGCGACGGCACCCTGATCGAGGAGCCGGCCGATTTCCAGATCGATGCCTACGAGAAGCTGCGCTTCGTCCGCGACGTGATTCCGGCGATGCTCAAACTGCGCGACGCCGGCTATCAGTTCGTGATCGTCAGCAACCAGGACGGGCTGGGCAGCGAGGGCTATCCGCAGGCCGCGTTCGACGGCCCGAACGACCTGATGCTGCAGATCTTCGCCAGCCAGGGCATCGTGTTTCGTGACGTGCTCATCGACGGCACGTGGCCGCACGACAACGCGCCAACGCGCAAGCCCGGCATCGGCCTGATGCTGCCCTATCTGCAGGACCGCAGCATCGACTGGGCGCGCTCGGCGATGGTGGGCGACCGCCCCACCGACATCCAGTTCGCGCAGAACATGAACATCCGCGGCTTCCAGTTGCGCACCGCGCAGTTCGGTGGCGAGTGGGACTGGAACGGCATCGCGCACGAGCTGGCCGACGCGCCGCGCCGGGCGACGGTGCAGCGCAATACCAAGGAAACCCGCATCCGCGTCGAGGTCGATCTGGACCGCGTCGCCGAGCCGCAGACCCACACCGGCCTGCCGTTCTTCGACCACATGCTGGAGCAGATCGGCAAGCACGGTGGCTTCGCGCTGAGCGTGCAGGCCGAGGGCGACCTGCACATCGATGAGCACCACACCATCGAGGACACCGGGCTGGCCTTGGGCCAGGCCCTGCGCGAGGCACTGGGCGACAAGCGCGGCATCGGCCGCTATGGCTTTACCCTGCCGATGGACGAGACCTTGGCCAGCGCCGCGCTGGATTTCAGCGGCCGGCCGTACTTCGTGTTCGATGGCGAGTTCAAGCGCGAGCGCGTGGGCGACATGCCTACCGAACTGGTGCCGCACTTCTTCCGCTCGCTGTGCGATGCGGCCGGCCTCAACCTCAACCTCAGCGTGCGCGGCGACAACGACCACCACAAGGTGGAGGCCTGCTTCAAGGCGTTGGCCCGCGCCCTGCGCCAGGCGTTGCCGCGCCAGGGCACCGCGCTGCCGAGTACCAAGGGGGCGTTGTGACCGACGTTGCCTTGATCGATGCCGGCGGGGCAAATCTGGGCTCGGTGCGCTATGCACTGGAGCGGCTCGGGGTGCAGGTCCGCCTGGTGCGTGACCGCGCCGGCCTGGACGGCGCGACGCGGGTGATCCTGCCGGGCGTGGGCGCGGCACCGCAGGGTATGGCGCGCCTGCACGCGCAGGGTCTGGTGGAACCGCTGCGGCGGCTGCAGGTGCCGCTGCTCGGCATCTGCCTGGGCATGCAGCTGCTGTTCGAGGCGTCCGAGGAAGGCCATGTGGAATGCCTCGGGCTGCTGCCGGGCGTGGTGCGCCACCTGCATCCTGCCACCGGCATCCGGGTGCCGCACATGGGCTGGAACCGCCTGCTGCCGCTGCGCGAATCGCCGCTGCTGAACGGCGTGCAGCCGCGTTCCAGCGCCTATTTCGTGCACAGCTACGCCGCGCCGCTGGGCGAGCACACCGTGGCCGCCTGTGACCACGGCGGCCTGTTCGCCGCGGTGGTGCAGCGCGGCCGCTACAGCGGCGCGCAGTTCCACCCTGAGCGCTCGGCCGATACCGGCGCCCGCATTCTGCGCAACTTCATCGAGAACGAACCTTCATGAGCTTCACCGTCTATCCCGCGCTGGACATCCGTGACGGCCGCGTCGTGCGGCTGCTGCAGGGCGACTATGCGCAGCAGACCACCTACGGCGACGATCCGCTGCCGCGTGCACAGGCCTTCGCCACGGCAGGCGCGCGCTGGATGCATCTGGTTGATCTGGATGCGGCCCGCGCGGGCGGCTACACGCTGGCGCCGCTGCTTGCCGCGATCGTCGCGCAGGCAGGACTGAACGTACAGACCGGCGGCGGTGTACGCACGCGCGATGACGTGGCACGGCTGCTCGATGCAGGCGCCACCCGTGTGGTGGTCGGCTCGGTCGCCGTGCGCGAGCCGGAAACGGTGATGGGCTGGCTGCGCGATTTCGGCCCGGAGCGGCTGACCATTGCCCTCGACGCCCGCCAGGCCGAAGACGGCCGCTGGCTGCTGCCGGTGCATGGCTGGACCGAAACCGCCGAGGACACGCTGGACACGCTGGCCCAGCGCTATGCCGCGGCCGGCATGCGCCACCTGTTGTGCACGGATATCGCCCGCGACGGCATGCTGTCCGGCCCGAACATCGATCTTTACCAACACCTGGCCGGCCTGCTGCCGGGCGTGGCGGTACAGGCCTCCGGCGGCGTGCGCGATGCCGACGACGTCGCCCACGCCAAGGCGGTTGGCTGCGGCGGTGCGATTCTTGGCAAGGCGCTGCTCGAAGGGCGCATGACCCTGGAAGGAGCGCTGGCATGCTGAGCCGCCGCCTGATTCCGTGCCTGGACGTGCGCGACGGTCGCGTGGTCAAGGGCGTGCGTTTCCGTGACCATGTGGACATGGGCGACATTGCCGATCTCGCGCTGCGTTACCGCGACCAGGGCGCGGACGAGCTGGTCTTCTACGATATCGGCGCCAGCCCGGAAGGGCGTGCGGTGGACGTGGCGTGGATCGAGCGCATCGCCCGCCTGATCGATATTCCGTTCTGCGTGGCCGGTGGCATCGCCGATGTGGAAACCGCGCGCCGCGTGCTGCATGCCGGTGCCGACAAGATCTCGATCAACTCCCCGGCGCTGGGCCGCCCGGCGTTGATCGAGGAACTGGCCGAGGCGTTCGGCGTGCAGTGCGTGGTGGTCGGCATCGATTCGGTGCGCGAGGACGACGGCGAGTGGCGGGTGCGCCGCTTCAGCGGTGATCCCGACAAGACCCAGGCAATACCGGTGCGCACGCTGGACTGGCTGGTGGAGGCGCAGCGCCGCGGTGCCGGCGAGATCGTGCTGAACTGCATGGACAGCGATGGCGTGCGCCGCGGCTACGACGTGGCCCAGCTGCGCCAGGCGCGCGCGCTGTGCCAGGTGCCGCTGATCGCCTCCGGCGGCGCCGGGGAGATGCAGCACTTTGCCGACGTGTTCGACCAGGCCGATGTCGATGGTGCCCTGGCCGCCAGCGTGTTCCACAGTGGCGCCATTGCCATTCCCGCACTCAAGCAGTTCCTGCGCGAGCAGCAGATCGAGGTACGCGATGTCTATTGATGTATTCCCCTCCCGCCAGGCGCTGGCTGCACTGGACTGGGCCAAGGGCGATGGCCTGCTGCCGGTGGTGGTGCAGCACGCCGATACGCTGGCCGTGCTGATGCTCGGCTACGCCAACGCCGAATCGCTGGAGCTGACGCTGGTGACCGGCCACATGACCTTCTACAGCCGCAGCCGGCAGCGCCTGTGGACCAAGGGCGAGTCGTCCGGCAACGTGCTGGCGGTGACGGCCGTGCGGGTGGACTGCGACAACGACAGCCTGCTGGTCAGTGCGCGTCCGGCCGGCCCCACCTGCCATACCGGGACGGAAAGCTGCTTTGCGCAGGCGCCAGGCAACTTCCTTGGGCATCTGGATGCGCTGGTGCGGCAGCGCGAGCAGGCGCGGCCTGCCGGCAGCTACACCACCTCGCTGTTCGAGGCGGGCACCCGCCGTATCGCCCAGAAGGTGGGCGAGGAAGGCGTGGAGACCGCGCTGGCGGGGGTGGTGCAGGACGACGCGGCGCTGCTCGGCGAATCGGCGGACCTGCTGTTCCACCTGACCGTGCTGCTGCGCGCGCGCGGGCTCGGGCTTGAGGATGCGGTGGCGGTACTCGCGGCGCGGCACGCCGGCTGAGCGCTGCGCGGCGCGGTTTAACGTTGGTGAAACGCACAGCAGGGGATGATGTGCGGCTTTACAATCGCCCACCCCCGAACGGAACCCCCCAGATGACCCGCACTGCCGCCTGGCTGGCCTGCCTGCTGTTGACGACCGCCCCTGCCTGGGCTGCCGAGGTGACCGTGACCGGCAAGGTCTATCAGGAGCGCGACGGCAAGCCGGGGCGTGGCCCCACCGATCCGGGCCTGGCGGGCGTGCAGGTGTCCAACGGCGAGACCATCGTGCGGACCGCCGCCGACGGCAGCTACGCCTTGCCGGTGCGCGACGGCCAGACGGTTTTCGTGATCAAACCCGATGAGTACCGGTTCCCGGCAGCGGCCAACGGCCTGCCGGCTTACTGGCGCCACTATGCGCCGCAGGGCTCGCCGAAGCTGAAGTACGACGGCATCGCCGCGACCGGTGCCGGCACCCGCCACTGGGATTTCGCGCTGGAGCCGGTCAAGGACGCCGCCACGGCCCGCAATGGCTTCGAGATGCTGGTGTTCACCGACTCGCAGACCGCCAGCCGCCAGGACATCGGGTATTACCAGCGGGCGATCGTCGAGCCGATCATCGGCAAGCATCCGGCGCGCCTGGGCACCACGCTGGGCGACATCGTCAACGACGACCTGTCGCTGTACCCGGACATCAACAAGGTCACCGCGCAGCTGCAGGTGCCGTGGTTCCACGTACCGGGCAACCACGACCTGGACATGGACGCGGGGGATGACCGCCATTCGCTGGACAGTTGGCGTGCGGTGTACGGGCCGGATACCTATGCGGTGGAAGAGGGCGGGGCCAGCTTCGTGTTCCTCGACGATGTGATCTACGACCCCACGGCGCGGCCGAAGTACATCGGCGGCCTGCGCGCGGACCAGTTCACCTTCCTCGGCAACTACCTCAAGGGCCTGCCGCGCGATCGCTTGGTGGTCCTGGGGATGCACATCCCGCTGTTCGACGCCGAACCCGGCCGCGAAACCTTCCGCCATGCCGACCGCCAGCGCCTGTTCGCGCTGCTCAAGGACTTCCCCAACGTGCTGGTGCTGAGCGGCCACAGCCACACCCAGCGGCACTACTACCACGGCGCCGCCGAAGGCTGGAAGGGCGCCAAGCCCCTGCACGAGTACAACGTCGGCGCGGCCTGCGGTGCGTTCTGGTCGGGGGTGAAGGACAGCAACGGCATTCCCGACGCGACCATGAGCGATGGCACCCCGAACGGCTACGCCGTGCTGTCGGTCAAGCCGGCCGGCGACTACGCCCTGCGCTATTACGTGGCGCGTGCGCCGGACGACTACCAGATCGCGCTGCAGGCGCCGCGCGTACTGCGCAAGGGGGCATACCCGGCCTGGGGCGTGTATGCCAACGTGTTCATGGGCCAGGACGACACCGTGGTCGAGTACCGCGTCGATGGTGCTGCGTGGCAGCCGATGAAGCGCGTGCTGCAGCCGGACCCGCGCCTGCTGGAGGAGAACGTTGCCGACGACACCGCCGACCGCCTGCGCGGCTTCGACCGCTCGCCGGAGGCCACGCCGTCGCCGCACCTGTGGCGGGGAGCATTGCCCACCGACCTGGCGGCGGGCTCGCACAAGGTCGAGGTGCGCGCAGTGCACGGCGACGGTCCCACCGCCACCGCCAGCACCACCTATCGCCTGCAGGTGGCCTCGCCCTGAGGCCGCATACGCCCCTGTACGGCAGGCGCTGCTTTGCAAACCCCGGGCGATCGCCGAAAATCGCCCGGATTGATTCAATCCCAGCCAAGGCCTGCGAGTGAGCGTTGCGGCACCGTTTTCCGGGCATGTCCCGCTCCCTTCCGATTCGTCCCGTGCGGCGCCCGGCCTGGGCGTGCGCAATGACCCGATGATCATCGTCGCCGATGTCGGCGGCACGTTCGCGCGCCTGGCCATTGCCGAGGTGCGGGCGGGCCAGCCGCCGCGGCTGAGCGCGCTGCGCCAGTACCGCTGTGCCGATTACGCCAGCCTGGCGGCGATCCTGGCCGACTTCACCGCTGCCGCCCTGCACCCGCTGGATACCGCCGTGGTGGCGATCGCCGGGTTGCTGGAAGGCGACCACCTGGTCAATACCAATCTGGCGTGGCCGGTGTCGGTGGCGGCCACGCGGGCCGAGGCCGGGCTGCGCTCGCTGGCGCTGATCAACGATTTCGAAGCGGTGGCCTACGCCATTCCGTATGTGCAGCCCGATACGCTGGTATCGCTCAACGGTGAACCCGGCGTCGCCTCGCCGTGGCCGGCGCTGGTGCTCGGCCCCGGCACCGGGCTGGGTGCGGCGCTGCGTTTCCAGGGCGGCGACCAGCCGGTGCTGGCCAGCGAGGCCGGGCACGCTGCGCTTACCGCCGGCAACGCGCTGGAACTGGAGATCCTGCGGCAGATGCAACAGCGTTGGGAGCACGTGGACCAGGAGCGGATTCTGTCCGGCAGCGGCCTGATGAACCTGTATCCCTGTCTGTGCGGCATCCGTGGCGTGACGCCGCGCTGGCAGTCCACCGAAGATCTGATCGCCGCCGCACATGCCGGCGAGGATGTGCTCGCGGTGGAAACGCTGCAGGTGTTCAGTGCATGGCTGGGCAGCTTGGCCGGTGATCTGGCGATCACCTTCGGTGCCCGTTCGGTGTACCTGGCCGGCGGCATCCCGACCCGGGTGGCTGCATTCCTGCATGCCGGTGGCTTCCGCACACGCTTCCTGGCCAAGGGCGTGATGAGCGGTGTGCTGGCGCAGGTGCCGGTGTGGCGGGTGGAACACGGCGAGCTGGGCATGCTCGGCGCGGCGGTATGGCACGGCGCACGGCGCGATCGCGCCGCCGCATGACGCGGCCCCACCGCGCGTGGCGGTGGGACGATGACAGGCAATGCACGGAGGGGTGGGGATGACCGATCGCAGACAGTTTCTCCAGGCCGGTGCGCTGGCCGCCGGCGCGCTGGCCTTGCCGCGCGCAGGCGCGCAGGGCAGGGGCGGCGCACGGGTGGTATCCACCTGGGATTTCGGCGTGGGTGCCAATCAGGCGGCCTGGGCCGTTCTCTCGGCCGGCGGCAGCGCGCTGGATGCGGTGGAGGCCGGTGCGCGCTGGGCCGAAAGCGAGCTGTGCAATCCCACCGTCGGCCGCTGCGGCAACCCGGACCGCGACGGCGTACTCAGCCTGGATGCCAGCATCATGGATGGCGACGGCCGCTGCGGGTCGGTGGCCGCGCTGACCGACATCCTGCATCCGGTGTCGGTGGCCCGCAAAGTGATGGAAAACACGCCGCACGTGATGCTGGTCGGGCAGGGCGCACAGCAGTTTGCGGTGGAGCAGGGGTTCGAGCGCGAGAAGCTGCTCACCCCGGCTGCCGAAAAGGCGTGGCGCGAGTGGTTGAAGACCGCGCAGTACACGCCCGAGATCAACGTCGAGCGGCGCGGCCGCCCCGGCGACAGCAGCAACCATGACACGCTCGGCATGCTAGCCATTGATGCCGACGGCCGCCTGGCCGGCGCCTGCACCACCAGCGGCATGGCGTGGAAACTGCACGGCCGGGTGGGTGACAGCCCGATCATCGGTGCCGGCCTGTATGTGGACAATGAGGTGGGCGGCGCCACGGCGTCGGGCGTGGGCGAGGAGATGATGCGCAATGCCGCCTCGTTCCTGGTGGTGGAGCTGATGCGCCAGGGCCGGTCGCCGGCGCAGGCGTGCCGCGAGGCGATCGCACGGCTGGTGCGCAAGCGCCCGGAGGCCAGCAAAACCCTGCAGGTGTGTTTCCTTGCGTTGGACCGGCATGGCGAAGTCGGCGCGTACGCGCTGCACCGGGGCTTCGTCTATGCGGTGTGCGACAAGGACCGCCAGGATGACCTGCGCGACTCGGCGTCGGTGTACACCAGCGAGCAGACCTGAGCATGACCCGCCGGCTGCTGGAGATTGCCGCCAACTCGGTCGCCTCGGCGCTCGCCGCGCAGCAGGGCGGCGCGGACCGGATCGAACTGTTCGACAACCTCGGCGAGGGCGGCACCACGCCGTCGCACGGCAGCATCGCGGTGGCGCGCGAACGGTTGCGCATTCCGCTGTTCGTGCTGATCCGGCCGCGCCCGGGCGACTTCCACTACGGGCCGCTTGAAGCGGAGATCATGCTGCGCGATATCGCCCAGTGCCGGGCCGTGGGCTGCGACGGCGTGGTGATCGGCGCGCTGGACACCGAGGGTGCCATCGACAGGGCGCTGTGCCGCGCGCTGATGCAGGCCGCAGGCCCGCTGCAGGTCACCTTCCACCGGGCGTTCGATGCCGCACGCGATCTTCCCCGCGCGTTGGAGCAGGTCATCGAACTGGGCTGCCAGCGGGTGCTGACCTCCGGTGGCCAGGCCAGTGCGGAAGCCGGGGTCGACGTGCTGGCGTCGCTGGTCGCGCAGGCCGATGGCCGCGTGCGCGTCATGGCCGGGGCAGGGCTCAATGCCGGCAACATCGCCGCGGTTGCAGCCCGCAGTGGCTGCACCGAACTGCATGCGTCGGCCAAGGCCGCGCAACGTTCGGCCATGCGCCACCACAACCCGGCCTTGATCGGGCTGTCGCCGGACTGGACCGCCACCGATGCGGCGGAAGTCGCCGCGTTGCGCGCCGCGCTGGACGCACGCGCCGGGTAGACCCGCGCGTGAGCGCCCCATCGGGGTGCGCAGGCCCCTGGGCAACTGTCCCCCGGCGTCGGCCTGCGGCCGCCCCCTCCTCCTTTACGTTGCCCTGGAGCCCGCGCACCCCGATGGGGCCCTCACGCGCGCGGCAGTGCTGTGCGGAGACAGCCGCCCTCTGCAAAAAAAAACGGCAGCCGCCTGTACCAGCGCAGCTGCCGTGGAGGAACGTCCCCCGCCGCAAGGCGGGGGGAGACACTCAGAACTTCCAGGTCATGCCGAGGTAGAGCTGGCGACCGGAGTACAGGTTGGACAGCAGGCGGGCCTTGCTGTCGTTGCCGAGGTAGACGCGCTGTTCGGACTTGGTGGCGTTGAGCACCGATGCGCTGAGGATCAGGGCGTCGGTGATGTTGTAGGCCGCGTTCAGATCCAGCTGGTCGTACGGTTCGGAGTACTGGGTCAGGCCATTGTTCAGGCCGCCCACCACTTCACCACGGCGATTGAACGATGCGCGTGCCAGGAACTTCTCGTTCTCGTAGAACACGGTCACGTTGGCCTGGTTCTTGGCGCTGCCGACCAGCGGCGAGGAACCGATGCGCTCGCCATCGAGCACCACGGCAGCCAGGTTGGTGTCGTTGTAGGTGTAGTTGGCCTGGATGCCCAGGCCGATGTCGAAGGTGTACTGGCCGTAGAGTTCCACGCCCTGCGACACGCCATCCTGGCCGTTGGCCTGGGTGGAGTACTTCTGCACCGTGACCGACTGGCCGCCCACGTTCATCTGCTGGTCGCGCACCACCGGCACGGTGAAGTTGGCGATGTCCTTGCGGAACAGCGCCACACCGGCCACCGCGCCAGGGCGGAAGTACCACTCAAGGCCCAGGTCGTACTGCGTCGCCTCGAACGGCTGCAGGTTCTTGTTGCTGCCCGAGCCGTACCAGCCGGGCGTATCGGTGCCGCCGGCGACGCGGCGGTCGTTGCTGTACTCCTCGCTGACGTAGCTCAGGCCGCCCGGGTAGGCGATGCTGGTGTAGCCGGGACGGGCAATCACCTTCGACGCGGCGCCGCGCAGCACCAGGCTGTCGGTGATGTCCCAGGCGATGTTGAAGCTCGGCAGGAAGTCGGTGTAGGTCTTCTCCATCGAGCTGAGCGCGTAGGTCTTCTCACGTGCCAGATTGTCCGGCAGGCGCACGAAACCGCTCTGGCACACATAGCCGGTGTTGGAGGCGATCAGCGGGGCGGCGGCCGGGTCGTTGCAGCCCATCGGCGTGCCGGCGGCGTTGTCCTGGAAGTAGTCGTTGAACTTCTCCACCGAATCGCTGGACTCGGCGAACTGGCGGGTACGCACCACGCGCACGCCGACGTTGCCGCGGACCCGCTCGGTGCGGAAGTTCGCCTGGAAGTAGCCCGAGTAGATCTTCTCGTCGACGTTGTAGACGAAGTCCTCTTCCTTGCGGTTGTGCGAGCCGCCGTAGGTCTGGTTGAGGTAGTTGATGTAGGCCGGGTAGTTGATGCCCGGGAACACGTTGGCGTTGAAACCGCCGGCGATGTTGTTGATCGGGTTGGACAGGAAGAAGCCGGGCTGGGCAACGCCGGCCGTGGCATCGCAGCCGGACTGGTAGCGGTTCTTGTCGTAGAAGGCCGGGTCGGCGTCCTTGCCCTGGCACACCCAGTAGGTGTTGCCGGTATTGCGGTGCACCGAGCCGTCGCGGTACTTGGTGCCGAACTGGATCGAATCCAGCCAGCCATTCTCGAACAGCTTGGTGAAATCAGCCTGGAAGTAGTTCTGCTTGATGTCGGTCTGCGTCCACGACGAGTCGGTCGAGCCGGTGTCCACTTCGGCGACGCCCGCCATCAGCTGTTCCTGCAGGTCCGGCGAGAAGGTCGCGCTCGGCGTGCCGGTCAGGTCCCAGGCGCTGTAGTTGTTGCCGGACTGCCACACGCCGTTGACCTGGCGACGCGGCTTGGCCGCCATGCGGAACTTCATCGACGGGCCGCCTTCGGACCAGGTCCGGCCGCCGGTGAACGAGGCCTTCCACAGCGGGCTGATGTCCCAGTCGATGGACAGGTCGGCGGTCTGCGACAGCGCCTTTTCGCGGCTGTAGTCGCCGGTCAGCTGCGGGGTGGGGATGGTGCAGTCGTCCGGGCCCCAGCCACCGGGCGCCATACCGGCCGCCGCAGCCTGTTCTTCGCTGCAGTAATAGGTCTTGCCGGCCAGCTTTTCGTACTGCGCGCCGGTCACGATGCTGCCGCTGGGGTCGAAGGTGAGCCCGTCCAGCATGCGGCCGCCGGCCCAGTTGCCGTCGCCGTTGTAGCGCGCCAGATTCCATTCGGGAATCTTCAGCATGTTCTGCGTGTAGTTGCCTTCCAGCTCGAAGCGGAAGTAGTTGGCGGTCAGCGTCAGGTTGTCCAGCGGCTTGAACTGGAAGGTGAACTGGCCACCCTTGCGCTCGCGTTCCTCTTCCTTCACGGCGAAGTTCACCGAGGTCGGCATGAAGAATTCGCTGTAGTTGCGGCCGCTCTGGTCATTGAAGCCGGACCGGCCCCACCAGTAGTGGATGCCATCCTGCTCCAGCACGTTGCCGTTGGCGTCGCGGGCATCGGTGTTGTTGCCGTACCACTGGAAGTCCTCGGTGCTGGCCTCCATCGTGCGGCTGGTGCGCTTCTGCTGGGTCACGCCGACCAGCACGCCGAAACGTTCGTCCTTGCTGTGCCACGAGTACAGTGCCGACAGCTGCGGATCGACGTCATGGCTGGTGTCGGAGGTGGTGCCTTCAACGGTGACGTAGCCCGAGTTGGCTTCCATATCCAGCGGTCGGCGGGTATGCAGGATCACCGTGCCGCCGATGCCGCCTTCGTCGATGCGCGCTTCCGGCGACTTGAACAGCTCGGCGCTGGACAGCATGTTCGACGGCAGCAGCGTGTAGTTGAACGAACGCGTGGCTTCGTTGTTGGTTTCCGAGGTGGCGACGTAGTTGCCGTTCAACTGGGTCAGGGTGAGGTCGGGCGCCAGGCCGCGCACGCTCACCGTTTTGCCTTCGCCACCATCGCGGGTGATGACCACGCCGGGCACGCGCTGCAGCGCGTCGGCCACGTTCTTGTCGGGGAACTTGCCCACGTCCTCGGCGGTGATCACTTCGACCACGGCATTGGCGTCGCGCTTCTGCTGCAGGCTCTTCTCGATGGCGTAGCGATAGCCGGTGACGGTCACGCTGTCGAGCGTGGTGGCGTCCGGCGACGCGGTCGTGCCGGCCTGTTGCGCGAAGGCGCTGGCCGGGGCCAGTGCGGCGGCGAACAGCGCGGCGGTGATGGCTGCCGACAGCGTGTCGCGGTTGCGCATGCGGGACATCTTGTTCATTCCACTCTCTCCCTCTCCTGGATTGAAACGGTGGCGATACGTGATTGAATCGATCTAATTTTGGAGGTCGCTGTTGCCAGCAACGAACGACGGTGCGTCCCGCATGCAACGTGAGGCAGGCCCCCCACCTACCTTTCCGTCAATCGTGACCGTTTGAAGTTGGATCGATCTAAACGATTGGCGGGGAATTTTTAGCACGGCCTGACAGGCGAAGCATGCTGCTCCGCAATATGACCGCGCCGTGGCAGCGGGGCCGCGCGGCGACCGTCGCGATGAAAACGTTTTCGTGCGCGGCGCAGGAAACCGGCGCTGGGTTTCCGGGCACCGCTGGAGACACGGGGGACGGTTGGGCGTCCGCTCGGCCCGCCGGCCAGGGCGTCAAACGGGGGCAGGGTACGGCGGCCATGTTGCGCCGCAGAATGCATCCGTCGAAATGCCCGTGCTTTACTTGAATCGATCTAAATTCACGGCCACGTGGATCTGGATACGCGCCAACGGGGGATGGCCGGCCAGCAATGGCGGGGCTTTCACCCGTCCACTCGCCTGGCTCCGGCATCGGCCGGACCGGCGTGCCGCCCGCACCGACATCGACCCACAGGATCCACGCATGCGCCGAATGCCGTCCGCCCTTGCCGTCACCTCCCTGCTTGCCCTGGCCTTCGCGCCCCTGCTGCAGGCGGCTGCGCCGACCGCGCTGGAGCGCGAGGTCAACACCTTCATCGGCAGCAAGGATGACGGCAACACCTTCCCGGGCGCCTCGGCGCCGTTCGGTCTGATCCAGGTCAGTCCGATTGGCGAGCACTATGCCGGCTGGCGCTACGACGACCCGAAGATCCGCGGCTTCGGGCATTCCTTCCTGTCCGGCGCCGGCTGCTGGGAGCAGGGTGGCCAGGTGTCCGTGCTGCCGGTTACCGGCACCATCGGGCCGGGGGGCGATTTCGACACCGCCAACGCCAAGAGCTTCGACCACAAGGCCTACGCGGCGTCCTACACCCATGACGGCGAGGTTGGCCAGGCCGGCTACTACAAGGTGCGCCTGACCAGCTACGGCGGCATCGATGCCGAGGCCACCGCACGCACCCGCGCCGCGGCCGAGCGCTACACCTTTGCCGCCGATGCCACCAACGGCCACGTACTGGTCAACGTGGGCCAGGCCAACGAGCGCCATTCGGTGATCGGCAGCGTGATCGACGTGGTCGGCGACCGTGCGGTCGAAGGCAAACTGGTTACCCGCAGCTTCTGCGGCGGCCACCAGTACACCACCTGGTTCCGCATCGAGTTCGACCGCCCGTTCAAGGCCTTCGGGACCTGGGGCGAGGGCGGTGGCCTGCCCGGCGCGCGTCATGGCATGGAAGGCGAACTCAAGCCCAGCGGTGCCTGGTTGAGCTTCGACCTGTCACAGGGCCGCGCGGTGACGGCGGTCAGCGCGATCTCGCACGTGGATGCAGAGGGCGCGCGCGCCAATCTGCGCAGCGATGGCATGGACAAGGGCCGGCTGCTCGGCTTCGACCGGATGCGCCAGCTGGCGCAGGCGCACTGGCGCGATGAACTGCGCGGCGTGCGCGTGCAGGGCGGCAGCAGCGACGACCGCACCGTGTTCTACACCGCGCTCTACCATGCGCTGCTGCAGCCGCTGACCGGCAGCGATGCCGACGGCCGCTACCGCGGCTACGACGACGCCATCCACCGCGCCGACGGCTGGACCTACTACGAGTACTTCTCGCTGTGGGATACCTATCGCGCGCAGAACCAGTGGCTGGCACTGACCCGTCCGCAGGTCGCCCACGACATCGGCCGCAGCCTGCTGGCCATCGATGCGCAGGGCGGCTGGCTGCCGCGCTGGGGCTATGCCAACTTCGAGACCAACATCATGACCGGTGACCCGGTGACGCCGTTCATGGTGGATCTGTGGCGCTTCGGCGCGCTGGACGGCCGCGAGGCCGAGGCTTACGCGGCCCTGCGGAAGAATGCGTTCAGCACCCCGCCGATCAACTCGCGTCACGCCGGCCGTTCCGGCAACCCCAGCTACCTGGCCAACGGTTTCGTGCAGTACGACCGTGCCTTCCCGTCCAAGGGCATGGACGTCGACCCGCATCATGGTGGTTCGGCGACGCTGGAGTATGCGCTGGCCGACTGCGCGCTGGCACAGATGGCCGACGGCCTCGGCCACGCCGACGATGCCGGTGTGCTGCGCGCGCGTGGCCGCAACTGGAACAAGGTGTGGGATCCGGAGGTGCGCGACGAAGGCGGTTTCAGCGGCTTCCCGCGGCCGCGCATGGAGGATGGCAAGTGGTACGTGCCGGCCGATGGCCGCTACAGCCCGCGCTCCCACCACGGATTCCATGAAGGTACGGCGTGGCAGTACCAGTGGCTGGCCCAGCAGGACATCCCGGGGCTGGTGCAGGCAATGGACGGCCGCGCCGAAGCCGCGCGCCGCCTGGATACCTTCTTCGCCTACGACGCGCTGCGCCAGGACCCGTTGACCGCCGCGCGCAAGGAATGGGTGGTGGGGCCGTACAGCTACTACAACCAGTTCCGCTACAACCCCAACAACGAACCGGATCTGCACGCGCCGTGGATGTACACCCTGATCGGCCAGCCGTGGAAAACCGCCACCGTGGTGCGTGCCGCGCAGCAGCTGTTCACCAACGCGCCCAATGGCGTCACCGGCAACGATGACCTCGGCACGATGTCGGCGTGGTACCTGTTCAGTGCGCTGGGCCTGTATCCGGCGGTGCCGGGCAGCGGCCAGTTCCTGCTGCACACCCCGCGTTTCGCGCAGGTGGAGGTCGATCTCGGCCAGGGCCGCACCTTGACCGTGAAGGCGCCGGGTGCCGATGGCCGCACGCTCCAGTACGTCCAGGGCGTGCAGGTGGATGGCCGCGCGCATGCGCCGGTGTGGCTGGACTGGGCACGCCTGCAGCAGGGCGGCCGTATCGATGTCGCGCTGGCCACGCAGGCGCCGGAGAGCGGGTGGGGCACGCGTGTGGCCGACCTGCCGGTGTCGTACTGCGCCACCCCGGGTGCGGCGCTCGAATGAGCGCTGCTGCAATCGTTTAGGCTTGCACGATGCCAAGGAGCCCCAGCACACGATGAACGACAAAGCTTCCCCTGCCGGCAAGGGCGCGCGCGCCGTCACGGTGACCGATATCGCCGAGGCGATCGGCGTGTCGCGCGCCACCGTGTCGCTGGTGTTGCGGGGAAGCCCGCTGGTCAACGTCGATACCCGCGCGCGGGTCGAGGCCGAGCTGCGCCGGCAGCGCTACGTCTACAACCGTGGCGCGGCCAACCTGCGCCGCCGCACCTCGTCCAGCATCGCACTGGTGATCAACGACCTGTCCAACCCGTTCTTCGCCGAATTCGCGTCCGGGGTTGACGAGGCGCTGGGCGGCAAAGGCTTCGTGACGCTGCTGGGCAGCACCGGCGAATCGCCGGAGCGGCAGCAGGCGGTGTTGACCACGCTGATGGAACACATGCCGGCCGGGCTCATCCTGTCGCCGGCCGAAGGCAGCGATGCCGGTCAACTGCGCCAGGTACTGGGGCACGCCAACGTACTGCTGTTCAACCGCGAGCTGCCCGGCGCGGACTGGGACTTCCTGACCTTGGACAACCAGCAGGGCGCGTATCTGGCCACGCGTCACCTGATCGAACGCGGTCACCGCCGCATCGCGTTCTTTGGTGGCCACGCAGTGTCCAGCTCGTGCCATCAGCGCCGCACCGGCTACGCCCAGGCGATGCACGAGGCCGGGCTGGAGACGCAGGCGGAATGGCTGATTGAAACTTCGCCGAGCCGCCTGGACGCAGCAGCCCGCACCGGCGAACTGTTCGCTGCCGCAACCGCGCCGACCGCGGCGGTCTGCTACAACGACAGCGTTGCGCTGGGGCTGATGCTGGGCCTGGCCTCGCGTGGCGTCCAGCCGGGCCGCGACTTCGCGGTCACCGGCTTCGATGATATTTCCGAAGCAGCGGTGGCGATGCCGCCGTTGACCACGCTGACCGTCGATCCGCGCGCGCGCGGCCGACAGGCGGCGGAACTGCTGCTGCAGCGTCTGGATCACCCCGACGCCGCGCCGCAGCGCACCGTTGCACCCGTCCAGCTGCGCGTCCGCGACAGCAGCGGTACCACGCTCGCCTGATGGTTTCCCTTATCACCTGCTCGCGCACTGAGGCGCGTACTTGAATGCCCATCTCCCCAACGCCCCGACTGCCCGCCTCATCGTCCGCCGCACCCGTGGTCAACACCCGCGTCGCGCTGGCCGTGGCGACCACCATCTTCTTCATGTGGGGCTTCCTTACCTGCCTCAACGACATCCTCATTCCGCACCTGAAGGCGGTGTTCGAACTGAACTACGCCCGCGCGATGCTGGTGCAGTTCACCTTCTTCGGAGCCTACTTCCTGATGTCGCTGCCCGCCGGCCGGCTGGTGGCGCACCTGGGCTACAAGAAGGGCATCGTGGCCGGCCTGGCGATCGCCGCGGTGGGCGCGCTCGGCTTCTGGCCGGCGGCCGAGCTGCGCGTGTACGAGGGCTTCCTCGGTGCGCTGTTCGTGCTGGCCACCGGCATCACCGTGCTGCAGGTGGCGGCCAATCCGTATGTGGCGCTGCTGGGGCCGGAGCAGACCGCCTCCAGCCGGTTGACCCTGGCCCAGGCGTTGAACTCGCTGGGCACGGCGATCGCGCCGATCTTCGGCGGCCTGCTGATCCTCGGCAACACGGTCAAGAGCGCCGAGGAGATCAAGGCGCTGCCGGGTGCCGAACAGATCGCCTACCGCGTGCAGGAAGCACAGTCGGTGCAGGGCCCGTACGTCGGCCTGGCCGTGGCACTGTTCCTGCTGGCGGTGTTCGTCTATCTGTTCCGCCTGCCGGCGCTGACGGAAACCACCGAGCAGGCCGATACCGGCAAGCACACGCTGATGGACGCGCTGCGCCATCGCCACGTGCTGTTTGGTGTGCTGGCCATCTTCTTCTACGTGGGTGCCGAAGTGTCCATCGGCAGCTTCCTGGTCAACTACCTGTCGCTGCCCAACATCGGCGGCTTCACCGAGAAGGAAGCCACCCACTACGTGTCGGCGTACTGGACGCTGGCGATGATCGGTCGTTTCGCCGGCTCGGCGATCATGACCCGGTTCTCGCCGCGCGTGCTGCTCACCCTGTTCGCGGGCATCAACGTGGCGCTGCTGGCGCTGACCATGCTGAGCCAGGGACAGGTGGCGCTGTACTCGATCGTGGCGGTGGGCCTGTTCAACTCGATCATGTTCCCGACCATCTTCGCGCTGAGCATCGAACGCCTCGGCACGCTGACCAACAAGGCGTCCAGCCTGTTGATCATGGCCATCGTCGGCGGCGCGGTGGTGCCGTACCTGCAGGGCCTGCTGGCTGACCAGATCGGCCTGCATGAGTCGTTCATCCTGCCGCTGCTGTGCTACGGCTACATCATTTTCTACGGTCTGTCGGGCTCGCGCCCGGCGGTCGGATTCCGCCAGGGAGCGTGAGGGCACGATGTCCAAGATTGTTTGTTTCGGCGAGATTTTGATCGATCTACTCGCCCAGCCACCGGCCTCGCCGGATACCCCGCGCGCCTTCCTGCAGTACGCCGGCGGTGCCCCGGCCAACGTCGCGGTGGCTGCCGCGCGGCTGGGTGCCGATACGCACTTCGCCGGCATGCTGGGGCAGGACATGTTCGGCGACTTCCTGGCCGAGAGCCTGGCGAGCGCCGGCGTGGCCACCGACTGCATCGTGCGCACCGACGCGGCCAAGACCGCGCTGGCGTTCGTGGCGCTGGACGCCAGCGGCGAACGCAGCTTCAGCTTCTACCGTCCGCCGGCGGCGGATCTGCTGTTCCGCAGCGCGCACTTCCATCCCAACTGCTTTGAGGGCACGCGCAGCTTCCACGTCTGCTCCAACAGCCTGACCGAGGCCGACATCGCCGAGGCCACGCTGGACGGCATGCGCCGCGCGCGCGCGGCAGGGGCGATGGTCAGCATCGATCTGAACCTGCGTCCGGCCCTGTGGCCGGCAGGTGTGGACCCGCTGCCGCGCCTGTGGGAAGCGCTGCTGCTGGCCGATCTGGTCAAGCTCTCGCGGGAGGAACTGGATTACCTGGCCGTTGCGCAGGCCGGCGGTGGCGAGGCGGTGGTACAGCGCCTGCTGACCGCACAGGCCCAGGCCGTGGTGATCACCGATGGCGCCGCCCCGATCCGCTGGTTCACCCGCCACACGCAGGGCGTCCTCACCGGTTTCCGCGTGCAGACCGTTGACTCCACCGCCGCCGGCGACGCCTTCGTTGGCGGGCTGCTGTTTGGCATCGGTGAGCGCGGTGGTGATGGCAGCGCATTCGCAGCGTTCTGCCAGGACCCGGCCGCGCTCGTGGAGGCGATCCGCTTCGGTGCCGCCGTGGGCGCGCTTGCGGTCACCCGCAAGGGCGCGTTCGCGGCCATGCCCAGCCTCGATGAAGTCCAGCAACTGCTGCAGCAACAACAGGATGACGCCGCATGACCACGCCCATTCCGCCGCAACCCGATTTCCGTTCGCCTGACTTCCTGCGCGCCCACATCGCGCAGAGCATGGCGTTCTACCAGCCCAACGAAATCGACCCGAAGGGCGGTTTCTTCCATTACTTCCGTGACGACGGCAGCGTCTATGACGCCAGCCACCGCCATCTGGTCAGCAGCACGCGCTTCGTGTTCAACCACGCGATGGCGTACCGCGAGTTCGGCAACCCCGACGACCTCAAGGCGGTCGAGCACGGCATCCGCTTCCTGCGCGAGGTGCATCGCAACCCCGTCACGGGCGGCTATGCCTGGACCCTGCGCGATGGTGTCGTCGAGGATGCCACCAACCACTGCTACGGCGTGGCCTTCGTGCTGCTGGCCTACAGCTGCGCGCTGAAGGCAGGCATCGGCGAGGCGCGCGCCTGGATGGACGAAACCTGGACGCTGCTCGAAAGCCGTTTCTGGGAGCCCGCGTTTGGGCTGTACAAGGACGAGGCCGATGCGGACTGGACCTTCAGCGACTACCGCGGCCAGAACGCCAACATGCACATGTGCGAGGCGATGCTTGCCGCGTTCGAGGCGAGCGGCGAGCAACGCTATCTCGGTCGCGCGCTGCTGCTGGCCGACCACATGACGCGCCGCCAGGCCGCGCAGGCCGACGGTCTGGTCTGGGAACACTACGACCGGCAGTGGCAGATCGACTGGGACTACAACCGCGACAATCCCAAGCACCTGTTCCGCCCGTGGGGCTTCCAGCCCGGCCACCAGACCGAATGGGCCAAGCTGCTGCTGATCCTGGATCGGCACGTGCAGGCCGATTGGCTGGTGCCGACCGCGTGCCATCTGTTCGACACCGCCGTGGCCCGTTCCTGGGACGAAGAACGCGGTGGCCTGTACTACGGTTTTGCACCGGATGGCAGCGTCTGCGACGACGACAAGTATTTCTGGGTGCAGGCCGAATCGCTGGCCACCGCCGCCCTGCTGGCGGCGCGAACCGGTGATGACGCCTACTGGGCGTGGTACGACCGGCTGTGGGCCTATGCGTGGGCACACATGATCGACCATCGCTACGGTGCCTGGTACCGCATTCTGGATGCCGACAACCGCAAGTACAGCGACGAGAAGAGCCCGGCCGGCAAGACCGACTACCACACGATGGGCGCCTGCTACGAAGTGCTCAACGTGGTGCGTTGAAGAAAACAGGGAGCAGCACATGCGGATGCGTCGTTTCGGTCTGATCGTCGGGTCGCTGTTGCTGCTGCTGGGGGCGCTGCCGCTGTCGGCGGCGCCGCTGCAGGCGCAGTGGTCGTTCCGCCTGCTGCCCGGCGATGCCCGGCTGGCTGCGCATCCGCAACTGGCCGACTGGCGCACTGCGCAGGTGCCTGGTGCGGTGCACACCGATCTGCTGGCCCAGGGGCTGATCCCGGACCCCTACGTGGGCGCGCCGGAGGCAGGCCTGCAGTGGATCGGCCTGGCCGACTGGGAGTACCGCGGCCGCTTCGACGTGGATGCGGCCACCCTGGCCAGGGCGCATGCCGAACTTGCTTTCGAGGGTCTGGACACGTTCGCCACGGTCGAGCTCAACGGCGCGCCGCTGCTGCGGGCCGACAACAGCCACCGCACCTGGCGGGCGCGGGTGGACGGGCGGTTGCGCCCCACCGGCAATGAACTGCGGGTCGTGCTGCGCTCGCCGATCACCACGCTGCTGCCGGGCGTGCAGGCAATGCCCCATAAAATTGCCGGCAACTACCCATCGCCGTACGGGGACGAGCCCAAGGATGCGATGGTCGGCAACTTCGTGCGCAAGCCCGGGTACCACTTCGGCTGGGACTGGGGCCCGCGCTACGTCACCGCCGGCATCTGGCGCCCCGTGCAGCTGGAGAGCTGGGATGCGCAGCGTCTGACCGATCTGGCCGTGCATACGCGCAGCCTGGATGCGGACAAGGCCGAGCTGGACATCGCGGTGCAGGTGGAGAGCGCGGCTACCGGTACGGCGGCACTGCGCATTGAACTGATTGATCCGGACGGGCGCGTGCTGCGGCGTTTCGACCCGCGCGCCGTACTGCAGGCCGGCGACAACCGCGTGGCGGTGCCGGTGGTGCTGCCGGCGCCGCGCCGCTGGTGGCCGGTGGGGCAGGGCGAGCAGGCACGCTATACCGTGCGTGCCACCCTCGCGCCGGACACCGCGACGGCCCTGCGGATGGAGCGCCGCATCGGGCTGCGCACCGTGGAGCTGCGGCGCGAGGCCGACCGCACCGGCGGCCAGGGCTTTGCTTTCGTGATCAATGGCGTGCCGATCTTCGGCAAGGGCGCCAATGTGATTCCCTTCGACATGTTCCCGGCGCGGGTCGACCCGGCGCGCATCCGCCGCGAACTGACGGCCGCGCGCGACGCCAACATGAACATGCTGCGCAACTGGGGCGGCGGCTATTACGAAGACGACGCGTTCTTCGACATCGCCGATGAGCTGGGGCTGCTGGTCTGGCAGGACTTCATGTTCGGGGGCGGCATGCAGCCCGGTTACGATCCGGCGTTCCGGGCCAATGTGGTCGCCGAAGCGCGCGACAACGTGCGCCGCCTGCGCCACCACCCCAGCGTGGTGCTGTGGTGTGGCAACAACGAGGAAGAGACCGCCTGGAAAGACTGGGGCCACGGTCGCGACCTGACCGCAGCCGACCCGGCCTTCGCGGCGAAGGTCTGGCAGGGCTATGTCGATCTGTTCGGGCAGGATCTGCGCGAAGTGGTGGCCGAGGAAGGGCTGGGCGTGCCGTACTGGTCCAGCTCGCCCGGCAACGACCTGGACGAGAAGGCCAACGATTCCACCCGTGGCGACAAGCACTACTGGCAGGTCTGGGGCAATCCGGCGCTGCCGGTAACCGCCTATCTGCGCGAGACCCCGCGCTTCATGTCCGAATACGGGCTGCAGGCATGGCCGTCGCTGCGCACGCTGGACGGCATCATTCCCGCCGCCGAGCAGCGCGTGGACAGCCTGACCGTGCGCGCGCACCAGAAGTTCATGGCCGGGGAGGGCAACCAGCGCCTGCTCAAGTACATCGAGGAGGGCTACGGCACGCCGCGCGATTTCCCCACGTTCGTGTACCTCAGCCAGGTGATGCAGGCCGAGGGCATCGCGCTGGCCGCACTGCACCACCGCGCGTCGCGGCCGTACACGATGGGTTCGCTGTACTGGCAGCTCAACGATGTATGGCCGGGCGCGTCGTGGTCCAGCATCGATTACGCCGGCCGCTGGAAGGCACTGCATTTCCAGGCGCGCCGTTTCTTCGCCGACCACGCGGTGGCCGCGCTGCGTGACGACGACGGCACCACCCGGATCAGCCTGCTCAACGACCGCCGCGACGCGCTGGTGGGGCAGTGGCGGCTGCGGGTGATGGACCTCGATGGTCGCGTCCACACACGCCAGCAGCACGCCGTGACGGTGCCGCCGGGCGCGGCGCTGGAGGTGGCGCGGCTGGACGATGCGGCGCTGCTTGGCCAGGCCGATCCCCACCGCACCGTGGCCGTGGTCGAGCTGCTGGATGGCGGCGGCAAGGTGCTGTCGCAGGGCGTGGTGTACTTCGATGTGGCCAAGGCGCTGGCGCTGTCGCGGCCGCAGATCCACAGCGAACTGCAGCGCGACGGCGATGGCTACCGCCTGTCCGTGCGCAGCGACCGGCTGGCGCGTGCGGTGTGGATCGGGTTCGATGGGCTGGATGCGGTGCTGCAGGACAACGCGCTGACGCTGCTGCCCGGCGAAACCGTGCAGGTGAAGCTCACGGCAGACGCCGACCTGGCCACGCTGCGCCGCGCGTTGCGGGTGCAGTCGCTGGCCGATGCACTGGTGCCGCCGGCGGACCCCAGCGCCGCGCGTTGATCGCGCCGCCGCAGCGGCTTACATGCCGCTGCGGTTGACCACTTCGATGCCGTTGACCAGCACGCGGAAGCGCTGTTCGCGGAAGGCAGCGAACAGGATCGAGCGGGTTTTTTCCACGATCACCTCCTGGCCGGCGATGCGCCGCAGCCAGGACTGGGTGGTGGTGAAGGAAAAATGCGTGCCCGGGTGGGCAGGGTGCTGCACCCACACCGTTTCATCGGCGCTGACCAGCTTCATCCCGCCCCAGAACCAGTCGCGGGTGAGCTTGACCGGCGTGGTGCCGACCATGAAATCGATGTCCATCTCGGGTGTTCTCCGTACAGGGGCAGGCAGCTCGGCTCAGAGCGCGATCTGCTGGAAGTTCTCGGCGCGCTCGTGGCCGTGGGTGGCCTCGCCGCTGCGCGGCATCGGGTAGTCGTCCAGACGGTCGAGCAGGCGGGTCTGCAGGCCGGCGTCGCGCGCCGCGTCCAGCTCCTCGACCACATCGGACAGGAACACGATCTGACCGGCGGGCACGCCGATCGCTTCGACGATGCGGCGGTAGCTGTCCGCCTCGCGCTTGCCGCCCACTTCGGTGTCGAACCAGCCCGACACCAGGCCGGTCAGGTCGCCGGCCTCGCTGAACCCGAAGAACTGCTTCTGCGCCGGCACCGAGCCGGAGGAGTACACGTACAGCGGCTTGCCTTCGGCGTGCCAGCCCTTCAGCACGGCCGCCACCTCGGGGTAGAAGTGGGCCTTGTAATCGCCGTTGCGGTAGCCGCTCTCCCAGATCATGCCCTGCAGCGCCTTGAGCGCGGTGTGCTTGCGATCCTGGTCGATCCAGCCCTGCAGCGTTTCCACGATCAGGCTGTCCTGGCAGGCGCCGCCGATCTCCACCGCCACCGCATCCAGCCAGCGACGCACCTCCGGTTGCTGGCCGTGCTCGGCCACGAACGCCGGCAGCGCCTGGCGCGCATACGGGAACAGCACGTTCTTGACGAACGAAATGCTGCTGGTGGTGCCTTCGATGTCGGTGAGGATGACGGTGGGGTGGGGCATGGGTCAGTCGGCCTGGTGCTGTGCGGGGTGGTAACGCGGGAACTGCTGGGCGATGTCGCTGCCGGTGAAGTGGCCGACCCAGCCGTCCGGCTCGGTGAAGAAGCGGATCGCCACGAAGCTCGGCTCCTCGCCCATGTCGAACCAGTGGGTGATGCCGTCGGGCACGGCGATCAGGTCGTCCTTGACGCACTCGATCTCGTACACCTTGCCGTCCACGTGCAGGGTGAACAGGCCGGAGCCGGCAACGAAGAAGCGCACCTCGTCTTCCTTGTGGAAGTGTTCGTCGAGGAACTTCTTCCGCAGTTCGGCGCGGTTGGGGTTGTCCGGCGCGATCGAGGCCACGTCCACGCTCTTGAAGCCGTGGGTGGCGACCAGGCGGTCGATGTCGGCCTTGTAGGCGGCAAAGACCTCGTCCTGGCTGGCGCCCGGCGCAACATCCTGGGTGGCCTGCCAGCGTTCGAAGGTGACGCCGATCTTCGTCAGTTCGGCGGCGATCGCGGCACCGTCGCGGCTGTCGAACAGCGGCGCGTCGGGGGCGTTGTCATCAAATATGCGGAGTCGGCTCATGGCGGCAGCTTGAACGGCGGTGGGGGGCAACAGTGTGTAGTGCCGGGCGCTGCCCGGCAACCCGACACCCTGTCCTGGAACTCAGTATCCCGGCCGCCGCACCGGTAGCGCCGGTCGCTGGCCGGCCCAGGCGGTGCCCGGGCGACGCGGCGTCGATCAGGACCCGCGCAGCTTGCGCAGTTCCAGTTCGCAGTGCAGCAGGAACTCGAAGGCTTCCAGGTGGCGGCGCGCCTCGGGCATGTCGCGGCCCCAGGCGTACAGGCCGTGCCCGTCGATCAGGTAGCCCCACAGGCACTGCCGGTCCAGCAGGTCCTCGACCTGGGCGGAGAGCTCGTCCATGTTCTGGGTATTGGCGAACACCGGCACGTCGATGGCCATGTCGTGGGTGCTGTTGCCGTGGAAGGCCTTCAGCAGTTCGTAGCCTTCCAGGCGGATGTGGCCCTGCGGCGCGTACAGACGCGAGGCGACGGTCTGCACCGGCGAGTGGGTGTGCAGCACGCAGCCGATCTCCGGAAAACGGCGATACAGCTGCGTGTGCAGCAGGGTCTCGGCGGAGGGCCGCAGCGGGCGACCGACGGCCTTGCCGTCGAAGTCCACCACCATGATGTCGTCCTCCACCAGCCGCCCCTTGTCCTTGCCGGACACGGTGATCGCCGCGTGGCGGTCATCCAGGCGGTGGGAGAAGTTGCTGCTGGTGGCCGGGGTCCAGCCGGCCTGGGCCAGCTCGCGGACGTTGTCGATCAGCAGCTGGGCCAGTTCGCCCAGGCGCGCGGTGTCGTAGGGGGTGTTGTTCATGCCGGCATTTTAGCGGCGTGGAGCGTTAAAAGCAGGCTATTCGTGCTGGGTCGGGCGGGGCAGGGTTTGTGGGGGACGCCGCACCCCCACAAACCCTACCCCGCCCGCCCCGGACGTACTGAGGCGAGTGCCGGCACGTTTTTTTTGGGGGGGGAGGTAGAGCCGGCTGCCAGCCGGCTGCTGGGCGTGGCGACCAATGGTCGCCACCCACCAGATCTCCAGCTTTCGACCCGATCTCCAGCTTTCCACCAGAAACCCAGTTTTTTCTCACGGCGTCCCCCGCGATTCCATACCGCCCCGCCAAACCGACGCCAACCGTCAAGCCAATGCTCTGGCTCTGGCTGGCGCCGGGCCGCAGGCCCGGCATTCCCTCTTCCCCTTACTTCCCGCGCAGGCGGCTGTGGCGGAAGCCGTAGAAGAAGTAGATGGCGAAGCCCAGCGCCGTCCAGACGCCCATCAGCATCCAGTTGTGTGCCGTCATCGCGGTCAGCAGGGCGATGCAGCTCAGCACGCCCAGGCTGCAGATCAGCCATGCCATCGGCATGCGGAACGGGCGCGGCAGGTCCGGCTGGGTGCGGCGAAGGATCAGTACGCCCGCGCAGACCGCTGCGAACGCGATCAGCGTGCCCATCGAGGTCAGCTCACCCAGGATGTCCAGCGGGAACAGGGCCGCCAGCAGGGCGATGCCGATGCCGGTGATCACCGTATTGATGTGCGGGGTGCGGTAGGTCGGGTGGATCTTGGTGAACACCGGCGGCAGCAGGCCGTCGCGGCCCATGATCATGAAGATGCGCGGCTGCCCGATGATCATCACCAGCACCACCGACGACAGGCCGATCAGCGCGCCGATCTCCACGATGATCCGCAGCCAGCCCAGTTGCGGGTGCGCGGCAACCGCGGTCACCACCGGCTCGTCGGTGCCCAGCAGCGGGTAGGGCACCAGCCCGGTCATGACGGCGGCCATTGCGATGTACAGCACCGTGCAGATCACCAGCGACAGCAGCATGCCGATCGGCATGTCGCGCTGGGGCCGGTGCGATTCCTGCGCGGCCACCGACACCGCCTCGAAGCCGATGTAGGCGAAGAACACCATCGCCGCGCCCCGCAGCACGCCTTCGAAGCCGTACTTGCCCGGCCCTTCGTTGTCGGGGATGAACGGGGTCCAGTTGGCCGGGTCCACGTACTTCCAGCCGGCGATGATCACCAGCACGATCAGCCCGGTCTTGAGCACCACCATCGCCATGTTCATCGCCGAGGACTTGCTGATGCCCACGTAGCACAGCCAGGTGAGCAGCAGCACCAGGATCGCCGCCGGCAGGTTGGCGATCGCGCCGGTCGGCCGCAGTTGGGCGTCCAGCGGCGCGCTGACCAGCGCCGCGGGCAGATGGATGTCGAAATGACTGAGCAGGCTCAGGAAGTAGCCGGTCCAGCTCACCGCCACCGCCGAGGCGGAAACGCCGTATTCCAGCACCAGCATCCAGCCGATGAACCAGGCCGACAGTTCGCCGAAGGTGGCATAGGTATAGGTGTAGGCGCTGCCGGACACCGGCACCATCGCGGCGAACTCGGCGTAGGCCATCGCGCAGAACGCGCAGCAGATCGCGGCCAGCACGAACGACAGCATGATCGCCGGGCCGGCGTGGTTGGCTGCCGCCTGGCCGGTGATCACGAAAATGCCGCCGCCGATCACCGCGCCGATGCCCAGCGCGGTCAGGCCCCACGGGCCGAGGGTGCGGCGCAGGCTCAGGCCATTGGCGTCTTCATGGGCGGCGTGCGGATGCTTGGTGGCCCACAGTTGCTTGAACATGGTGTTGGGTGTCTTGGTTGGCGCGGCAGTACGCGCGCGATGGAGCAGAAACGACCGGGCCGGCACTGGGCCGGCCCGGCAGCGATCAGGCGGAGGGCTTGTTCAGCTTGCTGTTGCGGATGCCGTAGCCGAAGTAGATGCACAGGCCCAGCAGCGTCCAGCCCACGAACAGGTGCCAGTGCACCACGAACGCCTGCCAGAAGAGGAACAGGCAGGCCAGCGCGCCCAGCGGGCAGATCACCCAGACCAGCGGTACGCGGAACGGACGTGGCAGCTCCGGGCGCGTGTAACGCAGGATCAGCACGCCGACGCAGACCGTGGCAAAGGCCAGCAGCGTGCCCATCGACACCAGCTCGCCGAGCACGTTCAGCGGCACCATGCCGGCGAGCGCTGCCGCGACCACACCCACGATCACGGTGCTCCAGTAGGGCGTACGGAAGCGGGTATGGACCTTGCCGAAGATCTTCGGCAGGAGGCCGTCGCGGGAAATGGTGTAGGCGATGCGGGTCTGGCCCATCATCATCACCAGCACCACCGAGGACAGGCCGGCGATGGCCCCGATCTCGACGGCGGTCTTCAGCCAGGACAGCGTGGGATAGGGCTCCAGCGCGGTGGCAACAGGCTTGTCGGTGCCGAGCAGGTGGTACGGCATCATGCCGGTCAGCACCGCACACACGATGATGTAGACGATGGTGCACACCGCCAGCGAACCCAACAGGCCGATCGGCATGTTGCGCTGCGGGTCCTTGGTCTCGCCGGCAGCGGTGGAGACCGCATCGAAGCCGATGTAGGCGAAGAACACGATGGTTGCCGCGCGGAACACGCCGCTCCAGCCGAACTCGCCGGACACGCCGGTGTTCTCCGGGATGAAGGGATGCCAGTTGGCCGGGTCCAGGTGCGCTGCGCCGAAGCCGATGAACAGGCAGATCACGGTGACCTTGATCGCCACGATGATCGCATTGACGAACGCCGACTGGGTCACGCCGACGTACAGCAGGCCCGTCACGGCCGCCACGATAAGCACCGCCGGCAGGTTGAACAGCTTGCCCGACGCAATGAACTCGTGCCCGGTCCAGGCGATGGGTGCCGCGCTGAGCGCGTCGGGGAACGGCATGTGCAGTGTGGTTGTGATGAAGCTGATCAGATACGCCGACCAGCCAACCGCGACCGAGGCCGAGGCAAACAGGTACTCCAGCACCAGGCACCAGCCGATGAACCACGCCATGCCTTCGCCCAAGGTGGCGTAGGAGTAGGAATAGGCGCTGCCGGAAACCGGCATCATCGCCGCGAACTCGGCATAGCACAGGCCGGCCAGCGCGCAGGCGAAGCCGGCAATTACGAACGACAGCATCACGGCCGGGCCCGCATGGTTGGCGGCGGCCTGGCCTGTAAGCACGAAGATACCGGCGCCGATCACCGCGCCGATGCCGAGCATGATGAGGTGTTTGGCTGTGAGGGTCCGTTTCAGTGTGGGCTCGCCGTCCAGGCTGCCTTCGATGGGCTCGCCGGCATCGACGTGCGGTGCCGGTGCGACCGGTTTGACCCTCAACAGAGACTTCAGCATGCAGTGCTTCCCTAAGTGAACAAAGGTGAGGTGCGCGGTACATTGCCGCGCCCCCTGATGGCGACTGGGCGCCCCTGCGGTGCGGGGCCCGCTGTACCTTAGCCAAAGCTGAAGCCTGCGCACAAGCTCAAATGCAGCATGGGCGCGAGATAATCGGCAGATTCCGTCCCATCCCCGGTCCACCATGTCGCTGAACCCTGAATCCGTTGTGGTTGCTGACGCCGCGCTGCGCGGCCAACTGACTGATTACGCACGCCGGCACCCGGAACACGCCGCACTGGCTGCCGAATTCAGCACATTGCTGGATGACCCCGAAAACCCCTTCCTGCGCGAGCGGCTGGCCGGCCACTTCACCGGCAGCGCCTGGCTGGTCAGCGCCGACGGGCAACGCGTGCTGCTCACCCATCACCGCAAGCTGGACCGCTGGCTGCAGCTGGGTGGGCACGCCGACGGCGAGCGCGACTTGGGTCAGGTGGCGCTGAAGGAAGCCGAGGAAGAGTCCGGCCTGAGTGCGCTGGTGCTGGAAGATGGCGTGCTGTTCGACATCGACAAGCACTGGATTCCGGAACGGAAGGACGTGCCGGGGCACTGGCACTACGACGCCCGCTACGTGGTGCGGGCGCTGGGCAGCGAACAGTTCGCGGTCAGCGAGGAGTCGCTGGCGTTGGCCTGGCGCGACATCTGTGACGTGGCCGCTGCGGTGATCGAAACCCCGGACGGCGACGACTCCCTGCCGCGCATGGCCAAGCGCTGGCTGGCGCGGTAACGCCGGGCCGGGCCCGGCTGGGGGCGCGCGCCTGGAATTGCCGGCAACCTCGCACAGGCGCGCTGCCGCTCGCCTGGATTGCGGTGCGCTCCGTAGAGCCGGGCTCTGCCCGGCTGCTGTTGACCGGACGCGGGGACAACAGCGGCAGCCGGGTAGAACCCGGCTCTACGCTGGCGGTGGCCCCGCGCGGCCGCAGGCCCGCAATTGCCGGCGGCCCCGCGCGGTCGCACGCAATGAATTGCCGGCAACCTCGCGCGGTCGCACGCCTGGATTGCGGTGCGCTCCGTAGAGCCGGGCTCTGCCCGGCTGCTGTTGACCGTACGCGGGGACAACACCGGCAGCCGGGTAGAACCCGGCTCTACGCGGGTTGCGACCCCGCGCGGCCGCGGTGCCGCTCGCCTGAATCGCGGTGGACTCCGTAGAGCCGGGCTCTGCCCGGCTGCTGTTGACCGGACGCGTGGGCAACACCGGCAGCCGGGTAGAACCCGGCTCTACGCGGGCTGCGACCCCGCGCGGCGTCAGTACAGCACGCGGGTGCGCAGGGTGCCTGGAATCGCCGCGAGCTCTTCGCGTACGGCGCCGGCCTGTTCTTCGCTGGCGGTGATGTCGATCACCACGTAACCCACCTTGGAATCGGTGCGCAGGAACTGGCCGTCGATGTTGACGTTGTGGCGCGAGAAGATCTCGTTGACCTTGGACAGCACGCCCGGCACGTTCTGGTGGATGTGCAGCAGGCGCAGGCTGTCGGCGTGCTCGGGCAGGGTCGCCTCGGGGAAGTTGACCGCCGACAGGGTGCTGCCGTTGTCGCTGTAGCGCACCAGTTTGGCCGCCACTTCCACGCCGATGTTGTCCTGCGCCTCCAGCGTGCTGCCGCCCACGTGCGGGGTCAGGATCACGTTGTCGTGCGCGGTCAGCGGCGACACGAATGCATCGCCGTTGCCCTTGGGCTCAACCGGGAACACGTCCAGCGCCGCGCCGCCGATGTGGCCGCTGCGCAGCGCCGCGTCCAGCGCGTCGATGTCGACCACGGTGCCGCGTGCAGCATTGATCAGGTGCGCGCCAGGGCGCATCCGGGCCAGCTGGTCGGCGCCGATCAGCCACTGCGTGGCGGGCGTTTCCGGCACGTGCACGGTCACGATGTCGGCGCGCGCCAGCAGGTCGTCCAGGTCGATCGCCGCGCGGGCATTGCCCAGCGACAGCTTGGTTTCGATGTCATGGAAGATCACCTGCATGCCCATCGCCTCGGCCATCACGCCGACCTGGGTGCCGATGTGGCCGTAGCCGATGATGCCCAGCGTCTTGCCACGCACTTCGTGGCTGCCGGCGGCTGATTTGGACCAGCCGCCCCGATGGCACTCGGCATTCTTCTGCGGAATGCCGCGGGTCAGCATGATCGCCTCGGCGATCACCAGCTCGGCCACGCTGCGGGTGTTGGAGTAGGGCGCGTTGAACACCGGAATGCCGGCCAGCTCGGCCGCCTCAAGGTCCACCTGGTTGGTGCCGATGCAGAAGCAGCCCACCGCCATCAGGCGCTTGGCATGGGCCAGCACCTCGGCGCTGAGCTGGGTGCGCGAGCGGATGCCGACGATATGCGCTTCGGCGATGCGCGCCTTCAGTTCGTCCTCGGGCAGCGCCTTGGCGTGCAGTTCGATCTGCGAATAGCCGGCGGCGCTGAACACGTCGATCGCGGTCTGGCTTACCCCCTCCAGCAACAGCACGCGGATATCCTGCTTCGGGAACGAGGTCTTCTTCGGCGACATGGGCGAGCGGCAGCATGTAGGACGGGAGCCCGCAACTATGCCAGAACCCGGGTGCGATTGTGCAGTGCGCCAAAAGGGTGTCGCGATGGTTTCAGATGCACCTATCGCGCGGGCGGGGGCGCAGTCGGCAGCGGGCGGTCTGCTACCCTTTTGGGCTTCCCTCGTTCCGTGCCCACGCCATGACCGACCCGCGCATCTCTTCCCTGTTGCAGGACTGCCCCGGGCTGCGGCTCAAGACCGATGCGGCCGATCTGGAACACTACGGGCGCGACTGGACCCGGCGCTGGGTGCCGGCGCCGCTGGCGATCGCCCTGCCGGGCAGTGTTGAGGAGGTGCAGGCGATCATGCGCTGGGCCTCGGCGCAGCAGGTGGCGGTGGTGCCGTCGGGCGGCCGCACCGGTCTGTCCGGGGGCGCAGTGGCGGCCAACGGCGAGCTGGTGCTCAGCCTGGAACGCATGAACAAGGCGCTGTCCTTCGACGCGGTGGATCGCACGCTCACCGTCCAGGCCGGCATGGCGCTGGAAGCGGTGCACAACGCGGCCCAGGAGCACGGCCTGATCTACCCGGTGGACTTCGCCGCGCGCGGTTCGTGCTCGATTGGCGGCAACATCGCCACCAATGCGGGCGGCATCCGGGTGATCCGTTACGGCAACACCCGCGAATGGATCGCCGGCCTCACGGTGGTCACCGCCGACGGCCAGCTGCTCGAACTCAACAAGGGCCTGATCAAGAACTCCAGCGGCTACGACTTCCGCCAGTTGTTGATCGCATCGGAGGGCACGCTGGGCGTGATCGTCGAGGCGACCCTCAAGCTCACCGATCCGCCGCCGGCCAGCAACGTGATGCTGCTGGCGCTGCCGAGTTTCGAGGTGCTGATGCAGGTGTTCGCGGCGTTCCGCGAGCGCATGCAGCTGCAGGCGTTCGAGTTCTTCACCGACCGCGCGCTCGAACACGTGTTGGCGCATGGTGCGCAGGCGCCGTTCGCCGAGGTGCATCCGTTCTACGTGGTCACCGAGTTCGCCGCCGGCGACGAGGCGCAGGAAGCGGCGGCAATGGCCGCGTTCGAGCAGTGCATGGAGCAGGGCTGGGTCAGCGATGGCGTGGTCAGCCAGAGTGAGGCGCAGGCTGCACAGCTGTGGCGCCTGCGCGAGGGCATCACCGAGTCGGTGGCGCGCTACAAGCCGTACAAGAACGATGTGTCGGTGCGGATCTCGGCGATGCCGGCCTTCATGGCCGAAACGCAGGCCCTGATCGGCCAGGCGTATCCGCATTTCGACGTGGTCTGGTTCGGTCACATCGGCGACGGCAACCTGCATATCAACGTGCTCAAGCCAGACGCGACCGCCGATGCGGAATTCCTGACCCAGTGCGAACACGTGACCAAGCTGCTGGCCCAGGTGCTGGCCCGCTTCAATGGCAGCATTTCGGCCGAGCACGGCATCGGGCTGGTCAAGAAGGGCTACCTGGACAGTACCCGCAGCGCGCCGGAAATCGCGCTGATGAAGGCGGTCAAACGTGCGTTTGATCCCCAAGGGCTGCTGAATCCGGGCAAGGTATTCGACCTCTGACGCGCGACAGATCTTCACGCAGCCTATACGCTCTGCGTTTTCCTACGCGAACGACCCTGATGATGCGTCCGATCCTGCTTCTCGCCGTTCTTGCCCTGCCGCTGTCGGCGCTGGCCTCCAGTTTCGCCGGCAGCTCCGCCGGTTCGGCGTCCGGTGCCTCGTCGGCCGGCTCGTCCAGCTCGAGCGACGACAAGGTCGTGCTGGATGCCCGCGACGATGCCGCGGCCTTCGTCGCCAGCGACGGCGCCATCCGTGGCGCGCGCCTGGAAGCGGCGCTGCTGCACGTGCGCGAGCGCGATGCCACGCAGCGTCAGGTCAGCGACCTGGCGCTGGCCAAGGCCCTGCTGGCACGCTGATGCCCCGCGCACGTGGTCCGGCCCGCCGCTGGCGTTGGGCGGTCCTGACCGCGTTGCTGCTCGCGCCGCTGGCCCAGGCGGCGCTGCAGCTGGACCTCGACCCGCAGGGCCTGGATGCCCGGCAGACGACGGCGGCCGAACGTGTTCTGGCAGCGGTACAGGCGCGGCTGCCTGCCGACTGGCAGGCCCGCTTCGATGCGCCGGTGCCGGTGCGCTGGTCGGACACGCTGCCGGACCGCGTGCACGGCCGTGCGCGCAGCGGCGCGATCACGCTGAGGCGTTCGCTGCTCGACGCGGTGCAGGACGGCCAGCCGCTGCCGCGCGCCGTACAGGCGGCGCTGATCCATGAGCTCACCCACGTGCTGGACCGCGCCGATGCCGGTGGCTGGTCGAGCAGCGCGCGCTGGCGCGACCTGGCCGGCTGGCAGCAGCGGCCGTGGCGATGGGGGCGAACCGGCAATCATTTCAGTGCGCGCAGCCCCGACGCCTACGAGCGCGCCAGCCCGGCCGAGTTCCTGGCGGTGAACGCCGAGCACTATCTGCTGGATCCGGACTATGCGTGCCGACGCCCCGCGCTTCAGGCCTGGTTTGCCGAACACCTGGGGCCCACCGGCGACGCGCCCGAGTGCGATGTGCGGCTGCCGCTGGTGCAGGCCGACGACGCCACGGGTGCGGCATCGCTGCTGGAACTGGACCCCGCGCGCATCTACGCGGTGGACTACCTGCTGGCCGAAGGCAATGACCAGCTGATGAGCCGCTGGGGCCACAGCATGCTGCGGCTGGTGGTGTGCGCACCCGGCCGTGCGCCGGGCCCGGCATGTCGCATGGATCTGTCGTATCACCGCGTGCTGTCGTTCCGCGCGTTCGTGGGCGACGTGCAGATCTCCAGCTGGCGCGGATTGACCGGCTCGTATCCCTCGCGTCTGTTCGTGCTGCCGCTCAACCAGGTGGTCAACGAATACACCCAGCTCGAACTGCGTGGCCTGTCTTCGGTGCCGCTGCGGCTGGACCGCGAGGAGATCGCCACGCTGCTCGAACGGGTCGCGCAGGTGCACTGGAGCTACGACGGCCGCTACCTGTTCGTGAGCAACAACTGCGCGGTGGAGACCGGCAAGCTGCTGCAGGAGGGCGTGCCGCGGCTGGCGTCGCCGGGGCTGAACCGGATCACGCCGCACGGCGTGCTGACCCGGCTGGAACGGCAGGGCCTGGCCGACCGTTCGGTGCTGGACGACCGTGCGGCGGCCACCCGCAACGGGTATTACTTCGCCTCCGCGCAGACGCACTACCAGCAGTTGTTCGACGTGGCGCGGCAGGAGCTGCCGTTGGACACCGATGCGGTTGCCGCGTGGTTGCAGCGCCCGGCGAGCGAGCGCGCCCGCTGGGTTGAACAGGGCGGGCTGCGTGCCACCTCCGCGCTGTTGCTGCTGGAACAGGCGGCGCGCCATCGCGAGGAGCTGCGCGCCCGCGACCGGCTGAAACACACGTTGGGCCGTTCTGGCGAGGGCATCGACGCCGCCCGCGACACCCTGCTTGCACTGCTCCGCGACACCGGCCAGTTGGTCAGCCCGGCGGCACTGCTGGATGACGGCGGCTATGGGCTCCCGATGGCGGCCGAACGCGCCGACGCAGGCGCCGCCGCGGCACGCATCAGCGCCCGCGGCGTACCGGCGTGGACCGCGCTGCAGCAGCAGATGCGCGCGCGGTTGCCGCCGGCGCAGCAGCGCGAGCTCGATACCATCGATGACAGCCTGGCGCGCCTGGGCAACCGGATGCGCCGGTTGGCGCAGGCCGAAACCGCTACTGACGCGGCAACGCGATGACGAACCGGGCACCGCCGAGCGTGCTCGCGGTGCACCAGACCTGGCCGCCATGCGCATCGGCAATGGCCTTGACCACGGCCAGGCCCAGCCCGCTGCCGCCGCGCTGGCGCGAGCGCGAGCCATCGCCGCGCATGAAGGGGTCGAAGATGTGCGCGCTCAGTGCCGGGTCGATGCCGGGGCCCTCGTCGTCAACGGCGATCTCCACATGGGTGGCGGTGTCATGCACGGCGATGCGCACGCGCCCAGGTGTGGCGTAGCGGCGGGCGTTCTCCAGCAGGGCCATCAGGGCCTGGCGGACCCGGGTCGGATCGCAATGGGCGGGGTGTTCATCGCGCGAGGTTTCCAGCTCCAGCACGAACCCGCCGCTGCGGAAGCCCGGATCGACCAGCGTCATCACCGAGTGCACCTCCTGCACCACGTCGCTGCGTGCGCGGCGCACGTCCAGCCGCGCGCTGTCGGCCAGGCTCAGCACGCGCAGATCCTCGATCAGCCGCGACAGCCCTTCGACCTGCGACAGCAGGCTGCGGAACTGCGATTCGTCGGGCGCGAACACGCCCTCGGCGAGCCCCTGCAGGCGGCCACGCAGAATGGTCACCGGGGTGCGCAGTTCGTGCGCGATCGCCGCGTGCCACATGACCCGGTCGGCATCCATGTTCTGCAGCCGTCGCGCCATCGCGTTGAAGTCGTCCACCAGCAGGGCCACCTCGCCAAGCGAGTGGTCGCTGGCGGCGGCGCGCGCGCCGAGGTCGCCGTTGGCGAGGCGGCGGATGCTGTCCACCACCGAGTTGAGCGGCGCCAGGATGCGCTGCGACAGCCGCACCGACGCGGCGATCGCCAGCCCCAGGCCGAGCAGCGTCACCCCCGCCATCCACACCAGTTCGGGGCCACTGGGTACCCAGCTCGCCGGTTCCTCGGTGGCGCCCGGATAGAAGGTCACCAGGATGGCGTACAGCACGTACGAGCTGAGGATCACCATCACGATCACCGACAGCGCCATCAGCGACATCGAGACCACGATGTGCCGGCTCAGCCCGGAGCCGCGCATCAGCGGTCCGCCGCCAGGCGGTAGCCGACACCGCGCACGCTGGCCGGCACGTTCTCCAGCCCGACCTCGTCGAGCTTGCGGCGCAGCTTGCTGACATGGCTGTCCACGGTACGTTCCAGGGCTTCGCTCTCCGGCAGGCATTCGTGCATCAGTTCGCTGCGGCTGAAGATGCGCAGTGGCGCCAGGGCCATGCAGTGCAGCAGTTTGAACTCGGTGAGCGTGAGCAGCAGTTCGTGGCTGTAGCCGTCGCCTTCCACATGCACCTGGTGGTTCTCTGCATCGATGACCAGATTGGCCACGCGCAGGACGCCGGACGCGCCAGCCGGGCGCTGGTTGAGGGTGCGCCGCAGCACCGCGCGCACACGCGCGGCCACCTCGGCGGGATTGAACGGTTTGACCACATAGTCGTCGGCGCCCATGCGCAGCGCGGTCAGCTTGTCCAGATCCTGGTCCAGCGCGGTCAGCATGATCACCGGGGTATCGCCGCGCTGGCGCAGCGTGTTGAGTACCGTCCAGCCATCCATGCCGGGCATCTGCACATCGAGCAGGATCAGGTCCGGACGTGCGCTGCGGTGCAGCGCCAGGGCGTTCAGCCCATCCTGCGCGCGCAGCGTGCGCAGGCCTTCGCGTTCCAGGTAGGCGGCCACGATATCGGCGATTTCCGGCTCGTCTTCGACGATCAGGACCAGCGCGTGGAGGGAGCGGTCCCAGCGCGCGGCGCTGGCGCTGGGTGGATCGGTGGCGTGCATGCGGGCAGGGCCGGAAGGTGCTTAGCGCTCCATCGTATCTCCACATTTCCTCCATCGAAACCCCACGTGCCCCGCGCAGACTTCACCATTCATGATTCCAGCCGGTGATCCGGCCCGTGTGCCGCAGATGAACATCAACAGGATCCAGGCCGCCGTGTGCGCGGCGATCATGGCCGTCGCCACGGCCTGCTCCAGGGAAGAAGCGCCGGCCGCCACGGCACCTGCCGTCACGGTGGTGACGATGTCGCCGACCATCGTCCAGCTCGACGATGAGCTGCCCGGTCGGGTGGCGGCGGTGCGTACCGCGCAGATCCGCGCGCAGGTGGGTGGCATCGTGCTCAAGCGGCTGTTCGAGCAGGGCGCCGAGGTCAAGGCCGGGACGCCGCTGTTCCAGATCGACCCCGCCGCCTTCCATGCCGAGGTCGACAGCGCGGTGGCGATGCTCCAGCGCAGCGAAGCCAACCTGGCGCGCACCCGTGTGCAGTCCGAGCGGCTGCAGTCGCTGGCGGCGGCACAGGTGGTCAGCCACCAGGCGCGCGATGACGCGCGTGCGGAGCACCAGCAGGCACTGGCCGACGTGGCCCAGGCGCGCGCCACGCTGGCACGGCGCCGCCTGGATCTGCGCTATGCGACGGTCGATGCGCCCATCGACGGCCGCATCGACCAGGCACTGGTCACCGAGGGGGCCCTGGTGACTGCCAGCGACGCCGCGCCGATGGCCGTGGTGCGGCAGCTCGACCAGGTGTATGTGGACGTGCGGCAGCCGGCGTCGATGCTGGAAAGCATCCAGCGCAGCGTGGTGTCCGGCCAGCTGGACAAGGCGCGCGGGCTGCCGGTGACCCTGCTGGGCAGTGGCGGCCGGGCGTATCCGGAGCAGGGCAGGATTCTGTTCTCGGGGATCAACGTGGACGCCGACACCGGCGACATCGTGCTGCGCATCGTGGTCGACAACCCCGAGCGTCGCCTGTTGCCGGGCATGTTCGTGCGCGCCCGGGTTCCGCGTGGCGTGCAGCCGGCGGCGCTGCTGCTGCCACAGCAGGCGGTGCTGCGCAGTACCGGCGGGCAGGCGTATGCCTGGGTGATCGGCAAGGACGCCAAGGCGGTGATCCGCACCGTCGAGATCGACGGGCAGGTCGAACGCCAGTACGTGGTCAGGCACGGCCTGCACGCCGGCGAGCGCGTGGTGGTGGAGGGCCAGGAGCGCCTGCAGGAAGGCGTGATGGTCGATGCCCGGCCCTGGAAACAACCGCAGACGACGGGCGCGCTGGGCGCGCCCTGATTTCCCCTGGCTGACCCCGTCGGGGCGCGGGCGATATCGCCCACCCGACGCGCAAAGGACGTTGCATGCCCCAGTTTTTCATCGACCGCCCGGTGTTCGCCTGGGTGCTGGCCATTTTCGTGGTGCTCGCCGGCGTGCTGGCGATTCCACGCCTCGCGATCGAGCGCTATCCCGCCGTTGCGCCGCCCAGCGTGAGCATCTACGCCAGCTACCCAGGCGCCACCCCGCAGACCATGAACGATGCCGTGGTCGGCCTGATCGAGCGCGAGCTGTCCGGGGTGAAGCATCTGCTGTACTTCTCCTCCTCCACCGATACCTCCGGCGAGGCCACCATCTCGGCCACCTTCCGCCCCGGCACCGACCCGGAGCTTGCGCAGGTGGACGTGCAGAACCGCATCAAGGCCATCGAGCCGCGGCTGCCGCAGGTGGTGCGCCAGAACGGCTTGACGGTGGAAGCGGCCGATTCGGGCTTCCTGATGCTGGTCGGCCTGAAATCGGTGGATGGGCGCCTGGACGAGGTCGACCTGAGCGACTACATGGCGCGCAACATCGTTGATGAGCTGCGCCGCATCGATGGCGTCGGCCGCGTGCAGCTGTTCGGCGCCGAACGCGCGATGCGGATCTGGGTGGACCCGGCGCAGCTCACCGCGTACAGCCTCACCCTGGATGACCTGACCCAGGCGATCGCCGCGCAGAACGTGCAGATCGCGCCGGGCCGCGTGGGTGATTCGCCCGCGCTGCCCGGCCAGCGCGTGACGATTCCGCTGACCGCCGAAGGCCAGTTGACCACGCCGGAGGCGTTCGCCGCGATCGTGCTGCGTGCCCGTAGCGATGGCGGCAAGGTGCTCCTTGGCGACGTGGCACGGGTCGAGCTGGGCGCGCAGAGCTATGCCTGGTCCACCCGTGAGGACGGTGTGCCGGCCACGGCCGCGGCGATCCAGCTGTCGCCCGGCGCCAACGCGGTGCGTACCGCCCGCGCGGTGCGTGCGCGCATTGCCGAGCTGGCGCCGACGCTGCCGGCAGGCATGCAGGCGACGGTGCCGTTCGACACCGCGCCGTTCGTGGAGATCTCCATCCGCCAGGTGCTGATCACGCTGATCGAAGCAATGGTGCTGGTGTTTGCGGTGATTTATCTGTTCCTGCAGAACATCCGCTATACGCTGATTCCGGCGATCGTGGCGCCGATCGCACTGCTCGGCACGTTCGCGGTGATGCTGGCCGCGGGCGTGTCGATCAACGTGCTGACCATGTTCGGCATGGTGCTGGCGATCGGCATCATCGTCGACGACGCGATCGTGGTGGTCGAAGGCGTCGAGCGGATCATGGCCGAGGAGGGCCTGCCGCCGCGCGAGGCCACGGCCAAGGCGATGAAGGAGCTGACCGGCGCGGTGATCGGCATCACCCTGGTGCTGACCGCGGTCTTCATTCCGATGGCCTTCGCTGACGGATCGGTCGGGGCGATCTACCGGCAGTTCACGCTGGCCATGTCGGTGTCGATCCTGTTCTCGGCGATCCTGGCGCTGAGCCTGACCCCGGCGCTGTGCGCGACCCTGCTCAGCCCGAGTACCCGCGGTCATCACGGGCGGGGCGGGTTCTTCGGGTGGTTCAACCGCGGTGTCGAGCGGATGACGGCCGGCTACCAGCGGCGGGTGGTGCGGATCCTGCAGCGGGGCGGACGTGGCATGGCCGTGTTCGTGGCGCTGGTGATCGCGCTTGGGGTTGGTCTGCAGCTGGTGCCGGGGGCGTTCCTGCCCGAAGAAGACCAGGGCTATTTCATGACGTCGATCCAGCTGCCGGCCGATGCCACCGCCGAGCGCACCCTGGCGGTGGTCGAGCGGTATGAGGCGCACGTGGCGTCGCGCCCGGGGATCGCATCCAACCAGTCGATCATGGGCTACAGCTTCGCCGGTTCGGGCCCGAATGCAGCGCTGGCCTACACCATGCTCAAGGACTGGAATGCGCGCGACGGCGCGAGTGCCAGCGATGAGGTGCAGCGCGCCCAGGCGGCGATGGCGGCGGCATCGGAGGGGCAGGTCATGAGCGTGATGCCGCCGGCGATCGACAGCCTGGGCAATTCATCGGGCTTCGAGCTGCGCCTGCAGGCGCGCGCGGGCCAGGACCACGCGCAGCTGCAGGCGGCACTGCAGCACCTGCTGGCGCTGGCGGCGAAGAGTCCGCTGCTGCGCGATGTGTATGCCGAAGGACTGCCGGCGGGCAGTACCGTGCGGCTGGAGATCGACCGCCACAAGGCCGAGGCGATGGGCGTTGGCTTCACCCGCATCAGTGACACGCTGTCGGCGGCGATGGGGTCGCAGTACGTGAACGACTTCCCCAATGCCGGCCGCATGCAGCAGGTGATCGTGCAGGCCGACGCGCCCCATCGGATGCAGGTGGAGGACGTGCTGAAGCTGCACGTGCGCAATGCCACGGGCGGCATGGTGGCGTTGTCCGAGGTGGTCACGCCGGTGTGGTCGCAGACCCCGCTGCAGTTGGAGCGCTACCAGGGCTTTCCGGCACTGAGCGTGTCCGGCAACGCCGCACCGGGCGCCTCCAGCGGCCAGGCAATGGCCGAGATGGAGCGCCTGGCCCGGCAGCTGCCGGCCGGCTTCGCGCTGGCGTGGACCGGCCAGTCGCTGCAGGAGCGCGCCTCGGGGGCGCAGGCGCCGTGGCTGCTGGTGCTGTCGATGCTGGTCGTGTTCCTGGTGCTGGCTGCGCTGTATGAAAGCTGGTCGATTCCGGCGGCGGTGATGCTGGTGGTACCGCTGGGCCTGCTGGGCGCGGTCGCCGCGGTACTGCTGCGCGGCCTGCCCAACGATGTGTTCTTCAAGGTGGGCATGATCACGGTGATTGGGTTGTCGGCCAAGAACGCGATTCTGATCGTGGAGTTCGCCCGGCAGCTGCAGCAGCAGGGGCGCGGCGTGGTCGAGGCCGCCGTGGAGGCGGCACGGCTGCGGCTGCGGCCGATCCTGATGACCTCGCTGGCGTTCGCGCTGGGTGTGGTGCCGCTGATGCTGGCCTCCGGCGCGTCGGCCGAGACCCAGCATGCGATCGGCACCGGCGTGTTCGGCGGGATGCTGACGGGCACCGTGCTGGCGGTGTTTTTCGTGCCGTTGTTCTACGTACTGGTGCAGGGCGTCCGGCGCTGGCGCTGGCCGTGGCGGCGACACCGTGGAGGATGAGATGAATCCGCAGGAGATGGAACAGCGCACGGCGCTGGCCGAAGCCGGGCTGCACGGCATGCTGCTGGCGCAGGACGTGGAGGCGACGCGGCAGTGGCTGTCGCCGGCCCTGTTCTTCACCGACGCATCGGGCCATTGGCAGGGCGCGCATCCCTGCCTGCTGGCCTGGGCGGCGCGTCGCCTGCACGTGGTGGCGATCGAGCAGGGCGCGATCGAGTACCTGGCCTGCGGCCAGCTGCTGCTGGCCGCCAGCGACGTGTGCCTGGTCTATACCGCCCACGGTTGCGAGCAGGTGCGCCACCTGCGGCTGCTGCGGGTCTGGGCACGCTGTTCGTCGCCCGCCGGCGTGCATCTGCTGTCGGTGGGGATACTGCCGGCGCGCGGTGCCTGAGCGCGCGCGTAACCGCCGGGTCACCGCCGCTTCACCTCCCCCGGCCGCACGCGCGCTAGGATCGGGTGTTGAGTGAAACAACTGCAAGGAGTCGAACATGCGTGCATCCCAGGGACTGTTGAGTCTGGCCATCGTGCTGACGCTGGCGGCCTGCCAGCCGGCGCCGCAGGCACCGGCCGACCCGGCCGATGCAGCAGCGGGCGGCACCGATGCGCCGCCGACCACGACCGGTAGCGCCGATACCCGCGTCTATGCGTTCCAGTGCGGCGACATCGCCGTGCAGGCGACCTACCGCGGCCAGGAGTCGGCAACCGTGGTGGCCGGTGAGCGCACCTTCGCGATGTCGTCCCAGCCAGCCGCTTCCGGCGCAAAGTACGGGGACGGCGAAGGCAATGTGTTCTGGACCAAGGGCACCACCGAGGGCATCCTGACGCTGAAGGGCGAGGCAGACCGCAGCTGCACCGGCGCGGGTGAAGAGGGCGCCACGGTGCCGCCGCCGGCCGCAGCGGCCGGTACGGCGTTCCGTGCCACCGGCAACGAGCCGGGCTGGCTGGCCGTGGTGGCCGACGGCGCCACACCGCACCTGCGCGTGGAAACCGACTACGGCCAGCGCACGTTCGAGATCGCCACACCCACGCAGGGCAAGGATGGCTGGTCGGGCAAGGCCGCCGATGGCACCGACATCAAGCTCACGTTCCAGCGCACGGTGTGCCAGGACGACATGAGCGGCCATGCATTCGGTGCCACGGCGATGCTGACCGTGGGTGCGCGCCAGTACCACGGCTGCGGCGATTTCGCCGGCGCGCCCGCGCTGGCAGCGCGGCCCTGACCGGCACCGGCCTCAGCGGGCGGTGCCGGGCGGGCAGTCCTCCGGCGCCTCCCCGGTGAACAGGTCGTAGCGCGTGCCCACGTCGAGCAGCAGGTGGCGGAGGGTGCAGTCGTCGCCGTGGGTGTCCAACAGGCCGGCGAACAGGCGTTTGCGTCCGTCGCAGAAGGTTTCGCCGGCGGCGGCCAGTTCTTCGGCCCGGGCGTCGTCGTACGCCTCTTCGCCAGCAAAGTGCTGGCAGGTGTTCTCGCGTTCGAGGAAGGCGCGCGCGTCGGCCGGCAGCGCGCAGTACACCCGGATGTCGTTGAGGTCGTAGACCGCTTCGGGAATGTCGCATCCGGCATCGGCGCGGGCGCGATCCAGCTGTTCGCGGCTGTCGGGCATGCCGGATGCATCGCCACCGACGGTGGCGCCGGCGCTGTCCGTTGCCGGGTCGGCATCAGGCACGGGATCGGGCGGCGGCGGCACCTGGGCCGCTGCCGCCACCTCATCTGCGTGGGGCGTCTCCACCACCGCGTCGGCCTCTTCGCCGGCGCTGTCCGCTGCCCGCGGCGCGCACGCCGCAAGCAGGGACAGGCAGGCTGCCAGAACGATGCGTTTAGTCGGCACGGCCGGCAAATTCACCGGTGGTGGTGTTGACCAGCACGCGCTCGCCGTTGGCGATGTACTCCGGCACCATGATTTCGATGCCGGTGTTGAGCTTGGCCGGCTTCGGACGCTTGGTGGCGGTGCCACCCTTGAGTTCCGGCGGCGTTTCGATCACTTCCAGCACCACGCTGGTGGGCAGCTGCACGGCCACCGGCGTTTCGTCGATCACCTGCACGTAGATGCCGGTCAGGCCATCGGTGATGTAACCGGCGTCATCGCCGACCACATCGGCATCCAGGGTGTAGGGGGTGTAGTCCTCGTCGTCCAGGAACACGAACGCGTCGCCGTCCTTGTACGAATAGGTGGACTGGCGGCGCAGCAGCTCGACTTCCGGCAGGTTGTCGTCGGCATCGAAGCTGGCGTCGAGCTTGTTGCCGCCCGGCACGCTGTACATGATGAAACGGAAGCGCACGTTGCCGCCGCGGCCCTGCGGCGAGCTGCGTTCGATGTCGCGGATCTGGTAGACGCCGTTGTTGTATTCGACGACGTTGCCTTTCTTGATGTCGTTGGCTTTCATGGGAGTGACGGTCGGTTCGTGGAGGTGTCGGGCGCCCGCAAGGACGCCCAGTGGGTGGCGCGGATGTTACTTGGGTGCCAGGCGCACCGCACCATCGAGGCGGATGGTTTCGCCGTTGAGGTAGGTGTTGCCGAGGATGTGGCCGACCAGGCCGGCGAAATCCTCCGGCTTGCCCAGGCGCGGCGGGAACGGGATCGAGGCGGCCAGGGATTCCTGCACGGCCGGCGGCATGCCATCGACCATCGGCGTCCAGAAGATGCCCGGGGCGATGGTCATCACGCGGATGCCGAAGCGTGACAGCTCGCGTGCCATCGGCAGGGTCATGCCCACCACGCCGCCCTTGGACGCGGCATAGGCGGCCTGGCCGATCTGGCCTTCGTAGGCGGCCACGCTGGCGGTGTTGATGATCACGCCGCGTTCGCCGTCATCGCCGGCGGCATTGTGCTGCATGCGGTTGGCGGCGGCCTTGGCGACGTTGAAGCTGCCGACCAGGTTGACCATCACGGTGCCCTGGAAGTTGGCCAGCGGCATCGGCGCTTCCTTGCCCAGCACGCGGCCGGCGCCAAGGATGCCGGCGCAGTTGATGGCCACGTTCAGCCCGCCAAGGAAGTCGTGGGCGGCGTCGATGTTGGCCACCACGGCGGCTTCGTCGCTGACGTTGGTGGTGAAGTAGCGCGCATGCGCGTCGCCGAGCTCGGCGACGGCGGCCGCCCCCTTGTCGTCGTTGAGGTCGAACAGGGCCACCTTGCCGCCGTGGGCGACCAGGTGACGGGCCACGGACAGGCCCAGGCCGGAAACGCCGCCGGTGATGACGGCGCGGACGGAAGACAGCTGCATTGCGCGTACCTGTGGAGTCTGGAAGCGCCGATTCTAGCGGATGCGGCCGGTTTCGCCGTTGTGCACCGCCGCTGCCGGCGCGGGGCGCGCGGCCAGGCGCCGGGCGAACTCGTCCGGCGGCAGGCCGGGCGCGAACAGGAAGCCCTGGCCGACCGCCACCCCCAGCGTCTGCAGGAAGTGGCGCTGCTGTTCGGATTCGATGCCCTCGGCCACCAGGCCCAGCCCGAGGCTGCGGGCGATGCCGCACACCGCCTCGCATACCGCCACGTCGGAGCGGTTGCCGGGCACGCCCTCGACGAACAGCTGGCTCAGCTTGAGGCCGTGGATCGGCAGCCGGCGCAGGTAGTTCAGTGCGCTGTAGCCTTCGCCGAAGTCGTCGATGGTGAGCAGCACACCCATCTCGCGCAGCCGGGCGAAGGTCTGCAGGGTGTCCGGGGCATCCTCGATCAGCACCCGCTCGGTGAATTCCAGCTCCAGCGCGCTGCCGGGCAGGCCGAACTCGTCGAGCACCTGGCGGACGTTGCGGGCCAGGTCCTCGCCGACGAACTGGCGGTAGGACACATTGACCGCCACCCGCACGATGCCCAGCCCGTCGTTCTGCCATTGACGCACCTGGCGGCAGGCCTCGCGCAGCACCCACAGGCCGATGCGCACGATGTCGCCGGTGCTTTCGGCGTGGCCGATGAAGATGTCCGGGCGCAGTTCGCCCAGCTGCGTGTTGCGCCAGCGGATCAACGCCTCGGCAGCCACCAGCTGGCCGCTGCGCAGGTCCACCTGCGGCTGGTAGACCAGATGGAATTCGTCGTCGTCCAGCGCACGGTGCAGGCGGCTTTCAATCTGCAGGCGATCGTGCTGGCGCTGCGCCAGTTCCGGCGAGAACACCTGCCAGCCGTTGCGGGTGCGGCGCTTGCAGTCGTACATGGCGATGTCCGCGTTCTGGATCAGCTGCTGCGGGCGCAACCCGTCCTGCGGTGCGCGGGCGATGCCGATGCTGGCGGTCACCGCGAACTCGTCGCTGCCGAAGCGGAACGGCGTGCTGAACGCCTGGGTGATGGCATCGGCCAGGCGCTCGGGCTGGTCGTGCTGGTCGCGGGTGTCGCAGATCACCAGGAATTCATCGCCGCCGAAGCGGGCCACCAGCCCCTCGGTGCCGATCGCAGTGGCGATGCGGCGGGTGGCATCGATCAGCAGTTCGTCGCCGGCGTTGTGGCCGAGCAGGTCGTTGACGGTCTTGAAACGGTCCAGGTCGATGTACAGCACCGCCACCCGGCAGTGGGTCGGGTTGGCCATGCGCGCGGCGAGGTCGTTGAGCACCGCGTCGCGGTTCATGATGCCGGTCAGCGGGTCGGTGCGTGCCTGGATGCGCAGGGTTTCCTCGGCCTGCTTGCGTGCGGTGATGTCCTGCACGGTGCCGGCGATGCGCGCGGCGCTGACGTCGCCGGCCTCGGCCTCGCCGATCATGCGCACCCAGAAGGTATGCCCGTCGCTGCGCTGGCCCTGCAGCTCCAGCTCGAACGGCGCCTGCTTGTCGATCACATCGAGCAGCGCCTGCTGCAGCAGCGAGCGGTCGTTCAGGCGCAGGCAGTCGAGCAGCTGGGCCATGTCCTGCAACGGCGGCTCCTGGCCGAGGATGCGGGTGGCTTCATCGGTGAGGTACAGCCGCTGCAGGCCCCGGTCCCACTCCCAGCCGCCGATGTGGGCCAGCGACTGCGCGCGATCGAACAGGGTGTTGTTGCGCTTGAGCTCGGTGATGTCGCTGAACAACCCGAACACGTGGTCGGGGCTGTCGCGGCCGGTGCCGTAGACCGGTACGTTGGTGGTCGAGATCCAGATCATCCGGCCGCGCGGCCGGTGGTACAGGCCCACGATGGTGCTGCGGATGATCCGCCCGGTGCGCAGCGAAACCGCCGCCGGCCACTGTTCGCGGGTGAGCGGATGGCCATGCTCGTCCACGCTGATCCAGTCTTCCGGGCACAGCATCGCCTGCAGGCTGTTGCCGTTGCCGGGGATGCCGAGGATGCGGTGCGCGGCCGGGTTGGCCGACACCACGCGCAGTTCCCGGTCGAACAGGACCACGCCCTTGTCGATGGACTCCATCAGCAGCCGGTAGCGCGACTCGGCCTGCCAGCGGCTGCTGAGGTCACGCGCGACGGCGACGATGCAGTGCTCGCCCTGGTGCTCGAAGCCGGCCGAGTGGACCTCCACCGGGAAGCGGCTGCCGTCGCCGCGCATGTTGGTGACTTCGATGACGTAGGTTTCGCCGCGGTGCAGGGCCTCCCAGACCGGGTCGAGGTGGTCGCTGGGCAGGTCCGGATTGAGCAGTTCGATCGGCTGGCCGATGATGTCCTCACGGCTGCGCCCATAGGCACGCACGCCGGCGTGGTTGAGGTCCAGCACCACGCCCGATTCGCTGAGGATGCTGACCGGGTCGGGCACCGCGTCGAACAGCGCGGCATAGCGGCGCAGGGCGAGCTGGCGCTCGTCCATCGCTTCCTGCAGGGCGGCCTGCGCCACTTCCAGCAGTTGGCGCAGTGCGGCAGGCGGTGCCTGCGCCAGGGCGCGGTCCAGTGCAGCCAGCGCATCGACGTGGGCGGTGAGATGATCACCGACCGCAGCGTCCTTGCGCGGGCTGCGGCGGGTCATGTGGCGGCCAGCGCCTTCCCGGTCTTGCTGCCGGTATCGCGGCCCAGTCGCGCCGCCAGCCAACGACCGGTGGCCGCCAGTGCCGGCAGATCGATGCCGGTGCGCATGCCGATGCCGTGCAGCAGATACACCACATCCTCGCTGGCGACGTTGCCGCTGGCGCCCTTGGCGTACGGGCAGCCGCCCGCGCCGGACACGGCCGAATCGACCACGCGCACGCCTTCTTCCAGGCAGGCGTCGATGTTGGCCAGCGCCTGGCCGTAGGTGTCGTGGAAGTGCACGGCCAGCGCCGACATCGGCAGCGCGCTGGCCACCGCACGCAGCATCGCGCGCGCCTTGCGCGGCGTACCCACGCCGATGGTGTCGCCCAGCGAGATTTCGTAACAGCCCATGTCGTGCAGGGCGGTGGCCACGCGCACCACCTCGCTCACCGGCACCTCGCCCTGGTACGGGCAGCCAAGCACGGTGGAGACGTAGCCGCGCACCTTGACCCCGTCGGCGCGGGCGCGTTCGAGGATCGGCGCGAAGCGCGCCAGCGATTCGTCGATGCCGGCGTTGGTGTTGGTGCGGTTGAACGTTTCCGAGGCCGCGGTGAACACCGCCACTTCCTCCACGCCCACGGCACGGGCGCGGTCGTAGCCCTGTTCGTTGGGCACCAGCACCGGGTAGGCGATGCCGGGCAGGCGCTCGATGCCTTGATAGACCTCGGCGGCGTCGGCCAGCTGCGGCACCCAGCGCGGGCTGACGAAGCTGGTCGCCTCGATGGTGCGCAGGCCGGTGAGGGAGAGCTGGCGGATCAGCTCGATCTTGTCGGCGGTCGCCACCGGCTGGGCTTCGTTCTGCAGCCCGTCGCGCGGGCCGACCTCGACGATGCGGACGAAGTCATCCATGCGCGCGCTCCCATGACGGGATGGGGCGGGCAACCGGGGCGGATCGGGTCAGGGGAGAGGTCACGTAGAGTCCTGGCAGGCGAGGGTGGCCCACGTTCCCCGGCGGGCCACGAAAGGGGGATACGCGGGATGGGCGGCAAAGCGGCCAGCCCGCGGTGAATGACGCGGCCGCCGGGGCGGCCGGGGGCGTTCAGCCCGGGCGGTGGCAGACCGCTTCGATGTTGTTGCCGTCCGGGTCGAGCACGAACGCCCCGTAGTAGTCGGGGTGGTAGTGCCCGCGGATGCCCGGGGCGCCGTTGTCGCGGCCGCCGGCGGCCAGTGCCGCCTGGTGGAAGGCGTCGACCTGGACGCGGCTGTCGGCGCTGAAGGCCACATGCACGCCGCCGTGGGCGCCGGGGGCGTTGCCGATCCAGAAGTCCGGCTTGCCGGTGCGGCCGAACCCGGCATGGTCGTGGTCGCCGGTCTGGGCGGCACTGACCTGCATCACCACGCCGATGCCGAGCGGGGCCAGCGCCTGCTGGAAGAAGGCCAGGCTGCGGGCGAAGTCGGCGCAGCGGATTCCGATATGGTCGAGCATGGTGGCGTTCTCAGTCCTGGGTAACCCAATGGGGGGCGCGCTTGTCCAGGAAGGCGCCCAGGCCTTCCTGGCCCTCCGCCGATACCCGCAGGCGGGCGATCAGGGCGGCATTGTCGCGGTCCAGCGCGTCGCGGTCGCGGCCCACCGACACCCGGCGGACCAGGTCCTTGGCCGAGGACGAGGCGATCGGGCCGGCCTTGTCGAGCAGGCTGAGCTGGCGCTGCACGGCTTCGTCGATGCGTTCAGGTTCGATCAGCTGGTGCACCAGGCCGATGCGCAGGGCGGTGTCGGCGTCGAAATGCTCGCCCGTGGCGAACCAGCGGCGCGCCTGGCGCGGGCCGATGGCGTCGATCACGTACGGGGAAATGACCGCAGGCAGCAGGCCGAGCCGGCTTTCGGTCAGGCCGAAACGGGCGCTGGTGCTGGCGATGGCGATGTCGCAGCAGGCCACCAGGCCCACGCCGCCGCCAAACGCGGCGCCGTGCACGCGGGCGATGGTCGGGCGCGGCAGCTCATCCAGCGTGCGCATCAGGCGCGCCAGCGCCAGCGAGTCCTGGCGGTTGTCCTCCTCGCTGGCGGCGGCCATGCCGCGCATCCACTGCATGTCGGCGCCGGCCGAGAACGAGGCGCCCTGGCCGGCCAGGACCACCGCGCGCACCTGCTCGTCGCGGCCAGCGGCCTCCAGGGCGGCGGTCAGCTGTGCGATCAGGGCCGCATCGAAGGCGTTGTGGAGGGTGGGGCGGTTCAGCCACAGGGTCAGTACCGACCCGCTGCGTTCTATCCGTAGTGCATCACTCATCGAGGGGGCCTGCGATTACTCCATACATGTACAGATCATAGCGGGCCATTGGTCACGGGCCATGACGCGACGCGGCGATGCTAGAATTGATAACCATTCCTATCAACCAGAAGGCGCTCTGTGACGCTGTCCGATCTGCCTCTGCACAGCTCCGCTCTGGTGGAATCCGTGCAGGAACTGCATGCAAACGATGCCATCGCCCGCCGGCTCCAGGAGCTGGGTTTCGTCGCGGGTGAAGATGTGCGTCTGGTAGCCCGTGGTCCGGTCGGCGGCGAGCCGCTGCTGGTGCAGGTCGGGTTCACCCGCTTCGCCCTGCGTCGCAGCGAGGCCCGGCGCATCGTGGTGACGGCGGTCGTTGCGGGAGCCCCGGCGTGAGCGCCGCCGCCCTTCCGCTGCGCGTGGCGCTGGTGGGCAACCCGAACAGCGGCAAGACCGCGCTGTTCAACCAGCTCACCGGCAGCCGCCAGAAGGTCGCCAATTACACCGGCGTGACTGTGGAACGCAAGGAAGGCCGCCTGCGCGCGCCGTCCGGTCGCGAATTCGCCGTGCTCGACCTGCCGGGCGCCTACAGCCTGCAGCCGGCAAGCCTGGATGAGGCCATCACCCGCGACCTGTGCCGGGGCTTCTATCCCGGCGAGGCGGCGCCGGACGTGCTGCTGTGCGTGATCGACGCCACCAACCTGCGCCTGCACCTGCGCTTCGCGCTGGAACTGCGCGAGCTGGGCAAGCCGATGATCGTGGCGCTGAACATGGTGGATGCGGCCGAGCGCCGTGGCATCAAGATCGACGTCGCCGCGCTGGAACAGGCGCTGGGCGTGCCGGTGGTGGAAACCGTGGCGGTGCGCCGCAACGGCGCCCACGCACTGGTCGAGCGCCTCGACGCGATGGTGCCGCACCTGCAGGCGCCGGTGGCGGCACCCGACACGAGCGGGGATTACCACACCCGCGTACGCGCCATCCTGGCCGCCTCGGTGAGCATGCCGACCCGTACCGCCAAGATCGACGACGCGCTGGACCGCTGGCTGCTGCACCCGGTGTTCGGGCTGCTCACCCTGGTGGTGGTGATGTTCCTGATCTTCCAGGCGGTGTTCGCCTGGGCCACGCCGCTGATGGACGGTATCGAGGTCGGCTTCGGCTGGCTGGGCGAGACCGTGGGCGCGGTGCTGCCCGAGGGGCCGCTGACCAGCCTGCTCACCGACGGCATCATCGCCGGCGTCGGCGGGGTGGTGGTGTTCCTCCCGCAGATCCTGATCCTGTTCGCCTTCATCCTGGCGCTGGAGGAATCGGGGTATCTGCCGCGCGCTGCGTTCCTGCTCGACCGCATGATGGCCTCGGCCGGCCTGTCCGGGCGGTCGTTCATTCCGCTGCTGTCCAGCTTCGCCTGCGCGGTGCCGGGCATCATGGCCACACGCAGCATCCAGGACCCGCGCGACCGCCTCGCCACCATCCTGGTGGCACCGCTGATGACCTGCTCGGCGCGACTGCCGGTGTATGCGCTGCTGATCGGCGCGTTCATTCCCGCCAAAACCCTGTGGGGCTTCGTCAGCCAGCAGGGCCTGGTGCTGTTCGGTCTGTATGTCGCCGGCATCCTCAGTGCGCTGGCGATGTCGTGGGTGATGAAGAAGTGGCGCCGCGACAAGAGCGAGCACCCGCTGATGCTGGAACTGCCGTCCTACCGCATCCCGCACCCGCGCGATCTGGCGGTGGGCCTGTACGAGCGCGGCATGATCTTCCTCAAGCGCGTGGGCGGCATCATTCTGTCGCTGACCATTCTGCTGTGGGTGCTGCTGTCGTTCCCGGGGGCGCCGGAGAACGCGACCATGCCGGCAATCGATTACAGCTACGCCGGCCAGATCGGCCATGCGATGGCGGTGATCTTCGCGCCGCTGGGCTTCAACTGGCAGATCTGCATCGCGCTGATTCCGGGCATGGGCGCGCGCGAAGTGGCGGTGTCGTCGCTGGCGACGATCTACGCGCTGTCCGCGGCCGATGATGATGCCGCGATCCAGGCACTGACGCCGGTGGTGGCGCACGGCTGGTCGCTGGCGACGGGTCTGTCGCTGCTGGTGTGGTTCATCTACGCGCCGATGTGCATCTCGACCCTGGCCACGATCAAACGTGAAACGAACTCGTGGAAGCAGGTCGGTTTCGCCACCTTCTACCTGTTCGCGGCGGCATACCTGGCTGCCCTGGTCACCTACCAGGTCACCGTGGCGCTGGGAGGCGGCTGATGAGCGCCGGGTTGCTCCTGCAGTACGTGGTGGTCGCGCTGATCGTGCTGTTCAGCGCCTGGGTGGTGCTGAAGAAGCAGTTCCCTGGCACCGTACGCAAGGTGCGCGGCGCCCTGGCGCTGGCCCTGCTCAAGCCCGACCGCAGCGCCGCGCTGCAGGCGCTGGGCAGGAAGGTCGCCCCGCCCGCCAGTGGCGGCGGTGGCGCGTGCGGCGGTTGCGACAACTGCGGCCCAACCCCGCCGAAGCGGTAGCGCCGGGTTTACCCGGCGTGGCTGGGATCGCGTGCCGCCCAGACGTAGAGCCGGGTTCTACCCGGCTTGCGTCAGATCGCGTGACGCCCGAACCAGGCGCAGCCTCGTAGAGCCGGGTTCTACCCGGCTTGCGTCAGATCGCGTGACGCCCGAACCAGGCGCAGCCTCGTAGAGCCGGGTTCTACCCGGCTTGCGTCAGATCGCGTGACGCCCGAACGAAAGGCAGCCGGGCAGAGCCCGGCTCTACGGGCTTGCATCGCCCGGACCAGGTGCAGCCTTGTAGAGCCGGGTTCTACCCGGCTTGCATCAGATCGTGCGACGTCCGAACGAAAGGCAGCCACGTTGCGACGTCCGAACGAAAGGCAGCCACGTAGAGCCGGGTTCTACCCGGCTTGCATCAGATCGCGCGACCCCGAACGAAAGGCAGCCGGGCAGAGCCCGGCTCTACGGGCTCGCGTCGCCCGAACCAGGCGCAGCCACGTAGAGCCGGGTTCTACCCGGCTTGCGTCAGACCGCGCGACGCCGAACGAAAAGCAGCCACGTAGAGCCGGGTTTTACCCGGCTTGCATCAGATCGTGCGACGTCCGAACGGAAGGCAGCCGCGTAGAGCCGGGTTTTACCCGGCTTGCGTCAGATCGCATGACGCCGAACGAAAGGCAGCCGGGCAGAGCCCGGCTCTACGGGCATGCGTCAGATCGCGTGACGCCCGAACGAAAGGCAGCCGGGCAGAGCCCGGCTCTACGGGCTTGCATCGCCCGAACCAGGCGCAGCCTTGTAGAGCCGGGTTTTACCGGCTTGCATCAGATCGCGTCACGCCGAACGATAGACGAGCCAGGGACGCTGTTTCCTCTTGTGCAGGCTTGCCGCCACCCGCTAGCCTGCGGGCATGACCACTTCCCCCCTTCGTTTGCTCATCCACGGTGCCTCCGGGCGGATGGGCCAGGCCCTGCTGCGGCTGGCAGCCGGCAACCCCCATCTGCAGGTCGTCGCGGCCGTGACCGGCCGTTCGCCGGCCCAGCGCGTTGTCGACGGTGTTCCGCACTTCGCCAGCGCCGAGCTGCCCGGTGCGCCGCCGTTCGACGTGGCGATCGACTTCAGCCTGCCCGAAGGCTTCGATCCGATCCTGGCGCTGTGCGTGGAGCGCAGGGCCGGCCTGGTCTCGGGCACCACCGGCATCAGCGAGGCGCAGCGCCAGGCCCTGATTGCCGCTGCCGGCGCGGTTCCGCTGGTGTGGGCCTCCAATTTCAGCCTCGGCGTGGCCGTGCTGGATGAGCTGGTCGAGCGGGCGGCCGCAGCGCTGTCCGGCTGGGATTGCGACATCGTGGAATCCCACCACGTCCACAAGCAGGATGCCCCCTCGGGCACGGCGCTGACCCTGGGCGAGGCCGCGCGCAAGGGTGGGGCGCAGCCGCACTACGCCAGCCTGCGTGCCGGCGACATCGTGGGCGAGCACCTGGTGCAGTTCACCGGGCTCGGTGAGCGCATCGAACTCACCCATCGCGCCACCAACCGCGACATCTTCGCGCGCGGCGCACTGTTCGCCGCCACCCAGCTGAATGGGCGTGCTCCCGGCAGCTATCGGGTCCGCGACCTGCTCGACGGCCCGGCACCCGCCAAAGCAGGCTGAACAGGGCACGGCCCACCCTGAACCCCCGGGTGGCCGTGCGTGACCGTACGTCAGCGATTGCATGCAAACGCTGGCGTCGCGGGGTGCTTGCCTTTACAATTCCCGCTCGCCGAATCACGACAGCCGGACCGGTCCCGCACCGCAGTCCGCGCTTTTTTGCAACCGCTTTTCCGTGAAGCGTGGCGTGACTTCGGTGACCCCTCGGTAGCCAAAGTGAGATTCCCGTGACCCAAGCCGCAATCCTCGTCCTCGAAGACGGCACCGTATTCGAGGGCGAATCCGTAGGCGCGCCCGGCCTGTCCGTCGGTGAGGTGGTGTTCAACACCGCCATGACCGGCTATCAGGAAGTGCTGACTGATCCCTCCTACGCCCGGCAGATGGTCACGCTGACCTACCCGCATATCGGCAACACCGGCATGACCGACCAGGACGATGAAGCCCACAAGGTGTGGTCGGCCGGTCTGATCGTGCGCGACGTGCCGCGCCGCCCGAGCAACTGGCGCAGCCAGGTATCGCTGCAGGACTGGCTGCTGCAGCGTGGCGTGGTGGCGATCTCCGGCATCGACACGCGCAAGCTGACCCGCATCCTGCGCGAGCGCGGTGCCCAGAATGGTGCGCTGATGGCCGGCGAGGGGCTGGATGTCGCGAAGGCACTGGAAGCGGCGCGTACCTTCCCCGGCCTGAAGGGCATGGACCTGGCCAAGGTGGTCAGCACCGACAAGGCCTACCCGTGGACCGAAGGTCAGCTGGACCTGGACAGCAACGCGTTCGTCAATGCCGCACCGCGTTTCAAAGTGGTGGCCTACGACTTCGGCGCCAAGCTGAACATCCTGCGCATGCTCGCCGAGCGTGGCTGCGACATCACCGTGGTGCCGGCGCAGACGCCTGCCGCCGAGGTGCTGGCGATGAACCCGGACGGTGTGTTCCTGTCCAACGGTCCGGGCGACCCGGCACCGTGCGATTACGCGATCGAGGCCATCAAGGTGTTCCTCGACAAGAAGCTGCCGGTCTTCGGCATCTGCCTGGGTCACCAGCTGCTGGCCCTGGCCAGCGGTGCGAAGACGGTCAAGATGGGCCACGGCCACCACGGCGCCAACCATCCGGTGCAGGACCTGGACGACGGCCGGGTGATGATCACCTCGCAGAACCACGGGTTCGCGGTGGATGAGGCCTCGCTGCCGGCCACCCTGCGGGTGACCCACCGCTCGCTGTTCGACTGCACCAACCAGGGCATCGCGCGCACCGACGTGCCGGCGTTCTCGTTCCAGGGCCATCCGGAAGCCTCGCCGGGTCCGCACGACGTGGCCCCGCTGTTCGACCGTTTCGTGACCCTGATGGCCGAGGCCAAGGCCTGATGCGCGCAGGCGCGCTGCTGCTGGTTCTGGCCTGCGCCACCGGTGCCGCCCACGCGGCGCCGGCGACCGAGGCGCAGGTTGGCCATGTGGTCCGCGCGTTGCATCTCGACGCGGTCGGTGCATCGCTGACCGACGTGATGATCGACAACGTGCCCGCGCTGAAGGCGCTGGCGCCGTCCGACCGCGAGTGCGCCAAGGGTCCGGTGCGTGACCATCTGGACGCCGAATTCCGCCGCCAGCTGGTGCTCGGGCTGGGCGAGGACGGCGCTGCGATCATGGCCGAGTGGGAGGCATTCCTGCCCACGCCGGCCGGCAGGGGCGTGATTGACGCCTTCGCCAACGCAACGCCGGACACGCTGGCCAGCCACGCCGCGGCCAACCTGGATCCCGCCGGGCGCCAGGCGCTGGACGCCTTCCTCGCCGGGCCGGCCTTTGAACGCTTCCTTTCGGCCTTCGATGCCGACACCCCCACTCCCAAGGACCTGGGCGTGCGGCTGGCCAGAAACCTGCAGGACCAGTGCCGGATCGCGCTGAGCCCCGACGATATTTCCTGATCGACAGCGTGCGATCACCCCCATCCGCCACGCTGTCCTGACTTAGAGAAGACAATGCCCAAGCGCACTGACCTTAAAACCATCCTCATCATCGGTGCTGGCCCGATCGTCATCGGCCAGGCCTGTGAGTTCGACTACTCCGGCGCGCAGGCCTGCAAGGCACTGCGCGACGAGGGGTACCGCGTGGTGCTGGTCAACAGCAATCCGGCCACGATCATGACCGACCCGGAGATGGCCGACGCCGTCTACATCGAGCCGATCAACTGGCAGACGGTCGAGAAGATCATCGCCAAGGAAAAGCCCGACGCCCTGCTGCCGACGATGGGCGGCCAGACCGCGCTCAACTGCGCACTGGACCTGGCCGACAACGGCGTGCTGGAGAAGTACAACGTCGAGCTGATCGGCGCCAAGCGCGACGCGATCCGCATGGCCGAAGACCGCGAGCTGTTCCGCGTGGCGATGGGCGAAATCGGCCTGGACTGCCCGAAGGCAGCGGTCGCGCACACGCTGGAAGAAGCAATCGAGATCCAGACCCGCGTCGGCTACCCGACCATCATCCGCCCGAGCTTCACCCTGGGCGGCAGCGGTGGCGGCATCGCCTACAACCGCGAAGAGCTGGTCGACATCGTCACCCGTGGCCTGGAACTGTCGCCGACCACCGAAGTGCTGGTCGAGGAATCGGTTCTGGGTTGGAAGGAATTCGAGATGGAGGTGGTGCGCGACACCGCCGACAACTGCATCATCGTCTGCTCGATCGAGAACCTCGATCCGATGGGCGTGCACACCGGTGACTCGATCACCGTGGCCCCGGCGCAGACCCTGACCGACAAGGAATACCAGCGCCTGCGCGATGCCTCCATCGCCGTGCTGCGCAAGATCGGCGTGGACACCGGTGGCTCGAACGTGCAGTTCGGCATCAGCCCGACCACCGGCCGCGTGGTAGTGATCGAAATGAACCCGCGCGTGTCGCGTTCGTCCGCGCTGGCCTCCAAGGCCACCGGCTTCCCGATCGCCAAGGTTGCCGCCAAGCTGGCCGTCGGCTACACCCTGGATGAACTCCGCAACGAAATCACCGGTGGCCTGACCCCGGCTTCGTTCGAGCCGTCCATCGACTACGTCGTCACCAAGATCCCGCGCTTCGCGTTCGAGAAGTTCCCGGCCGCCGACGCCCGCCTGACCACCCAGATGAAGTCGGTGGGCGAGGTGATGGCGATGGGCCGCACCTTCCAGGAATCGCTGCAGAAGGCGCTGCGTGGCCTGGAAACCGGCAAGATCGGCCTCGACCCGACCGGCCTGGACCTGGCCAACGAAGACGACATCACCACGCTCAAGCGTGAGCTGAAGGCCCCGGGCCCGGAGCGCCTGTTCTTCGTCGGCGATGCATTCCGCGCCGGGTTCAGCGTTGAAGAGGTCTTCGCGCTGTCGCACATCGACCCGTGGTTCCTGGACCAGATCGAAGAAATCATCCAGGCCGAGATCCAGCTTGCTGCCGACGGGATCGACGCCCTCGACGCGGCGCGTCTGCGCACGCTCAAGCGCGCCGGCTTCTCCGATGCCCGCCTGGCCGAACTGACCGGCACCAACGAAGCGGCCGTGCGCGCCCTGCGCCGCGCCCACAAGGTGCGCCCTGTGTACAAGCGCGTGGACTCCTGCGCCGCCGAGTTCGCCACCAGCACCGCCTACCTGTACTCGACCTACGAGGACGAGTGCGAAGCGGCGCCGAGCAACCGCGACAAGATCATGATCCTGGGCGGCGGTCCGAACCGCATCGGCCAGGGCATCGAGTTCGACTACTGCTGCGTGCACGCGGCGCTGGCGCTGCGCGATGATGGCTTTGAAACCATCATGGTCAACTGCAACCCGGAAACCGTCTCCACCGACTACGACACCTCCGACCGCCTGTACTTCGAGCCGCTGACGCTGGAAGACGTGCTGGAAATCGTCGAGCTCGAACAGCCCAAGGGCGTGATCGTGCAGTACGGCGGCCAGACCCCGCTGAAGCTGGCGCGCGCGCTGGAAGCCAACGGCGTGCCGGTGATCGGCACCTCGCCGGACTCCATCGACCTGGCCGAAGACCGCGAGCGTTTCCAGCAGCTGGTCGACTCGCTCGGCCTGAAGCAGCCGCCGAACCGCATCGCCCGCAACGACCAGGAAGCGCTGCTGCTGGCCCGCGAGATCGGTTACCCGCTGGTGGTGCGCCCGAGCTACGTGCTGGGCGGCCGCGCGATGGAAATCGTGTACGGCGAATCCGACCTGGCGCGCTACGTGCGCGATGCGGTCAAGGTTTCCAACGACTCGCCGGTGCTGCTGGACCGCTTCCTCGACAACGCCGTTGAAGTGGACGTGGACATCATTGCCGACAAGGACGGCAACGTGCTGATCGGCGGCGTGATGGAACACATCGAAGAGGCCGGCGTGCATTCGGGCGACTCGTCCTGCTCGCTGCCGCCGTACTCGCTGTCGGCCGAGACCCAGGCCGAGCTGCGCCGCCAGGTGGTGGAACTGGCCAAGGCCCTGAACGTGGTCGGCCTGATGAACACCCAGTTCGCCATCCAGGTCGGCGACGATGGCAATGACATCGTCTACCTGCTGGAAGTGAACCCGCGTGCCTCGCGCACCGTGCCGTTCGTGTCCAAGGCCACCGGCATGCCGCTGGCCAAGATCGCCGCGCGCTGCATGGCCGGCAAGACCCTGGCCGAGCAGGGCGCAACCAAGGAAATCGTGCCGGACTACTACTCGGTCAAGGAAGCGATCTTCCCGTTCGCCAAGTTCCAGGGCGTCGATCCGATCCTCGGGCCGGAGATGCGTTCCACCGGTGAAGTGATGGGTGTGGGCCGCAGCTTCAGTGCCGCCTTCGCGCGTGCGCAGGAAGCCGGTGGCATCAAGGCACCGCCGCTGGGCAAGGCGTTCGTGTCGGTCCGCGATCCGGACAAGAAGCGCGTTCTGCCGGTGGCCAAGCTGCTGCTGGAACGCGGCTACAGCCTGGTCGCCACCCGTGGCACCGGCGCGTGGCTGCAGCAGCACGGCATGGACTGCGAGATCGTCAACAAGGTGGTCGAAGGCCGCCCGCACATCGTCGATTCGATCAAGAACGGCGAGATCGTGTATATCGTCAACACGACCGAAGGTCGCGCGGCGATCAACGACTCGTTCTCGATCCGTCGCGAAGCGCTGCAGCACCGCGTGACCTATTCGACGACCATTGCCGGCGCCAAGGCGCTGGTGCAATCACTGGAATTCCGCGGCACCGGCCCCGTCTGGTCGCTGCAGGAACTGCACAAGGAGTTGAACGCATGAGAGCACCGATCACCCTGAAGGGCGCGCAGCGTCTGCGCGAAGAGCTTGACCACCTCAAGTCGGTCAAGCGCCCGAAGGTCATCGCTGCGATCGCAGAAGCGCGTGAGCACGGCGATCTGAAGGAGAACGCCGAGTATCACGCCGCGCGCGAAGAGCAGGGCTTCATCGAAGGCCGCATCAAGCAGCTGGAAGGTGAGCTGTCGCACGCCGAGATCATCGACATCACCAAGCTCAACGCCGGCAGCAAGGTGGTGTTCGGCGCGACGGTGGAGCTGGCCGATGTCGAAAGCGACGAAGAAAAGCGCTACCAGATCGTGGGTGACCTTGAGGCCGACATCAAGTTGGGCCTGATTGCGATCTCCTCGCCGCTGGCGCGTGCCCTGATCGGCAAGCTGGAGGGCGATGCGGTCACCATCGACGCACCCGCCGGCCAGCGCGAGTACGAAATCGTCAGCGTCCAGTACCTGGACTGACGGCGATGGCCACGGCGACGTTGTTGCTGCCGGCGCGCAGCCGGTTTCCGGCGGCGCCGCTGCCTGATGACGTCGCCGCGGCGCTGGGGCGTGCGGAACGCCACAGCGCCGACCCGGGCGAACGCGCCCAGCTGCGCCGGCATTTCCAGGCACAGCCGGACGCGTGGTCCGCAGCGGCTCTGACCCGCCAGTTCGATGTCGGTGACGCTGACGGGGCGGTCTGGCTGCGGGCCGATCCGGCCAATGTGGTGCCGGACATGCATGGCGCACGCCTGATGGGGCACGGGGACACCCTGCGCCCGGATCTGGCCGATGTGATGCACCTGCTGCCGGCGCTGCAGCCGCTGTTTGCCGGCTACGGCTTCGTGCTGGATGCTCCGGTGCCGTCGCGCTGGTACCTGCGCCTGCCGCCGGGCACGACCTTGCCGGTTTTTGCCGAGCCCGATGACGTGCTCGGCGACGATCTGTTCGCCCATCTTCCGGAAGGCGATGCAGGCCGCCGCTGGCGCGCCCTGCTGACCGAAGCGCAGGTGGTGCTGCACCAGCACGCGTGGAACCAGCAACGCGTGGCCGAGGGCAAGCGGGCAATCAACTCGTTGTGGTTCTGGGGTGGTGGTGAGCTGCCCGAACGCGTGACCACCGCGCACGCCCAGGTGCGCAGCCGCGACGCGCTGCTGCAGGCACTGGCCAAGGCAGCCGGCGTGCAGGCCGATGGCGACCAGCAGGTGGATGCCCTGGTCGACCTGCGCCAGCTGCGGTCCCTTGAGCAGCTCGGCAATGATGCGATCCGTCCGCTGCTGTCGGCGTTGCAGCGCGGTGAGCTGCGTCGCCTGGTGCTGGATTTCGAGGACGGCGTGCGGTTCGACCTGTCCAGGCGCCAGCGCTGGCGGTTCTGGAAGAAGCCGCTGCAGCTGCACGACGCGTAGCAGGCGCGTGGCGCCGAGCCGGTATCATGGGGTCTCGGCCCGTGGCCGATTCCCGTTCGTCCGTCGAGCCTGCCTTGTCCCTTTCTGATTCCCCCCTGATCCAGCGTCGTGCCATTCCCGTCACCGGCGAATGGCCGGACGACATGTTGCCGCTGCTGCAGCGCGTGTTCGCCGCACGTGGCGTCACCGATGCCGCGCAGGCCCAGCCAAAACTGGCGCAGCTGCATCCCCCGGAGCTGATGGGCAGCATGGAGGCAGCCGTGCAGCTGCTGGCCGACGCCATCGCCGCCGGTGAACGCATCCTGGTGGTCGGCGATTTCGATTGCGACGGTGCCACCGCGTGCGCGGTGGGCGTCCGTGGCCTGCGCATGCTGGGCGCGCGCGATGTCGTGCATGCCGTGCCCAACCGCATGCTGCATGGCTACGGCCTGTCGCCGTCGCTGGTGGCCGACCTGGCGCACCTGCAGCCAGGCCTGCTGGTCACCGTGGACCACGGCATTGCCTGCCATGCCGGGGTCGCGGCGGCCAAAGCGCTGGGCTGGAAGGTGCTGGTCACCGACCACCATCTTCCCGGCGAGCAGTTGCCGCCCGCCGACGCGCTGGTCGATCCCAACATCGGCGGCGACGCATTCCCGAGCAAGGCGCTGGCCGGCGTCGGGGTGATCTTCTACGTGCTGATGGCCCTGCGTCGCCATCTGCGGCTGCAGGGGGCGTTCGCTGCCGGCAGCGAGCCGGACCTGCTTACCCTCCTGGATCTGGTGGCGGTAGGCACCGTCGCCGACCTGGTGGTGCTCGATGCCAACAATCGCGCACTGGTCTCCGCCGGCCTGCGCCGGCTACGCGCGGGGCAAGGCTGCGTCGGCCTGCAGGCGCTGATCGCCGCCAGCGGCCGTGACCCGAAACGGCTGACCGCCACCGATATCGGGTTCGCGCTGGGGCCGCGCCTGAACGCGGCCGGGCGGCTGGAGGACATGGCGCTCGGCATTGAGCTGCTGCTTACCGAGGATGTCGCCCAGGCGCGCGACATCGCCGGCACGCTGGAGCAGATCAACGCAGAACGCCGTGCGGTGCAGCAGGTGATGACCGATGACGCGGAACTGGCTGTGTCGCGCGCCGTCCTGCACGCGGAAGGCGAGCGCCCGATCGCGGCGTGCCTGTTCGATCCGGAATGGCACCCGGGTGTGGTCGGGCTGGTGGCCTCGAAGATGAAAGATCGCCTGCACCGTCCGGTCATCGCATTTGCACCGGCCGAGCCGGGCGGCGATTCGCTGCGCGGGTCGGCGCGGTCGATTCCCGGCTTCCACATCCGTGACGCACTGGCGCTGGTCAATGCCGCCCATCCGGGCCTGATCGACAAGTTCGGTGGCCATGCAATGGCTGCGGGGCTGAGCCTGCCGCACGCGCGGCTGCCCGACTTCCAGCAGGCCTTCGTTGCCGTGGTCGAGGCCAGCATGGACCCGGCCGCACTGCAGCAGCAGCTGCTGAGCGACGGCGAGCTCGATGGCAACGAGCTGGATTTCCGCCACGCCGAAGCGCTGCGCCTGGCCGGCCCCTGGGGGCAGGGTTTCCCCGAGCCGCTGTTCGACGGCCACTTCCAGGTGGCGCGCTGGCAGGTGCTGAAGGAAAAGCACCTGAAGCTCAGCCTGCGCGTTCCCGGCCGCGCCGAGCCGGTCAACGCGATCCATTTCAGCGGCTGGACCGGCAATGCGCCGGCCAACCACGTCCATATCGCCTACCGGCTGGTGAGCGACGACTACCGCGGTGGCGGCGCGATCCAGTTGATCGTGGAGCACTGCGCCAACGCGTGAGCCGTGCCGCTCACTCCTGCACGCGGGTGACCAGCGTCGGCATGTCCCACGCACCGCCCGCCGCTACCAGCCGGCACAGGCCGGTGCTGGATTCGGCGGTGGGCACGAAGCGGGTGCCGTCCCAGCTCCAGGCGGCGGTGTACCAGCAGTCGCCGAGCCCGCGGCCTTTGCTGGCCGAGGTGATGGTGCGGCCGTCGTCGTCGCCGCCCAGCGTGGTCACCAGCAGCGGCGCATAGGGCGCGCGGTCGTTGATCACCCAGTAGCCATCGCCGGTGTTGTAGGCCGCGCGCCAGCAGCCGACCGACACCAGCAGCTTGCTGGCGGACAGGCGGGTGACGGTCATTTCCTGCGGCGCTTCGCCCTCGACCAGGCCTTCGCCCGGACCCAGCGCTTCGCAGTCGTCAGGCGAGGTGGCAGCGGCCAACGCGGCGCGCAGCGCCGGGGAATGGGCCAATGCCGCATCGGCGGGCCGGGTGGCGAACGCCTTGCCGAGCGTCACCACCGGCACCGGCAGCGCCGGCAGCACGCTGCCTTCGGCGGCGTTGCCCTTGCGCATCAGCGCACCGGGGGTGCCGAGCCGGCCCTGCAGCGTATCCATCTTCAGCAGCACTGCCGACGCGCCCCGATCGGACAGGACCCAGCGCTGGCCATCGTTGCCGATCACGTCGATGTGGCTGTCGCGCTTGAGCGCGGCCAGCAGCGTGGCCACCTGCGGCGCGGTGAGCGTGGCGCTGCCGTCCTCGCGGTTGTACACAAGGGCGCCCAGCGCGACCCCATTGATCTGCAGGGTCAAGCCCGCGGGGAAGGTGGTTTCGTCGTACTGGCCGAGCATCAGCTCAGCGCTGACAGGCTGGTTCGGGCCGGCGCGCCGGGTCAGCAGGACCGACACGGGCGCGTTGCCCCCTTCGTCATCGTTCTGGTAGCCGGCGGCGCGACAGGTGCGGGTGTTGTCGCAGGCAAGGGTCCAGTCGTGATGGGTGAAGCGTTCGCCGCCGGGCGACGCGGCCTGCGCGGGAACGAGGGGGGACAACAGGAGCAGGGGCAGCAGCGCCGTGGCGGATCGCATCGGAACGTCCTTGTGGGGGACCATGTGGGGAGCAGCATCTTGGGCCACCGCGTCCGGGCCGCCAAGCGATGTCATCGCTCAACCCCGTTTGCCGGCATCATCCGTTCAACCTGCTGTCATCGGATCGGGAGCGTCATATGGAACGCGCACTTCGTGGGATCGGCATGCTCGTCATGCTCGGGCTGGTCATGCAGGTCGGAACGGTGGACGCGCGCCGGTTCCCGCCGCCGCGTCCGACGGCAGTCGCCGTCGATGCGCCGGCCGTGGCACCGGTGCTGCAGGTGGCCGGCGCTGACGTGCCGGTGCAATTGCGCGATGTTGTACTGGACAGCCGCGTGGTGGCCGGGCTGGGTGAAACCCGGATCGAGATGGAGTTCTTCAATCCCAACGCCCGCGTCCTGGAAGGGCAGCTGGAATTCCCCTTGGCCGCCGGCCAGCAGGTCGCCGGGTTTGCGCTGGACATCGATGGCGTGCTGCGCGACGCGGTGCCGGTGCCGAAGGCGCAGGGCCGCCAGGTGTTCGAGGCGATCGAGCGGCGCCGGGTCGACCCGGGCCTGCTTGAGCAGACCGCCGGCAACCAGTTCCGTCTCCGTGTCTATCCCATTCCCGCCCGGGGCAGCCGTCGGGTTGCGCTGACGGTGCGCGAAACGCTGCCGGTGGATGCGCAGGGGCTGCGCTGGACACTGCCGATGCAGTTCGCGCGCGATGCCGCGCAGGTGTCGCTGCGCCTGCAGGTGGCCGGCACGGGTGCGCCGCAGCCGGTCGCCGCGGCGCCGGTGGCATTCCAGCTGCAGGGAGGCAGCTACCAGGCCCAGTGGAAGGGCGATGGCGGGGCGCTGCCCCCGCACCTGCAATGGTCGCTGCCGCAGGTGCGCCAGTCCGATGCGGTGACCGGCGTGCATGACGGACAGCGCTACCTGCTGGCGCAGATTCCGCTGCCGGTGACGACCGCACCGCGGGTGCTGCCCACGCGGGTGGGCCTGTTGTGGGATGCCTCCGGCTCGGCGCGGCAGCGCGACCGTGCCGCCGAGCTGGCGGTGCTGGACCGCTATTTCCAGGCGATCGGCACGGGCCAGGTGCAGTTGACGGTGCTGCGTGATCGCGCCGAAGCACCGCGCGACTTCGACATCCGCCGCGGCGACTGGAGCGCGCTGCGTGCGCACCTGGCCAGCCTGCCGCAGGACGGGGCCAGCGCCCTGGGTGACTGGCATCCGAAGGCCGATATCAAGGAGTACCTGCTGGTCAGCGATGGCCTGTCGAACTACGGAGCACGCGGCCTGCCCACGCTGCGGCCGGACCAGCGCCTGTACGCGCTGAGCACGGCCGGCGCGCGCACCGACGCGGCACGGCTGCGGGCCTGGACCGATGCGCACCACGGCCGGACCCTGCTGCTTTCCAGCGCGCAGGAGGTTGATGCGGTTCTGCCGTTGCTGCTGGCGCAGGGTGCCGAGGTGGTCGGCCTGGACGGGCAGGGCGTCGATGCGCTCGTGGCCGACGCCGCCAGCGCCGGCCAGGGCTGGTTGCGCGTGCTGGGGCGGGTGCAGCGCGATGGAGGCGGGGTGACCGTGCGCGTCCGGCTGGGCGATGGGCGCATCCAGGAACATCGGGTGGCCGTTGCCGACGCCCGCCTGCTGGGCGGCCGCCTCGTGGCGGACGCATGGGCGCAGGCCCGCCTGGCGCAGTACGCGGCCGATCCGCAGGGCAATGCCACCGCGATGCGGACGCTGTCGCAGCAGTTCGGTCTGGTCGATGCGGACACGTCGCTGCTGGTACTGGAAACGCTGGACGACTACCTGCGCTACGGCATCCGGCCGCCCGCGCCGCTGCGCGCCGACTACGACCGCCTGCACGCGGTGCGCGTTGCCGACGAGGCGCAGGCGCGGCAGCGCCGGCTGGACCAGATCGCCCGCCGGTTCGCCGATCGCGAACGCTGGTGGAACACGCCGTGGCCCAAGGGTGCCCCGGTAGTCGAGACGGCCAAGGTGGCGTCAGTGGCGGCGTCGGTGGCGATGGCAGCGCCCGCACCGCCGGCACCGATGGTGCGGCCCGCCCCCCAGGCCATGCTGGCGGCCGCCGAGTCTGCGGCCGATGCGGTGGCAGCGCCTGCGCCGATGCCGGCGGCCAGCCGTGCACGCCGTGCTGCGTCCGCTGAGCGCGCGGGTGGCCGGGCCAACGACGGTGCACTTGCGATCACGGTGGCCGCGTGGGCGCCGGACTCGGCCTACGCCCGCCGCCTGCGCGACGCCGCCCCCGACGCGCTGTATGGGCTGTACCTGGCCGAGCGCGAGCAGCATGCCGACAGCACCGCCTTCTACCTGGATGTGGCCGACCTGCTGTTGGCCGCCGGCCAGCGTGACCTCGCGCTGCGGGTGCTGTCCAACCTGGCCGAGATGCAGCTGGAGAACCGCCATGTGCTGCGCGTGCTGGGCTATCGGCTGCTGCAGGCCAAGGCGCCGGCACTGGCCGTGCCGGTGTTCCGTGACGTGCTGGCGATCGGCGAGGAGGAGCCGCAGAGTTTCCGCGATCTTGGCCTGGCACTGGAGGCCAGTGGCCAGCACCAGGCCGCACTGGCGTCGCTGTACGAGGTGGTGGTGCGCCCCTGGGATGACCGTTTCGACGGTATCTCGATGATCGCGCTGGACGAAGCGAACACGCTGATCGCGCGCGAACGCGTCGATCCCCGCGGCATCGATCCGCGCCTGCGCCGTGCCATGCCGCTGGACCTGCGCGTGGTGCTGAGCTGGGACAGCGACAACAGCGACATGGATCTGTGGGTCACCGACCCCAACGGCGAGCGCGCGTACTACGGCAACCGCCTGACCTACCAGGGCGGACAGATGTCGCAGGACTTCACCGGCGGCTATGGCCCCGAGCAGTTCTCGCTGCGCGACGCCAAACCGGGTACCTACAAAGTGGAGGCCAACTTCTTCGGCAGCCGCGAGCAGCTGGTCACCGGCGCGACCACGTTGATGCTGCGCCTGAGCACGAAGTGGGGCAGCCGCGACCAGCGCGACCAGCAGGTCACCCTGCGGCTGAAGGATCGCGCCGACACGGTGCTGGTCGGGGAGTTCGAGGTGAAGTGAGCCGCGCCGCCCGATGCGGGAGCATGCCTCCGCCGTTCATCCGGCGGAGGCGTTCACCGGCGCGGTACGGTCGGCCAGCGGCCAGCGTCCCGCCAAGGCAATGCCGCCCATGAAGACCGCAGCGCTGCCGAGGGCGTTGAACACCACATCCACCAGCGCGACGTCCGGTAGCGCCAACCCGACGGCAATCGCGTCAAGCAGGGGGCCGATGGCGAGATAGAGCGCTGTCACGGCAAGTACCCGCCCGATCCGCTGCCACGCGGTACGCGGATCCAGGGGCCAGCCGCGCCAGTGCAGCACGCCGAACACCAGCACCAGGCCGAGCAGGCGCCCTGCGCTGTCGGCGGGCACCAGATCGGTCGTCAGCGCCGCGGTCGTCACGGCAACGCCCAGCGCGCCGAGAATGGATAAACGCTGCCGGTCGTGCGGCGTGGCGTGCGGCGCAGGCAGGCAGTACCAGGCAAACCACGCCAGCATCATGCCGACCAGCCAGCCGCCCATCACGTCGGCCAGGAAATGGCGGCCAAGGTACATCCGCGACAGGGCCATCAGCAGTGGCCAGCCCACCAGCAGCGCGATCCGCCAGCGGCGGCTGCGGATGCCCATGCCCAGCACCAGCGCCGCCATCGCGGCGGTCGCCACGCCGACATGACCGCTGATGAAACCGTAGTCGGGGTCCGGCTGCGCGCGCAGGCTGGCGATCGCCTCATCGGACGGCAGCGACCAGAAGGTCGGCGCGGCACCGTCCGCGACCAGGCCTTGATCCGCGCGTCCCTTGTCGAGCACGTGGATGTCCACATCGCTGGGGCGGGGCAGCGCCGCCCCCTGTTTGATCGCGTGGGTGACCATCGACATCAGCAGTACCGCCAGCAGCATCCCCAGCCCGGCGCGCAGGCGGACGCCGAAGCTGCACACCACGATCAACAGGACGTAGGCCCACTCGTAGCCTAGCGCGGTGACGAAGGTCATCAACGGCATCATCCATGCCGCGTCGAAGAACGACTGCAGCCACACGTGCCAATGCGTCTGGAACATCCGTATTCCTCACTGCCGGGCCATCGCCGGCGTCGACGCCAACGATAGCGGCTGCCGGCGCGCGCCGGAAAGGGGCGAAGGCCCTCAAGAGGGGACTGTCCGCGTGGCAAGTGACCAATGGCGGTCGCCAGGGGACGGGTGGCGCGCACTACCATGCGCACGATGAGGCACGCTGACGACCCTTTGGCGATGGACGACGCAATGGCGAACGGCACCCCGGTGCGGTGGCGACCTGGCATGCGCATGCTGGTGTGGTCGGTGATCCTGCTGACCAGTGCCGTGGCAAATGCGCTGGTCGAGGTGATGGATGCGGATCGGCGAGGCAGCCGCCTGGACGTGTGGGAGCCGATGATCTGGGAGCTGAGCAGCGCCGCGGTCATCCTGCTGACCCTGCCGGTGCTGTGGTGGGGCTGCCAGCGATGGCCGCTGCATGCCGACACGTGGCGACGGCGGCTGCCGCTGTACGTGGCCGCGAGCGTGGCATGGTCGCTGGTGCATGTGGTGGGGATGATGGCGTTGCGGCATCTGGCGTATGCCGCACTGGGCCACCATTACCAGGACGATGCCACCTGGCTGGCGCGGGGTCTTTACGAGTACCTCAAGGATGTCCGCGCGTTCTTCACCTTCGTGGCGATCGAACACTTCTTCGGCTGGTTCGGACGGCGCCGGCAGGGCGAGGCGCACCTGCTGGTGGCGCCGGACGATGCCCCGCCGGTGGAGGCGGTGGAGCGGCCGGAGCGGTTCCTGGTGCGCAAGCTGGGGCGCGACTTCCTGGTGGCCACCGCCGATATCGAATACGCCCAGGCGGCGGGCAACTACGTCAATCTGCGCGTGCGCGGGCACGATTATCCGCTGCGCACCACGATGGCTGCGCTGGAGACCAAGCTGGACCCGGCGGTGTTCGTACGCGCCCATCGCAGCTGGCTGGTCAATGCGCGCCGGCTGGTCTCGATCGAGCCGCTGGAGGGCGGCGAGGCGCTGCTGCACATGGACGACGGCGCGAGGGTGCCGTGCAGCCGGCGGCAGCTGCCGCTGTTCCGGCAGGCGCTGGCGGTGCAGACCACCGGCTGAGGGCGTGGTGCCGTCAGCCGGCCCGGCCTCCCGGCACGCCGGGAGGCCATCAGGCAGCTCAGCGCTTGCCGTCCTTCTTGATCATCGCGTCGATGCGACCGGCACGGGCATCCGAGCCCGGATGCGAGGACATCAGGCCGCCCTTGCTGGACAGCTTGCGGAACATGCTGGCCAGTGCCGCCGGATCGTAGTTGTGGCGCTTCATGAAGCGGTAGCCGTACTCGTCGGCCGCGCTTTCTTCCTTCTGCGAGAACTGCGCGTTGACGAAGCCCTCGGCCAGTTCGCCGAGCTGGCCCTGGGTGAGCTCGGCGATGTTGGCGTTGCCCGACGCGGCGAGCGTGTCGCGACCGGCCGAGGTCAGCATGGCGGTGCGCATCTTGGTCTTGCTGTGGCCCAGCTTGACGTGGCCGATCTCATGGCCGATCACGCCACGCACTTCATCGTCCGACGCCATGTCCATCAGGCCGGAGTAGACGCGCACGCAGCCGTTGGCCATCGCCCAGGCGTTGACGTCTTCGGTCAGGTAGACCTTGAAATTGAGGCTCAGGCCGTCTTCGTTGGCGAGGCCTTCGGTGATCTTGGCCAGGCGCTGTGCGTAGGGGTTGTTGGCCGGGGCGACCTTGTTGTCCTTGTCCATGTACACGCAGGCCTGGTCGGCCGCCTTGGCCACGTCCTGGTCGGACAGGGTCAGGGCCTGGCCGGCTTTCATGCCGGTGCTGGACAGTTGCTTGAGATCGATGGCCGAGGCGGTACCGGCGGCCAGGCAGGCGATGGCCAGCAGGGCGGCCGAGGATGACTTCCTCATCAGGGTAGAACTCCATGTGATTGCAGGGGCGGCCGGGCCTCCTGCGGGGGCAGGGCGGGTGCGGCCGGCGGGCAGTCTACCGTCTGCACCGGCCCGCTGTGGCGCCCGGTGTCGTTTTCTTGACGCGATGCCCCAATCGGCCCGGCGCGCGGCCTCCACCCCGGCGTGAAGGCGCCGGATGGGCTATCATTGACAGTCTTTTCGCACGCATTAACTGCCGACATGATCGAGCTCAATCCTGTCCGCCAGCGGATCACCGATCTCACCGATCGCGTGCTCTCGCTCAGGGGGTATCTTTGACTACGACGCCAAGAAAGAGCGTCTGGAAGAAGTAACCCGGGAACTGGAAAACCCGGATATCTGGAACAACGCCGAGTACGCCCAGAACCTGGGGCGCGAGCGCGCCAACCTGGAAAAAACCGTTGGCGGCATCGCCTCCATCCTGGACGGGCTGGCCGAGTCCGGCGAGCTGCTGGAGCTGGCTGAGAGCGAGCAGGACGAAGATACCGCGCTGGCCGTGGTCGCCGACCTGGACAAGTACCAGAAGCACGTGGAGCAGCTGGAATTCCAGCGCATGTTCTCCGGCCAGATGGACAACGCCGCGGCCTTCGTCGACATCCAGGCCGGTGCCGGTGGCACCGAAGCCCAGGACTGGGCCGAAATCCTGCTGCGCATGTACCTGCGCTGGTGCGAGTCGCGCGGCTGGAAGACCGAGCTGATGGAAGTGTCCGGTGGCGACGTTGCCGGCATCAAGTCGGCCACGCTGCGCGTGGAAGGTGATTACGCCTATGGCTGGCTGAAGACCGAAACCGGCGTGCACCGCCTGGTGCGCAAGTCGCCGTTCGATTCGGACAACCGCCGCCACACCAGCTTCACCTCGGTGTTCGTGTCCCCGGAAGTGGACGACAACATCGAGATCGACATCAACCCGGCCGACCTGCGCACTGACGTGTACCGCTCCTCCGGTGCCGGTGGCCAGCACGTCAACAAGACCGAGTCGGCGGTGCGTATCACCCACATCCCGACCAACACGGTCGTGGCCTGCCAGACCGGCCGCAGCCAGCACCAGAACCGCGACAACGCGATGAAGATGCTGGCCGCCAAGCTGTACGAGCTGGAAATCCAGAAGCGCAACGCCGAGCGCGATGCGGTGGAAGCCACCAAGTCCGACATCGGCTGGGGCAGCCAGATCCGCAATTACGTGCTCGACCAGAGCCGCATCAAGGACCTGCGCACCGGCATCGAACGCTCGGATACGCAGAAGGTGCTGGACGGCGACCTCGACGAGTTCGTCGAAGCCAGCCTGAAGTCCGGCCTGGCCGTGGGTGCCAAACGCACCGACGCCTGACCGTCGGGGCCGCCACGCGCGGCCCCGTTCCGTTGTCCCCCGGGCCACGCCCGGTTTCGCAATTCCCCCCGACCATCGGCATGATGGCGGGGACCCCCACTCCCCCCGCCATACACAGACCCACGCCATGAACGATCAGACCGCCGCGCCGCAGCCTCCCGTCGACGAGAACAGCCTCATCGCCGAGCGCCGCGCGAAACTGACCGCGCTGCGCGGGCAGGGCATCGCCTACCCGAACGATTTCCGCCGCGAGCAGTTCGCCGGCACCCTGCAGGCCGAGTTCGCCGACGCCGAACAGTGGACCGCCGAGGCGCTGGAAGCCTCCGACCGCCAGGTGAAGATGGCCGGCCGCCTGATGGCCAAGCGCGTGATGGGCAAGGCCAGCTTCGCCCAGATCCAGGACGAATCCGGCCGCATCCAGCTGTTCCTCCAGGGCAGCACCCTGGGCGATGCCTACACCGCCTTCAAGGGCTGGGACGTGGGCGACATCATCGCCGTCGAGGGCGGGCTGACCCGTACCAAGACCGGCGAGCTGTCGGTCAAGGCCACCAGCATCCGCCTGCTGACCAAGTCGCTGCGCCCGCTGCCGGACAAGTGGCACGGCCTGGCCGACGTCGAGCAGCGGTACCGCCAGCGCTACGTCGACCTGATCGTGACGCCGGAGTCGCGCGAGGTGTTCATCAAGCGCTCGCGGATCATCCGCGCCATGCGTGCGTGGCTGGACAACCGCGACTTCCTGGAAGTCGAAACGCCGATGATGCATTACATCCCCGGCGGCGCCACGGCCAAGCCGTTCACCACCCACCACAACGCGCTGGACCTGGACCTGTACCTGCGCGTGGCCCCGGAGCTGTACCTGAAGCGTCTGGTCGTGGGTGGCCTGGAGCGCGTGTACGAAATCAACCGCAACTTCCGCAACGAAGGCGTCAGCACCCGGCACAATCCGGAATTCACCATGATGGAGCTGTACGAGGCCTACGCCACGTACAACGAGGTGATGGACCTGACCGAAGGCGTGATCCGCGACGTGGCCAGCAAGGTGCTGGGCACCACCACGGTGGAGTGGGATGGCGCCACCATCGACCTGGCCCCGGCGTTCCGCCGCTGGCGCATGGACGAGGCGGTGCGCCACCACAACCCGGAGATCAGCGCGGCCGACTGCACCGACCGCGACGCGCTGGCCGCCCACTGCGAGCGCCTGAAGATCCGCATCAAGCCGTCCTACGGCTGGGGCAAGCTGCTGCTGGAGATCTTCGAGGCGACCGTCGAGCACACCCTGGTGCAGCCGACCTTCATCACCGACCACCCGGTCGAGGTGTCGCCGCTGGCTCGCGCCAATGACGACCAGCCCGGCTACACCGACCGCTTCGAGCTGTTCATCAACGGCAAGGAACTGGCCAACGGCTTCTCCGAGTTGAACGACCCGGAAGACCAGGCCGCCCGTTTCCAGGCGCAGGTGACGGCCAAGGAGGGCGGCGACGACGAGGCCATGCACTACGACGCCGATTACATCCGTGCGCTGGAGTACGGCATGGCCCCGACCGGCGGTCTGGGCATCGGCATCGACCGCCTGGTGATGCTGCTGACCGGCAGCAGCTCGATCCGCGACGTGCTGCTGTTCCCCTACATGCGTCCGGAAAACTGAGAACTGCATTCCGTGTGGCCCGAAAGGCCCACCCGGGTGGGCTTCCGCTGGCGTGGCCGCACGCGTATGGTTTCTGCGTGGGCTATTGCGATGTTCGGGGGTGATGGCCACGGACCATGATGGGGCGGGGCGGTGCGTGACATGCGCATCACACTGTGACGACGATCATGAACTGGGCGATCATCACCGGAGGCGGGACTCATGCAAGGTGCCAGTGTGCAGAGCGGCGGGGTATCCTCTTCGCTGCATGTTCCAGTGTGGTCCAGGAAGACGGCGGAAGCAGCCTTGAATATTGTCATCGTAGACGATCAAACGTCCGCGCGAACCATGCTGCGCCATGTCATCGAAGACATCGCGCCGGAACTGAGCGTGCACGACTTCGGGGACCCGTTGACGGCGCTGGCGTGGTGCGAGTCGCATCCGGTGGATCTGCTGCTGCTCGACTACCGCATGCCGGAGATGGACGGACTGGAGTTCGCCCGTCGTTTCCGCCGCCTGCCCAAGCACCGCGACATCCCGGTGATCCTGATCACCGTGGTCGGCGACGAGCCGATCCGCCAGGCGGCGCTGGAAGCGGGCGTCATCGATTTCCTGGTCAAGCCGATCCGGCCGCGCGAACTGCGCGCGCGCTGCTACAACCTGCTGCAGCTGCGGCAGCAGTCGGAGAACGTCAAGCAACGCGCGCTGTCGCTGGAGCAGCGCCTGCTGGCCAGCATGCACGAGGTCGAGGAGCGCGAGCGCGAGACCCTGTCGCGGCTGGCGCGCGCCATCGAGTTCCGTGATGCCGGCACCAGCGCCTACCTGGAGCGCATGGCGCACGTGGCCGGCCTGATTGCCGAACAGCTCGGCCTGCCGGAGGAAGAGGTCAAGCTGATCGAGATGGCCGCCCCGCTGCACGACATGGGCAAGATCGCCATCCCCGATGCGGTGCTGCTCAAGCAGGGCAAGCTCAACGAGGAGGAACTGGTGATCATGCGCCGGCATCCGCGCATCGGCTACGAACTGCTCAGTGGCAGCCAGAACCGCTTCATCCAGGTGGGGGCGCTGATCGCCCTGCGCCATCACGAACGCTACGACGGCAGCGGCTACCCGGACGGGCTGGTCGGCGACGCGATCCCGCTGGAGGCGCGGATCGTGGCGGTGGCCGACGTGTTCGACGCGCTGATCTCGCCACGACCGTACAAGGAGGCGTGGAGCATGGAGGCGACCCTGGCCTACCTCTACGCCCAGCGCGGGCGCCTGTTCGACCCGCGCTGTGTGGACGCGCTGCTGCGCGGGCGTGAGCAGCTCGATGCGATCTGTGCCCAGCACTCCACGGCGTCGACGCGCCCGGGGATGTGACATGCAGCGTCTGTACCAGCGGCTGAAACACAGGCTGGCGCAACGCCCGGATACCGAGCACGGGCAGGCCATCGTCCGCATCGTGCTGATCACGCTGATCCTGACCTACGTGGCCATGCCCAGCGTGCGCCACGACCTGCCGCCGGCGCAGTACCACGGCGTGCTGGCCATCGTGCTGACCGGCCTGGTGCTGTCGCTGGCGTTGTTCGGGTGGCTGCTGGCCCGGCCGGGGCGCTCGGACCCGCGCCGCGTGGCGGGCATGCTGGCCGATTACGGGCTGATCGCGGCCGGCATGGTGCAGATGGGCGAGCCGCTGGCCTGGGTCTACATCGTGGTGATGTGGGTGACCGTGGGCAACGGCATGCGCTTCGGCAACAACTACCTGTACGTCGCCGTCGCGATGGCGCTGGTCAGCTTCGGCTGCACCGCAGTGATGACCCCGTACTGGCAACAGAACGCGCGGCTGGCCTTCGGCCTGTGGCTCGGGCTGGCGGCGGTGCCGCTGTATTTTTCGACCCTGCTGCGCCAGCTGACCCACGCGATGGACGAGGCACGCCGGGCCAGCGAGGCCAAGAGCCGCTTCCTGGCCAACATGAGCCATGAATTCCGCACCCCCCTCAACGGCCTGTCGGGCATGACCGAGGTGCTGGCCACCACCCGCCTGGACGACGAACAGCGCGAGTGCGTGAACACCATCCAGGCATCTTCGCGCAGCCTGCTGGCGCTGGTGGAGGAGGTGCTGGACATCTCGGCCATCGAAGCCGGCAAGCTGCGCGTGACGGCCGAGGATTTCGCGCTGGGCGACGTGATCCAGGCCATCGGCCTGATCCTGCTGCCGCAGGCCAAGGCCAAGCGGCTGGATTACCGGGTAAAGATCGCCGACAACGTGCCGCCGCTGCTGCGCGGCGACATCGGCCATCTGCGTCAGATCCTGCTCAACCTGGCCGGCAACGCGGTGAAGTTCACCGACCACGGCAAGGTCGAGATCCGCGTGGGCGTGCTCAGCGCCGATGCGCAGGGTGGGGTCCGGCTGCGCTTCGACATCCTCGATACCGGCATCGGCGTGGCGCCGGCCATGCGCCCGCGGCTGTTCGAGGCGTTCGAGCAGGCCGACGTCAGCATGGCGCGCCGCCACGAAGGCACCGGGCTCGGCACCACCATCGCCAAAGGCCTGGCCGAAGCGATGGGCGGCGAAATCGGCTACGACGACAATCCGCCGCAGGGCAGCCGCTTCTGGGTCGAGCTGCCGTTCGCGCCGCCGCGGGTGCCGCTGTCCACCGTGACCCCGGCCCTGGTCGGTGACGGCGACCAGGACGGCAGCGGCAATGTGATCGCCTTCGCTGACCCGTTCCTGCGCCACCGGGCGCGCGTGCGCAGCATGCAGATCCTGGTGGCCGACGACCATGAAGCCAACCGGATGGTGCTGCAGCGGCTGCTGCAGAAGGCCGGGCACAAGGTGTTGTGTGTCAACGGCGGTGAGGCGGTGCTGGATGCAATGGCCGAAAGCGACTTCGACGCGGCCATCGTGGACCTGCACATGCCCGGCATGAGCGGCCTGGACATGCTCAAGGAGCTGCGCGTGATGCAGGCCGGCGGCGGGCCGCGCACACCGGTGCTGGTGCTCAGTGCCGATGTCACCCCCGAGGCGATCCAGCGCTGCACCCAGGCCGGTGCGCACACTTTCCTGGCCAAGCCGGTGGTGGCGGTACGCCTGCTGGACACCCTGGCCGATATCGCGTCCAACGGCCAGCTCAAGGCCAGCGCGCCGATCGTGCGCACCGCCACCCAGCTCGACGGCGTGCTCGACCCGGGCGTGCTGGACGAGCTGGCGTCGCTGGGCATGGGCGATGGCTTCGAGCGGGAATTCATCCGGCAGTGCCTGGCCGATGCCGATCAGTGCGTGGCCGTGGCCACCGCCGACGGCGAACGTGCGGACTGGGTGCATTTCCGCGAGCAGGCACATGCCATCAAGGGCGTGGCCAGCAACCTGGGCCTGGTGCGCGTGGCCAACCGCGCCGGCGACCTGATGCGCATGGCCGACTGGCAGCTCAAGAGCGAATGGCGTCAGCGCCTGTCGGCGCTGCAGGGCGGCATCAAGGAAGGGCGCCAGGCGCTGGATGCGCGGGCGCGCCAGCGCGCGCGACCCAGCGACAACGACAGCGACGTGCGCTGAGCCCTCACTCCGTCGGCGGTGCACCGCTCGATTCAAGGGCGCTCATGTCCAGACCGGCCGCCTGAAACCGTGCCACGGCGGTCTGCAGACCGTCCGTGTCGTCGCGGGTGGGCCCCGAACGCCGGATGGCCTCGGCGCAGGTGCGGTGATCGGTGCGGCATTGCTCGGGGTGTTCAAGCCGCGCGGCGGTCATCGCAATCACCACCGCCATGTGCGGAATGGCGCGGACCGGCGTGCGTTCCCCGCGGTAGAACGCCGCGAACTGCTGCCGCACCCTCGACGCGGCGGCCGCGGCCCCCGGGGCGGAGACGTCCGTCGGCGCGAGAAGCGACGTCTTGCCCCCCTGTTCAAGCGTGCGTACCTCATCGGCCAGCACGGTCTCGAGAATGAACGCCTCGACCGCGCTGGGCACGTCGTCGGACGCGAGCGCGTCGGCCACGGGGGCGATGACCAGGAGTGCCGTACACAGGAGCATGCGCATGCGACGCCGCTCCAGATCACATCGCTGCGGAGACATCAACATCGGTCCTTGAGGATGATGGGGGAGGGCACCATACAGCCGCGCGCCTGATCGGGCCAGCCCAGGCGCGGCGACCGGGCGGCGGCGGGAAGAACCATAAAAAAGCCCGGCAGCGGCCGGGCTTGAACAACAGCAGGGGAGGGTGGAACTCAGGCGACGTCAAGGGTGGCGCGGCGGGTCTGTGCCTTGATCAGGCGGTCCATCGTGCGCAGCGACTTGTCGCCGAGCGCCAGGGCCGAATCGACCCACACCTTGGTGATCTCCAGCAGTTCGTCGTAACGCACGGCCTGGGCCAGGTTGCGTGCCGCGTTCATGGCCAGGTAGGAATGCGGAATGCGCTGGTGCTGGCGGATCAGGTCTTCGACCGCCTTCACGCCCTGGCCCTTGGGCACCAGCACGTCCACCACGCCCATCGCGTGCATTTCCTCGGCGCTGTACACCCGGCCGTCCAGGATGATCTTCTCGGCCAGCTGCGGGGCCACCCGCTTGCACAGGAAGGAATACGCCCCCATGCCCGGGAACAGGCCGAACAGCACCTCCGGCAGGCCCATGCCGCAGCCTTCCTCGGCCACGATGGTGTGGCAGGCCAGAGCCATCTCCAGGCCGCCACCCAGCGCATCGCCCTGGATCAGCGCGATGGAGCGCACGTCGCCGCCGAAGCCGGTGTGCAGGTGGTGCACGCCTTCCACGCACCGCTGGGCGTAGGTGAGCAGGCGGTCGCGGTTGCCTTCGCGGATCAGGCGGGTGAACAGGTCCAGATCGCCGCCCAGGTTGTAGGCCGTGGCGTCGGAGGCCAGCACGAAATGGCGCAGCTTGCCGCTGTTGCGCTCGGCCGGCGTGCGCGTGATAGCGCTCATGTAGTTCCACATTTCATCCAGCATGTCCTTGCGGCAGCAGGGACGCACACCGCTGGTGGCGTCGGCATGCATGAACAGCCAATGTGCGGCATCGTCGCCGGTGGTTTCAGTACGGATGGTGGCGTAGCGGTGGCTGACGGGCAGCTTTTCGATGGTGCTCATGGCGATTTCCTCAACGATGCGGGCCCGCAGGGAGGATGTTGTGGTCGGCGGGCCGGACGGGTCCACACGCGGCGATGCTACACCCCCCGGGCATGCAGCCATGAAAAAGGCCTGCCCCGTCGCCGGTGCAGGCCCTGTTCGTTCACGATAGGCGCAAACCCTTACGGGGCGGGCGTATCGCGCAGTTCACGGCGCAGAATCTTGCCGACATTGGTCTTCGGCAGCTCCTTTCGGAATTCAACGATTCTGGGGTGCTTGTAGCCGGTCAGGTTGGCGCGCGCGTGTTCCTTGACCTGCTCGGCGGTCAGGTTCGGGTCCTTCTTGACGATGACGACCTTCACCACTTCGCCGGATTTTTCATCCGGCACGCCGACCGCGGCCACTTCGAGCACGCCGGGCATCATCGCGATCACGTCCTCGACTTCGTTCGGGTACACGTTGAAGCCGGACACCAGGATCATGTCCTTCTTGCGGTCCACGATGTAGAAGAAGCCCTGTTCGTCCATGCGCGCCATGTCGCCGGTGTGCAGCCAGCCCTCGGCATCGACCGCCTTGGCGGTTTCCTCCGGACGCTGCCAGTAGCCCTTCATCACCTGCGGGCCCTTGATGCACAGCTCGCCGACGTCACCGGCCGGCAGCGTGTTGCCGTTGTCGTCCTTCACGCAGGCGTCGGTGGACGGGATCGGCAGGCCGATCGCGCCGTTGTACTCGGCCAGGGTCAGCGGGTTGATGCAGGCCGCCGGCGAGGTTTCGGTGAGGCCGTAGGCCTCGACCAGGGTCACGCCGGTGACCTTCTTCCAGCGCTCGGCCACGGCGCGCTGCACCGCCATGCCGCCACCCAGGGTGACCTTCAGCGAGGAGAAGTCGATCTCGTCGAAGCCGGGGGTGTTGAGCAGGCCGTTGAACAGCGTGTTGACGCCGGTGATGGCGGTGAACCGGGTCGACTTCAGCTCCTTGACGAAGCCCTTCATGTCGCGCGGATTGGTGATCAGGTGGTTGCAGCCACCGAACTTCATGAAGACCAGGCCGTTCGCGGTCAACGCGAAGATGTGGTACAGCGGCAGGGCGGTGATGATCCACTCCTTGCCCATCTCGATGCCCGAGGCGGAGATCCAGGCCGAGGCCTGCTGCATGTTGGCGACCAGGTTGCGGTTGGTCAGCATGGCGCCCTTGGCCACGCCGGTGGTGCCGCCGGTGTACTGCAGGAACGCCACGTCGTCGTGGTCGATCTCGACCTTCGGCAGGGTGTGGCGGCTGCCGATCTTCAGCGCCTGGTTGAAGCGGATCGCGCCGCGCAGGCTGTAGTTGGGCACCATCTTCTTGATGTACTTCAGCACGAAGTTCACCACGACGCCCTTGACGCCCAGCATGTCGCCCAGGCCGGTGGTGATCACCTGCCGGATGGGCGTGTCGGCGATGACCTGCTGCACGGTGTCCCCGAAGTTGTCCACCACCACCAGCACCGTGGCGCCGGAGTCCACCAGCTGGTGCTTGAGCTCGCGGGCGGTGTACAGCGGGTTGACGTTGACCACGGTCAGGCCGGCGCGCAGCACGCCGAAGGTGGCCACCGGGTACTGCAGGCAGTTGGGCATCATCAGGGCGACGCGATCGCCCTTCTTGAGCTGCAGCTCGCCCAGCAGGTAGGCGGCGAACTGCTCGACCAGCGCATCGGTCTCACCGTAGGTGAGCACCTTGCCGAAACTGGAGTAGGCGGGGCGGTCGCGGAACTTGGCCACCGAGGTGTCGAAAACGGCCGACACCGAGTGGAACTCGTTGACGTCGATCTCGGCGGGTACGCCTTGCGGATAACTCTGCAGCCAGGGACGTTCCAGACTCATATTCCCCCTCCAGGAAACGTGGATGAAATGGTGCGATGACGGAGAGTATCCGTCAGTTCATGCCCCGGCAGCATACCGGGCCGAATGGAAAAGGCGAAGAGCCGGTGAAAACCGTGTGCACGCCGTGTGGGCAAAGGGCGCGCGAGAGGCGCATCTGCACGTATTCCTACAGACGCCGCGGCGGCCCGCTGCGCAGACTTGGACGCTCGACTCTCACGGAGATACTCACCATGAAGCACTTCCATGCGGGGCCCCGGCGTTGCGGATGGGCCGCTGCGCTGCTGCTGGCCGCTGCCACAGGCGCGCACGCGCAGGCAGCGCCGGAGCCGTTGCGGCAGTTGGATTTCCCGGTACTGGCGCGCGGCGAGACCGGGCAGTTCCGGGTGCTGGTGCCGGCCCACGGCGGTGGCGAAGGGGCGGTGGCTTATGCCGTGCATGCCGTGATGCCCGGCTCGGGAGATGACCTTGGCTATCGATTCCCTGCGGTCAGCTGCCCGGAGGGCTTCAAACAGAACGTACACGCCGACGACCGCGGCGTGGTCTGCCATCAAAGCGGGGGACTGCCGCATCCGGCCTTCACCATGACCGTGACCGTGCGCAACGTCGAGGCGGCAGATGGCGAAACCCGCCAGGACGACGGGCTGCGCAGCGTGGCGCTGTACGGCGCGGTCACGCATGCACCCTGGTTCCTGTACGGCGTGCGGCCCTGATCGGCAGGATGCCAGCGCGGGTGCGCTGGCATCTGCGGCCGTCCCCGCAGCGCGGGGCAGGGAGCCTTATTGGGCCGCCAGCTGGCGCAGCACGTACTGCAGCAGGCCGCCGTGCTTGAAGTACTCTACTTCCTTGGGCGTGAGCAGCATCACGTGCGCCTGGAAGGTCTTGACCGTGCCATCGGCCCGGGTGGCGGTGACGGTGGCGGTCTTGCTGGCGCCGTCCTGCAGGTCGGTGATGTCGATCGTCTCCGAACCATCCAGACCCAGGCTCTGGGCGTTCTCGCCCGCCTTGAACTGCAGGGGCAGCACGCCCATGCCGACCAGGTTGGAACGGTGGATGCGCTCGAAGCTCTCGGCGATCACCGCCTTGACGCCCAGCAGGTTGGTGCCCTTGGCGGCCCAGTCGCGCGACGAGCCGGTGCCGTATTCCTTGCCGGCGAACACCACCAGCGGCACGCCCTCGGCCTTGTACTTCACGGCCGCATCGTAGATCGCCAGCTTCTGCGGTTCGCCGCCATCGGCGGGGAAGTACAGGGTGTTGCCCCCTTCCTCGCCACCGAACATCAGGTTCTTGATGCGGATGTTGGCGAAGGTGCCGCGGACCATCACGTCATCGTTGCCCCGGCGGCTGCCGTAGCTGTTGAAGTCGGCCGGCTGCACGCCGCGCTCCTGCAGGAAGCGGCCCGCCGGCGAGTCCTTCTTGATGTTGCCGGCCGGGGAGATGTGGTCGGTGGTGATCGAATCGCCGAACAGGCCCATCACCCGCGCGCCGTGCACGTCCTCGATGTGGCCGACCTGCATGGTCATGCCGTCGAAGTACGGCGGGTTCTTGATGTAGGTCGAACTGCCGTCCCAGTCGTACAGGTCGCCGTCGGGCGACTTGATGGTGTTCCAGCGGGTGTCGCCCTTGAACACGTCGGCATAGTTCTGCTTGAACATTTCCGGGCCGATGGTCGCGGCGATCACGTCGCCGATTTCCTTGTTGCTGGGCCAGATGTCGCGCAGATACACCGGCTGGCCATCGCTGCCGGTGCCCAGCGGTTCGGTGGTCAGGTCGATGTCGGTGGTGCCGGCAATCGCGTAGGCCACCACCAGCGGCGGGCTGGCCAGGTAGTTCATCTTCACTTCCGGGTGCACGCGACCTTCAAAGTTGCGGTTGCCCGACAGCACCGAGGTGACCACCAGGTCGCCGGCGGCGATGCCGGCGCTGACCTCGGTGGGCAGCGGGCCGGAGTTGCCGATGCAGGTGGTGCAGCCGTAGCCGACGACGTAGAAGCCGATCTTCTCCAGCTCGGTCAGCACGCCGGCCTTTTCCAGGTAATCGGTGACCACGCGCGAGCCTGGCCCGAGCGAGGTCTTGACCCAGGGCTTGCGGTCCAGGCCCTTGGCGGCCGCGTTGCGGGCCAGCAGGCCGGCGCCGATCATCACCGCCGGGTTGGAGGTGTTGGTGCAGGAGGTGATCGCGGCGATGACCACCGCGCCGTCCTTCAGGCGGAAGCGGTTGCCGTCCATCTCGACGTCGGCATAGCCCTTGGCGAGCTGTTCGTTGCCAACCGCCGCACCGCCGCCTTCGTTGACGAACTTGGACACCTCTTCATTGCGCTTGTCGCGGTTGGTGGTCAGCCCGCCGAGGTTGTCGCGGTAGTTCTGCTTGACGTCTTCCAGCAGCACCCGGTCCTGCGGGCGCTTGGGACCGGCCAGCGACGGCTTGACGGTGCCCATGTCCAGCTCCAGCGTGGCGCTGTAGCTGGCATGCGCGGTCTGCGCGTCGTGCCACAGGCCCTGGGCCTTGGCATAGGCCTCCACCAGCGCGATCTGTTCCTCGCTGCGCCCGGACAGGCGCAGGTAGTTCAGCGATTCGTGATCGATCGGGAAGATGCCGCAGGTGGCGCCGTATTCGGGCGCCATGTTGCCGATGGTGGCGCGGTCGGCCAGCGGCAGGTGCTGCAGGCCTTCGCCGAAGAACTCGACGAACTTGCCGACCACCCCGTGCTTGCGCAGCATCTGGGTGACGGTGAGCACCAGGTCGGTGGCCGTGGCGCCTTCGGGCAGCTTGCCGGTCAGCTTGAAACCGACCACCTGCGGAATCAGCATCGAGGACGGCTGGCCAAGCATGGCCGCCTCCGCTTCGATGCCGCCCACGCCCCACCCGAGCACGCCGATGCCGTTGATCATGGTGGTATGGCTGTCGGTGCCGAACACGGTGTCCGGGTAGGCCACGGCCGTGCCGTCCTTGTCGGCGGTCATCACCACCCGGGCCAGGTTCTCCAGGTTCACCTGGTGGACAATGCCGGTATTGGGCGGCACAACCTTGAAGTTGTGGAAGGCCTTCTGGCCCCAGCGCAGGAAGCCGTAGCGTTCCTGGTTGCGCTGGAACTCGATCTTGCCATTGAGATCCAGCGCATCCGGCGTGCCGAACACGTCGACCTGCACCGAGTGATCGATCACCAGTTCGGACGGAATCTGCGGATTGATCTGTTCCGGGCGGCCGCCGAGTTTGACCACGGCGTCGCGCATCGCGGCCAGGTCGACCACGCAGGGCACGCCGGTGAAGTCCTGCAGCACCACGCGCGCGGGCATGAAGGCGATTTCGATGTCCGGCTCGGCCTTCGGGTTCCAGCGGGCCACCGCTTCGATGTGATCGCGGCCCACGGTGGCGCCGCCGTCCTCGTGCCGGAGCAGGTTCTCCAGCAGGATCTTCATCGAGTAGGGCAGGTGGGAGATGTCGAACTGCTGTCCGAGCTTGGGCAGGCTGAAGTAGTCGTAGGTCTTGCCGGCGACATCCAGCTGGCTGCGGGTGGAGAACGAATCGCTCATGCGGGGTGACTCCTCTTGCGGATGGCTTGCATTGGCCGCCCGGGGGCAGGCCTGCTTGCGTTCGCCGATGGCCGATAGGCCCGGTGACCGTCCGAGTATGAACGATTCAGCCGGCCGTCGGCCTGCGGCATCGGGTCTCAGGCTACATGGAGATATGTATCGCTGATGTCATGGGTCGCTGCGTATCCTTATGCCCTGCAAGGCCCGGGGCGGGCCGGAGCGGGGCGGTGGTGGAAGTATGCCCCCGGAAGTATGTATAATTTGTGCATACTTTGGAGGGCCTACCGATGGAAGCCACCGTTGCAGAACGCGGACAGATCACCTTGCCCAAGGCGGTCCGCGACGCGCTGGGTCTGACCAAGGGCACCCAGCTGAAGGTCGAACTGGAGGGCAGCCGCATCATCCTGCGCAAGAGCGTGGACGATGCCATCTCGCGCGCACGCGGCAAGTTCGCCCTGGACGGCTTCGACTCGGCGCAGGCCGCGGTGGACGCGGTCCGCGACGAGGAATGAGCCGCGCATGATCGCCGTCGATTCCCCGATCCTGATCGAACTGCTCAGCAACGGCCCGCAGGCCGATGCCGTGGAAGCCTGCCTGCGCCAGAGTCTGGTCGGTGGCCGCGTGGTGATCTGCGGGGTGGTGCTGGCCGAGATCTGCGCCGCGCTGCGCGGCGGCGCCGAGGTGCAGGAAGCGCTGGAGGAGATGGGTATCCATTTCAGCCCGCTGGAAGCCAAGTCGGCCCTGCGCGCCGGCGAGATGCATCGCCGCCACCGCCAGCGTGGTGCCGGCAAGCGCGGCATCGATGATTTCATGGTCGGTTCGCACGCACTGCTGCAGTGCGATGGGCTGATCACCTGGAACGACACGTTTTACCGCGACTACTTCAAGGGCCTGAAGCTGATCGTGCCGCAAGCCTGAGCCCACCCTTTTCATCGCTGTATTCAACCGCATTCTTCAAAGAATCACCCGGGAGTTGTCATGTTGGAAGCCTACCGCCACCACGTAGCCGAGCGCGCCGCGCTTGGCATCCCGCCGCTGCCGCTGAGTGCCCAGCAGACGGCCGACGTCATCGAACTGCTGAAGAACCCGCCCGCCGGCGAGGCCGAGTTCCTGCTCGACCTGCTGACCCACCGCGTGCCGGCCGGCGTCGACGATGCCGCCAAGGTCAAGGCCTCGTACCTGGCCGCGATCGCCCTCGGCAGCGAAGTCAATGCGCTGATCAGCCGCGAGCGCGCCACCGAACTGCTGGGCACCATGCTCGGCGGTTACAACGTCGCCCCGCTGGTCCAGCTGCTCGATGACGCCGTGGTCGGCCCGATTGCCGCCGACGCGCTGAAGAACACCCTGCTGGTGTTCGATGCCTTCCACGATGTGCAGGAAAAGGCCAAGGCCGGCAATGCCAACGCCCAGGGCGTGCTGCAGAGCTGGGCCGATGCCGAATGGTTCACCAGCCGTCCGGAAGTGCCGCAGAGCCTGACCATCACCGTGCTCAAGGTCACCGGCGAGACCAACACCGACGACCTGTCGCCGGCGCCCGACGCCACCACCCGTCCGGACATCCCGCTGCACGCTTTGGCGATGCTGAAGAACAAGCGCGATGGCATCGAGCCGGAAGAAGACGGCAAGCGCGGCCCGGTCAAGTTCATTGAATCGCTGAAGGACAAGGGCCACCTGGTGGCCTACGTGGGCGACGTGGTCGGTACCGGTTCGAGCCGCAAGTCGGCCACCAACTCGGTGCTGTGGTTCACCGGTGAAGACATTCCGTTCATTCCGAACAAGCGCTTCGGCGGCGTGTGCCTGGGCTCGAAGATCGCGCCGATCTTCTACAACACGATGGAAGACGCCGGCGCGCTGCCGATCGAACTCGACGTGTCGCAGATGAACATGGGCGATGTGATCGAGCTGCGTCCGTATGACGGCAAGGCGCTGAAGGACGGCGCGGTCATCGCCGAGTTCAAGGTCAAGTCCGACGTGCTGTTCGACGAAGTGCGCGCCGGTGGCCGCATTCCGCTGATCATCGGCCGCGGCCTGACCGCCAAGGCGCGTGAAGCACTGGGCCTGGCCCCGACCGACCTGTTCCGCCTGCCGATGGACCCGCCGGACACCGGCAAGGGCTTCTCGCTGGCGCAGAAGATGGTCGGCCGCGCCTGCGGCCTGCCGGAAGGCCAGGGCATGCGCCCGGGCACCTACTGCGAACCGAAGATGACCTCGGTGGGCTCGCAGGACACCACCGGCCCGATGACCCGCGACGAGCTGAAGGACCTGGCCTGCCTGGGCTTCTCGGCCGACCTGGTGATGCAGTCGTTCTGCCACACCGCCGCGTACCCGAAGCCGGTGGACGTCAAGACCCACCACACCCTGCCGGAGTTCATCTCCACCCGTGGCGGCATCTCGCTGCGTCCGGGCGACGGCGTGATCCACAGCTGGCTCAACCGCATGCTGCTGCCCGACACCGTGGGCACCGGCGGCGATTCGCACACCCGTTTCCCGGTGGGCATTTCGTTCCCGGCCGGCTCGGGCCTGGTGGCCTTCGCCGCCGCTACCGGCGTGATGCCGCTGGACATGCCCGAATCGGTGCTGGTCCGCTTCAAGGGCAAGATGCAGCCCGGCGTGACCCTGCGTGATCTGGTCAACGCGATCCCGCTGTACGCGATCAAGTCGGGCCTGCTGACCGTGGCCAAGGCCGGCAAGAAGAACATCTTCTCCGGTCGCATCCTGGAAATCGAAGGGTTGCCGGAGCTGAAGGTCGAGCAGGCCTTCGAGCTGTCCGACGCCTCGGCCGAACGTTCGGCTGCCGGCTGCTCGGTGCACCTGAACAAGGAGCCGATCATCGAGTACCTCAACAGCAACATCACGCTGCTGAAGTGGATGATCGCCGAGGGCTACCAGGACGCGCGTTCGCTGGCCCGCCGCATCGAGAAGATGGAAGCCTGGCTGGCCAACCCGGAGCTGCTGGCACCGGATGCCGACGCCGAGTACGCCGCCGTCATCGAGATCGACCTGGCCGACATCCACGAGCCGATCGTGGCCTGCCCGAACGATCCGGACGACGTGAAGACGCTGTCGGACGTGGCCGGTGCGGCCATCGATGAAGTGTTCATCGGTTCGTGCATGACCAACATCGGTCACTTCCGTGCCGCCGCCAAGCTGCTGGAAGGCAAGCGCGACATCCCGACCAAGCTGTGGGTGGCCCCGCCGACCAAGATGGACGCCTCGGAGCTGACCAAGGAAGGCCATTACGGCACCTTCGGCACCGCCGGCGCGCGCATGGAAATGCCGGGCTGCTCGCTGTGCATGGGCAACCAGGCACAGGTGCGCGAAGGCGCGACGGTGTTCTCGACCTCGACCCGGAACTTCCCGAACCGTCTGGGCCGCAATTCCAACGTGTACCTGGGGTCGGCCGAACTGGCCGCGATCTGCTCGCGTCTGGGTCGCATCCCGACCAAGGAAGAGTACATGGCCGACATCGGCGTGCTGGATGCCAGCAGCAAGGACATCTACCGCTACATGAACTTCGACCAGATCGAGGACTACCAGGACGTGGCCAAGACGGTCGCCGCCTGATGTAGTGCCGGGCGCTGCCCGGCAACGGTGGATCACAACAACACCCGGCCCAGGCCGGGTGTTGTTGTTTGGATCGCAGCGCGGGGTTATGCGCGTGCCAGGCTCATCAGGCGTTCGGCGATGCGGTCCAGCGGCACCATCTCCTCGGCGGCGCCAAGCCGGTAGGCTGTGCCCGGCATGCCCCATATCACGCTGGTGGCCTCGTCCTGAACCAGGGTGGCGGCGCCGGCGATGCGCATCTCAAGCAGGCCGCGGGCGCCGTCGTCGCCCATGCCGGTGAGGATGGCGCCGATGGCGTTGGCGCCGGCGCTCTCGGCCACCGAACGGAACAGCACGTCGACGGCCGGTTTGTGGCGGTTGATCGGTGGGCCGTCGTCGATCCGGCAACGCCAGCGGGCACCGTCACGGATCACGCGCAGGTGCATGCCGCCCGGGGGCAGGTAGGCGTGGCCGGGAAGCACGGCTTCGCCGTCGGTCGCCTCGCGCACCGACATCGCCGAATGCCGGTTCAGGCGATCGGCGAACGCGGTGCTGAAGGTGGCCGGCAGATGCTGGGTCATCACCACGGCCGGCGCGTCGGCCGGCATGCCTTCCAGCACCACGCGCAGGGCCTCGGTTCCGCCGGCCGAGGCGCCGATGGCGATCAGGCGGTCGGTGGTGCGGAACTGGATCGTGCGCGGCGACGGGGCGGCGGGGGTGTCCAGGGTGATGCGCGGCACATTGGTCCGGGCCAGGCTGCGTACCCGCGAGCGGGCGGCCATCTTGACCTTGGCGATGATCTCATCGGCATAGGCCTGCAGCCCGCGCGCCACGTCCAGCTTCGGCTTGGAGACGAAGTCCACCGCGCCAAGCGCCAGCGCCTGCAGGGTGGTGTCGGCACCGCGCTCGGTGAGCGAGGAGATCATCACCACCGGCACCGGGTGCAGGCGCATCAGGTTCTCCAGGAAGGCCAACCCGTCCATGCGCGGCATTTCCACGTCCAGCGTGATCACGTCCGGATGCAGGCGCTTGATCTTCTCGCGTGCCAGCAGCGGATCGGCGGCGGTGCCGACGACCTCGATGCCCGGATCGCTGGCCAGGATTTCGCTGAGCATCTGCCGCACAACCGCCGAATCGTCGACGATCAGAACCTTGCAGGGCGGGCCGATGGTCATTCGAACAGCTCCACGCCACCGGTGACCGGGGCACGCGACAGGCGGGCACGGACGGCCGATTCGGTGGCGGCCACTTCGGCTTCGTGCGCGTGCGGCAGGCGCTGCACCACCACCCGGCCGGTGTCGGCGAAGAACCATACCTTGCGCGGATGGATGCCGCACAGGTCCTCGGCGATGATCGGGATGTGCTCGGCCTGCAGGTACTGGCGCACGAACTCCGCGTTGCGGGTGCCGACCGGGTTGCTGGTGAAGCCCTTGAGTACGTTGGCGCCACCGAACACCTTGGCTTCCAGGCGCTTGCGGTGCGCGCCGCGCTTGAGCAGGTCGTTGATCAGCAGTTCCATCGCGTAGCTGCCGTAACGGGCCGGAGCGCCGTCGCCGACGTTGCCTTCGGGCAGCAGGAAGTGGTTCATGCCGCCGATCTTGAGCACCGGGTCGCGCAGGCACGCGGCCACGCACGAGCCCAGGGTGGTGGTCAGGGCGGTGTTGTCGTCCACGGCGAGGTACTGGGTCGGCAGCAGCTTGGCCGCCGTGACCTGGAAGCGGCTGTCGAAGTAGCGCATCACCTCGTCGCTGCGTGCGGCCTGGTTCATGCCGGGGCTCCGGGCGCGCGCTTGTACAGGGTGCGCCCGCACGGCTGGATCAGGTCGGCGGCGTGCAGGTAGTTCTCCGAATGGCCGGTGTAGAGCAGGCCGTCGTCGCCCATGTGCTGGATCAGGCGCGACAGGATGCCGCGCTGGGTGGGCTTGTCGAAATAGATCATCACGTTGCGGCAGAACAGGGCGTCGAAGGGACCGCCGACGTCGTAGCGGGGCGCAAGCAGGTTGAGCGGGCGGAAGTCGATCAGGTCGCGCAGCGCCGGCAGCACGCGGCAATGGCCTTCGTTGGGGCCGGTGCCGCGCTGGAAATAGCGCTTGCGTACGGCCGGGTCCAGCCCGGAGACACGGTCGATGGCATACACGCCACGGCTGGCGGTGGCCAGCACCTGGGTGTCCACGTCGGTGGCAAGGATGCGCACCGGCGGTTTGAGCGTGCCGAACGTCTCGCAGGCGGTGATCGCCATCGAGTAGGGCTCCTCGCCGGTGGAGGCCGCGCACGACCACAACTGCAGCGTGCCGTGGCCGCTGCGCGCACGCAGCTCGTCGGTGAGCTTCTCGAAGTGGTGCGGCTCGCGGAAGAAGGCGGTCAGATTGGTGGTCAGCGCGTTGGTGAACGCCTGCCATTCGTCACCGCCGTGGGCTTCGAGCTGGTCCAGGTAGTCCTGGAAGCTGCGCATGCCGAGCGCACGCAGGCGGCGCGACAGCCGGCCATAGACCATGTCGCGCTTGGCCGGCGCCAGCGAGATGCCGACGCGTTGATAGATCAGGTCGCAGATGCGGCGGAAGTCGCGGTCGGCGAACTCGAATTCACGACCGGCCTGCGAGGTGGCAACAACGGGGGGAGGTGTGGACACGGCTCAGAACTCCTGCCACTGGCCGTCATCGGTGGGCAACGCCGCGCGTGGCGCACGCGGCGTCGGCGCCGGTGGGGCGGGGACGGGGCGTGCGGTGCGCGCCGGGACGCTGCGCACCGGGCGCGGGGCGGCGGTATTGATCCGGGCGGTGACCGCGCTGACGGCTGCGGCCACCTGGTTGTCGAGGCGGAAGATCGCCACGGCATCGGCCAGCTGGGTGGCCTGTTCCTCCATCGCACGCGCGGCGGCGGTGGCTTCTTCCACCAGCGCGGCGTTCTGCTGGGTGGTTTCGTCCATCTGCACCACGGTCTGGTTGACCTGTTCGATGCCGGCGGACTGTTCCTGCGAGGCCGCCGAGATTTCGGCCATGATGTCGGTGACGCGCTGCACGGAGGCGACGATCTCGCCCATCGTGGCACCGGCCTGGTTGACCAGCTGCGAGCCTTCGGCGACCTTGCCGACCGACTCGTCGATCAGGCCCTTGATCTCCTTGGCGGCGCTCGCCGAGCGCTGCGCCAGGGTGCGCACTTCGCTGGCGACCACGGCGAAGCCGCGGCCCTGTTCACCGGCACGCGCCGCTTCCACTGCAGCGTTGAGCGCCAGAATGTTGGTCTGGAAGGCAATGCCGTCGATCACCGAGATGATGTCGGCGATCTTCCGGGACGAGGCTTCGATCGCGCTCATCGTGGTGACCACATGGCCGACCACGTCGCCGCCCTGCGAGGCCACGGTGTGTGCGCCGATGGCGAGCTGGTTGGCCTGGCGGGCATGTTCGGCGTTCTGGCGCACGGTGGAGGTCAGTTCCTCCATCGACGCGGCGGTTTCTTCCAGGTTGGCGGCCTGCTGCTCGGTGCGGCGCGACAGGTCGCTGTTGCCGGTGGCGATTTCGCCGGCGGCCTGGTTGATGCTGCTGGCCGATTCCTGGATCTGGCCGACGATGCGGGTCAATTGCGTGACGGTGGCGTTGGCGTCATCGCGCATGGTGGCGAACACGCCCTCGAACTGGCCCTGCATGCGCGCGGTGAGGTCGCCCTCGGCGATGGCCGACAACAGCGTGGACAGCTTGCCCAGGTTGTCGTCGCTGACCTGCATCATCGCGTTGAGGTTGACGATCATCAGGCGGAAATCGTGGTCGAACCGGCTGCTGTCGCCGCGCTGGCTGAAGTCGCCGGCCGCAGCGGCCGTGCCCAGCCGCTTGATCTCGGCATTGATGCTGGCCAGGTTCTGCTTGACCGTGTCCACGGTGGCGGTGATGGCTGCCTTCTCGCCGGGATAGCGCACGATGTCGGCACGCAGGTCGCCGACCGCGTAGGCCTTGACCACCTCCAGCACCGCGTCCATCGTCTGCACATGGGCGCCGACCAGGGTGTTGGTCTCATGCACCATCAAGCCGTATTCGCCGGGGAACGCGCTCTCATCGATGCGGTAGCTGACCTCACCGGCGTCATGGCGGCGGGCCATGTCGCGCTGGGCGGTGATGACCCCGTGCAGCTGGCTCTGCATGCGCGACATCGCTTCAAGCAGGCGCCCGGGTTCGTCGTGCGCCTGTTCGCCGATGCGGCTGTCCAGCTTGCCGCGCGCGATGCTCTCGGCGACGGTGGTGGCCTGGCGCAGGGGCAGGGTGATGCGGTTGCCGATCAGCCAGCTCAGGGCCAGCACGATCAGCACCAGCGCGCCGCCGGCGGCGGTCATGATCGCGGTGAACACCAGCGCCTGCTGCTGCACGTCTTCCATGTACACGCCGCTGCTGATGACCCACTGCCACGGTGCGTACATGCCGGCGTAGGACGACTTGTCGAACAGCCCCTCTTCACCGGCCTTGGCCCACTTGTAGGACACCACGCCGCCACCCAGGCGGGCCATGCCGACCATGTCGTAGAACAGGCGCACGCCGTCCTCGGAGCGGAAGTCCTTCATGTCCTGGCCGATCAGGTCCTTGCGGAACGGATGCATCAGCACGCGGTACTGCGTGTCGTAGACGCTGTAGTAGTAGGCGTCCTTGTCGGCGCGCATGCGGTCCAGCGCCATCAGCGCCGCGTCCTTGGCCGCCGCTTCGCTCAGCTCGCCGGTTTCGGCCAGGTGGTGGTAATGGTCCAGGATGCCGTAGGTCAGTTCGACCTGGATCTTCAGGCTGTCCTTGCGGGTGTCGGTCAGGTCCAGGTACTGCATGCGTGCGGCGATCACCGCCAGGGCGATGACGCCCACGGCGATCAGCACCGTCAGCAGGTTGAGCTTGCGACGGACGGACAGGTTGGAGAAGTACTGGTTCCAGCGGCTGATCAAGGTCATGGGCATGGCATCGTTGGTCGACGAACGTGTCGCGGCAATGCAGTTATCGGCCGCGAACGGCTGCGGTTGAGGCGCGCAGGCTGAGCGTATTCAGGTTTCAGGCGGGGAACGCTGGCGCAAGAAGAAAGGCTCCGGTGCCTGCGCACCGGAGCCTGTCTGTAGTTGCCACTGTGGCGCTGCGTGCAGCGCTTAGAACTCCTGCCAGTCGCCGTCGGCCAGTTCGGTGGCAACCGGGCGGTTCGGGGCGCGGCGGACCGGTGCCGGCGCGGGGGCCTGGCGCGCCGGACGCGGTGCGGCAGCGACCGGCGCGGCGACCGGTGCCGGTGCCAGGTCGTGCTCGTCCAGCTTGAAGATCGACACGGCATCGCTGAGATGGCCGGCCTGTTCTTCCATCGCACGCGCGGCGGCGGTGGCTTCTTCGACCAGCGCGGCGTTCTGCTGGGTGGTTTCGTCCATCTGCACCACGGTCTGGTTGACCTGTTCGATGCCGGCGGACTGCTCCTGCGAGGCCGCCGAGATCTCGGCCATGATGTCGGTGACGCGCTGCACGGAGGCAACGATCTCGCCCATCGTGGCGCCGGCCTTGTGCACCAGTGCCGAACCGTCGTTGACCTTGCCGACCGAGTCGTCGATCAGGCCCTTGATTTCCTTCGCCGCACCGGCCGAGCGCTGGGCCAGGGTGCGCACTTCACTGGCCACCACGGCGAAGCCGCGGCCCTGTTCACCGGCACGGGCCGCTTCCACGGCGGCATTCAGCGCCAGGATGTTGGTCTGGAAGGCGATGCCGTCGATGACCGAGATGATCTCGGCGATCTTCTTGGACGAGGTCTGGATCGCGCTCATGGTGGTGACCACCTGGCCGACCACTTCACCGCCCTGCGAGGCCACGGTGTGCGCGCCGATGGCGAGCTGGTTGGCCTGGCGGGCATGCTCGGCGTTCTGGCGCACGGTGGAGGTCAGTTCCTCCATCGAGGCGGCGGTTTCTTCCAGGTTGGCGGCCTGCTGTTCGGTACGGCGCGACAGATCGCTGTTGCCGGTGGCGATTTCGCTGGCGGCCGAGCTGATCGCCTGGCTGGAGTGCTTGATGCGGGTGACGATCTCGCTGAGCTGTTCGGCGGTGGCGTTGGCGTCGTCACGCATGCGGGCGAACACGCCGTGGAAGTCGCCGTGCATGCGCACGCTCAGGTCGCCCTGCGACAGCGCGGCGAGCAGGCCGGAGACCTGGTCGATGCTGCTGGCGTTGGCTTCGAGCAGGCCGTTGATCTGCTGGGCCAGCTGCAGGAAGAAGCCTTCCTTGCCGGCATCGTCGATGCGGCCGGACAGGTCGCCGGCGGCGGCCTGGGCGATGACGCGCGCCACTTCGGCTTCGACGGCGGCTTCCGGGGTGCGGTCGCGCCATTCGACGACGTGGCCGACGGTTTCGCCCTGTTCGTTGGCGATCGAAGAGACCACCTGCGCGAACTGCGCGTCGCCGAACTGCATCGGACGACGGCTGACGCCATGCTGCTTGAGCTGGCTCAGGGTGCGCGGGTCCATCTCGTTGCCGTGCTCGAGCACGGTCACCGGCTTGCCGATCAGCGAGGCGGCGGCATCGAACTCCGGCAGGTCCTTGCGGATCTCGTCCTGGTACTGGGTGAGCGTGTGCTGCAGGGCACGGTTGCTGTAGACGATGTTCAGGCTGTCATCGGTCAGGTACACGCCGGTGGAGCTGTAGTCCAGCGCGGTGCGGATGCGCAGGTTCTCGCGGGCGATCGCCTGGTCGGTCTCGGTGCGCTCGCGCAGGTCGCGCTGCATGCGCTGCATGGCCTGCAGCAGGTCGCCGACTTCGTCCTTGCGGGTGACATCGATGTGGCCGTCGAGCTTGCCACCGGCAACGTCGTTGGCCACCGAAACGGCGCCACGGACGCTGCCCACCAGCGAGCGGGCGAACAGCCACACCAGCACCAGGCCCAGCGCCGCGCCGCCGAGCAGGGCGATCACGGTCAGGGTGGCGGAGGCGGCGTAGGTGGATTCGGCTTCGTCGCGCGAGGCGCGGGCGAGGCGGTTGTCCTCGGCGATCAGCGCTTCGAGCGCGGCCGAGGCCTTGAGATGCGAGGTGCGGGTTTCACCGACGAAGGTGTCGACCGCGTCGTCCGGCAGGTCCAGTTCGAGCATCTCGGTGACCGAGTCATAGGACACCAGTGCGGCGGTCCAGTCCTTGGCGAAGGTGTCGAACAGTTTCTTCTGCTGCGGGTTGTCGATCAGCGCGGGGTACTTCTTGATCGAGGCGTCGATGCGGCCGCGCAGGTCGGCGGCGCGCGTCTTGGCTTCGGCCTTGACGTCATCGCTGGCGCGGATCAGGCCCTGGTAGGCGGAGTTGCGGTACTCACCGACCATGCCACGGATTTCGCCGGCCATGCGGATGCTTTCCATCCGGTGTCCCGCCAGCTCGGTGGTGACATTGTTGAGCGAATACAAGCCACGATAGGCCACGATGCCCTGGAGCAGCATCACCAGCAGGATGACACCGAAGGTGAGCATCAGCTTGGGCATCAGTTTGAGGTTGTTGATCCACGGCATGGGCGGTGCAGTCTCCGGTGGCAAACGCGTCCGGGCGTCGTACCCGGTTGCAGCGACCACGCCGGCCAGTGCCGGCGTGGCATGGCGTACGGCGAATTACTTGATGTTGGCGAGCTTCAGGCCGGCCGGCGAGCTGACTTCGATTTCAGCGCGCGAGGCATCGCGGGCGATCTTGCCGATCACGCACACGGTCTTGCCTTCCAGGGTTTCCAGCGGGAAGCTGAACTTGCCGCGGTTGGCGCCGGCGATGCGGGCCGAGAAGGTGTGGCGCGGGAAGGCGCCGCCCATGTACAGGAAGGTCGGCTGGCCTTCGGAGCCTTCAGCGTAGCGGGCCTTTTCCACCTTGCCGCACACCATGCCGTCCTTGCCGACCGAACGCGGGGCCATTTCCGGCGGAATCATTTCGGCCGACTGGGCGAAGGCGGACGAGGCGGTGGTGGCGAGCACGGCAGCAGAAAACAGCGCAAACAGGGACTTCATCGGATGGTTCTCCGGAGGATGTGGACAAGTTGGCCCGGCCTTGGGGTGTCCAGCACAGCCGGGTCCTGATTCCAGCTATCGGCCACGCGCGCGGGAACTGAAGGGCCAAATTCGACCTTTGTCGTAGTGCGCGGCGGCCGCAGGCCTGTCATCAGGCGGCGACGTCGTCGAGGGTGGCGGTCTGGCCCATGTCGGCGCTGTCCAGCAGGGTCTCGATGTCGAGCAGGATCAGCATGCGGTCGTCCTGGGTGCCGATGCCCGAGATGAAGCGGGTGTCCACGGCAGCGCCGAACTCGGGGGTCGGGCGGATCTGCTCGGCGCTCAGCGGAATGACGTCGGAAACGCTGTCCACGACGATGCCGACGACGCGGTCTTCGACGTTGAGCACGATCATCACGGTGAAGGCGTCGTAGCGCGCATTCTCCAGGCGCAGCTTCAGGCGCAGGTCGATGACCGGCACGATGGTGCCGCGCAGGTTGATCACGCCCTTGATGTAGTCCGGGGCATCCGGCACGCGGGTCACCGAGTCGTAACCGCGGATTTCCTGCACCTTGAGGATGTCCACGCCGTAGTGCTCGGCGCCGAGGGTGAAGCTGAGGTACTCGCCACCGGAGCTGGCGGCGCTGCTGTTCTTGTCGTTCATGGAGGCAATCCTGGGTCGGGCGTGGCGGTCGAAAAACCGGGCGTCACGCTGGATATCGGCCTGGGACGGGGCGACTTTAGGTGGGGCTGGGGGCGGGCCCCGTTCAGCTTTCGCCGTTCTTGCGTGCCTTGCGCTGGCGGTCGATGCGGAAGATGTAGCGCTGGATCGCGCTGTCCGCGCCGCGCGGGAGCGCGTCGAAGCGCAGGCCGACGCGTTTCATCTCCACACCGTTGGGCAGCTTCTGCGCGCGCATGTTGCAGGCCACCAGCGACAGGGTGATCGGGCTGCTGTCGGGCAGTTCCAGCCGGCAGCCGTCGTAGCGCTTCTGCAGGCCGAACACCGGGCAGTCCTCGGCCACGGTCACCGCCAGGCCGCCGCCGCTGATGTCCACCACGCGCAGCGTCAGGGCCTCGCTGCGGTCGTCGCCGATCGGCAGGATCAGCTTGGGCGAGTCGGTGATCGGGGTTTCCAGCCGGTACAGCTCGCGCCGCTGCAGGTGCACCAGCTCGGTCGGGAACGCGGCGCGGAAGCCGACATGGCCGTCGTTGCGGATGCGCACCAGGCCGTCCAGCCGGAAGCGGACCATCACCCGTTCAAGCTGGCCGAAGCACAGCAGGTGGTCGGCGGTCTCGGCGGCACGGTTGGAGGTTTCCGAGGGGCTGCCGTCGAGCAGCAGCTCATCCTCGTCTTCGTCCAGCTCCAGCACCGCCGTGGGGAACGACTGGTCGCGGCCGTCGATGTGCGCATTGATCAGCGAACGCTGGTCGATCAGCGCCTGCAGCAGTTGGCGGATCTGCCGGGGATTGCGGACCAGGTACTTGTCATCCGTACCCGGATCGGGCGCGGCATGGGTTCCGTCGTGTGCGAGAAGGCTGCCTTCGGACATGGAATCTGCTGGGTTGGGCGGGTGCCGGCATCACGCGATCCCGGGGCTCAGTCCGTTTATCGGCACCAGATCACATTTATGTAGGGGGAATGTCGCCAGGGAAGGGCGAAACGACGACACCCCGCCGGGGCGGGGTGTCGGGTCAGACGTCAGGCGTGGAGCGCTGCAGGATCAGAACTCCTGCCACTCCGTGTCGTTGGCCAGGGCCGGTTCGCGGGCCGGCGCACGGCGCGGCGGTGCAGCCACCGGGCGCGGGCGTGCCGGGGTTGCCGGGCGGGCCGGCGCGGCGGCGACCAGCGCCGGTCGTGCGGCGGGCGCAGCGATGGCCTGGCCGTCGAGCTTGAACAGGGCCACCGCATCGGTCAGGTGCCCGGCCTGTTCTTCCATCGCCCGTGCGGCGGCGGTGGCTTCCTCCACAAGCGCGGCGTTCTGCTGGGTGGTTTCGTCCATCTGCACCACCGTCTGGTTGACCTGTTCGATGCCGGCGGACTGTTCCTGCGAGGCGGCCGAGATCTCGGCCATGATGTCGGTCACGCGCTGCACGGAGGCGACGATCTCGCCCATCGTGGCGCCGGCCTGGTTGACCAGCTGCGAGCCTTCGGCGACCTTGCCGACCGACTCGTCGATCAGGCCCTTGATCTCCTTGGCGGCGCTCGCCGAGCGCTGCGCCAGGGTGCGCACTTCGCTGGCGACCACGGCGAAGCCGCGGCCCTGTTCACCGGCACGTGCCGCTTCCACCGCCGCGTTGAGCGCCAGGATGTTGGTCTGGAAGGCGATGCCGTCGATCACCGTGATGATGTCGGCGATACGGCGCGAGGATGCGTCGATCTCGTGCATGGTGCTGACCACCTGGCCCACCACGGCGCCGCCCTGCGAGGCCACGGTGTGCGCACCGATGGCGAGCTGGTTGGCCTGGCGGGCATGTTCGGCGTTCTGGCGCACGGTGGAGGTGAGTTCCTCCATCGAGGCGGCGGTTTCTTCCAGGTTGGCGGCCTGCTGCTCGGTACGGCGCGACAGGTCGTTGTTGCCCGAGGCGATCTCGCCGGCCGCGGTGCTGATGCTGGACGAGGCCTGCTGGATGCGCCCGACGATCTGGGTCAGCTGGGCCACGGTCGCATTGGCATCGTCACGCATGCTGGCGAACACACCGTGGAATTCACCGTGCATGCGCGCGGTCAGGTCGCCGTTGGCGATGGCCTGCAACAGCTGCGAGAGCTGGGACAGATTGCCGTCGGCCACCTCCATCATCGTGTTGAGGTTCTCGATCATGACCCGGAAGTCGTGCTCGAAGCGCAGGCTGTCACCGCGCTGGCTGAAATCGCCGGCGGCCGCTGCCTGGGCCAGCGTCTGGATCTGGGTGTTGATGGCCAGCAGGCTGGCCTTGGCCGCATCCATCGATTCGTGCAGGATCGCGCGGCTGCCCGGCAGGCGGCGGGCGTTCTGCGACAGGTCGCCGGCGGCGTACTGGTTGAGCACGTCGATGGCGTCCTTGATCGCATCCAGGTGGTCGAACACCACGGTGTTGGTGCCGACCGCCAGCTCGCCATACACGCCCGGGAAGTCGACCGGCATGCGATGGGAGATGTCCGGGCCGGCGTGCATCGCCGCCATCTGGCGGGTCTCGTCGGAATAGCGGCGCAGCATGGTGGTCATGTCGCTGGTAGCGGCGAGCATCTGGCCGGCTTCATCGGCGCCGGTGGCGCGGATGGTGACGCTCAGGTCGCCGCGTGCCACCGACTTGATCGCATGCACCGCCTGCGACAGCGGACGGGTGATGACCCGCGAGATGACCACGGCCAGCGCGCCGGCGACCACCGACAGCAGCACCATGCAGGCGATGATGGCGATCACGCTGGTGCGATGCACGGCATTGGCATCGGCGATCTTGCTTTCCATCAGGCTGTTGCTGAATGCACCCAGCTCCTTCAGGTCGTCGAACAGGGTGCGGCGGGCCGGGCGCGACTTCTCATCGGACACCTGCCGCGCCAGCGCGCCGTCGCCGGCGGCGACCGCAGCGCGCAGTTCAGCATTGGCGTGGAAGTAGGCGTCCACGTCGCTGGAAACCTTCTTGAACAGCGCCCGCTCGCGGTCGCCGGCGGGCAGCGCGGCGTATGCGGCCAGCTCATCGCGCACGACCTTGGCGGTGGTGTCCATCCGCTTGTTGTAGTCGGCAACCTTTTCGGGCTGGTCGAACATGCTGACCTGCGCCATTTCATAGGTCCGGAACTCGCCGAGCTGCGAGCGCACTTCGCCCAGGTGCTGCACCGACGGAATGTCGTTGCCCGCCATTGCGGCCAGCTGCGCATTGGCGCCGTTGAGGCGGACCAGGGCGAACACGCCGAGAACGACGGTCATCAGGGTGGTGAGGGTGAACCCCACCGCCAGTTTGCGGGCGATGGGCAGATCGTGGAACCACTTCATGGTCGGAACTCCGGGCAGGGCGGGGTGCACAGCCGTGGGGTGCTGGGCGCAAGGGGCGTTTCGAAATGCGGGGGTGGGGCGCGGGAGGCGTGACGACGGTGTCAACGCTCTTCCGGGATAACGGCGCTGTGCGGGCGCAACTTGAGCGTTGGATGTCACATTTTTTTGTGGACCAAGGCAGGGCGGCCGTCGATGCACACGCAAGCAATGGCGGGGTGTTCGCGTGGCGGCAGGCGGATCGGGGTCTGTACGCCGGCGTATCGACGCCAATCAACATCACACTTTCAGAGGTACACAGGACGACGTGTGGGATTGCGTGGAGCCGGCCAGCGGCCGGCACTACCGGACCCACGGCAGCACACCTGTAGTGCCGGCCGCTGGCCGGCAACGCATCCCTGTAGTGCCGGCCGCTGGCCGGCAACGTCATGAACCCATCAGAGAACGCGTGAAGCCGGCCAGCGGCCGGCACTACCAAGGGCGATCACGTTACGCGTCCTATCGGCGCCCGCGCTGGGCGCGCGGTCATGCCGCCTGCGGCATCCGCAGCGAGCGCACCAGGCCGCCGATGTCCACGATCAGTGCGACGCGGCCGTCGCCGAGGATGGTGGCGCCCGAGACACCGCTGATGCGGCGGTAGTTGTTCTCGATGTTCTTGACCACCACCTGCTGCTGGCCAACCAGTTCGTCCACTTCCAGGGCGATCTTCTGGCCGTCTCCTTCGACCACCACCACCAGCGAATCGTCCTTGGTGCGTCCGCTGTAGCCGTAGTACTCGCTGAGCGAGAGGATCGGCAGATACTCGCCACGCACGCGCAGCACGCGGCCTTCGCCGGCCATCGTGCGGACATCCTCCGCCTGCGGCTGCAGGGCCTCCAGCACGTAGGCCAGCGGCAGGATCAGTGTTTCGCCGGCCACCGACACGGTCATGCCGTCGAGGATGGCCAGGGTGAGCGGCAGGCGGATCAGCACGCGGGTGCCGTTGCCGGCCTGACTTTCCAGCTGCACTTCGCCGCCAAGCGCCTGGATGTTGCGGCGGACCACGTCCATGCCCACGCCACGGCCGGAGAGATCCGTGACGGCATCGGCGGTGGAGAAGCCGGGCTGGAAGATCAGGTCCCACACCTGTGCGTCGGTGGGGTTGTCCGGCACGCTCAGGCCGCGTTCGACGGCCTTGGACAGAATCTTGTCGCGGTTCAGGCCGCGGCCGTCGTCGCTGACTTCGATGACGATGTGTCCGCCCTGGTGCGAGGCGGCGAGGGTGATCGTACCGGTCTCGTCCTTGCCGGCGTCGCGGCGGACGTCGGGCATTTCCAGCCCGTGGTCGATCGAGTTGCGGACCAGATGCACGAGCGGATCGGCGATCTTCTCGATCAGGCCCTTGTCCAGCTCGGTGCCTTCGCCGATGGTGCGCAGGCGCACCTGCTTGCCCAGGCGCGAGGACAGGTCGCGGACCAGGCGCGGGAAACGGCGGAACACCGCATCCACCGGCAGCATGCGCACGCCGATCACGGCTTCCTGCAGGTCGCGGGTGTTGCGTTCAAGCAGGTCCAGGCCGGCGAACAGCTGCTCGGCATGGACCGGGTCCAGGGCGTGGGACACCTGCTTGAGCATGGCCTGCGTGATGACGAGCTCGCCGACCAGGTTGATCAGCGCATCGACCTTTTCCACGGCGACGCGGATCGAGGTTTCCGCTTCATGCGCGGCGGCGGCCGGTGCTGCGGCAGCGGCGGCCACAGGGGCCACGACCGGTGCGGCAGCGGCGACAGCGGCCGGTGCCGGCGGGGCGCTGGTGGCCAGGCTCGGCGGTGCGGCCGGACGGATGTCCAGTTCGCAGTCGTCCACGACCCAGGCGAAGGTATCTTCGATCTTGCTGCGCGGCACCTTGCCGACCAGGCCCAGATCCCAGGCCAGATGCGCCTCGAGCGGATCGAGCTGGGCGAAGCCGGGCAGGCGCTCCATGCGGGCGGCAACCTGCAGCGACCCCAGGTGTTCGAGCTCGCGGATGATGCGCAGCGGATCGTTGCCGCTCATGAACAGCGACGGCGCCGGCACGAAACCGATCTGCCAGGCTTCCGGGGTGTCGTCCACGGGGGCGGCAGCGACCGGTGCGGCAGCGGTCACGGCCTGGCCGGACAGCACCGCCTCGAGGCGCGCCTTGACGTTGGCCACGGCCTGCGGATCGGCGGGCTGGCCGTGTTCGGCTTCGCGCAGCAGGGCGCGCAGCACGTCCACCGAGGACAGCATCGCGTCCACGGCGGCCGGTTCCAGCGCGCGCTTGCCCGCCCGCAGTTCATCCAGCAGCGTTTCCAGCACGTGGGTCAGCGCGGCGATCGCGTCGAAGCCGAACGTACCGGCGCCGCCCTTGATCGAATGCGCGGCGCGGAACACGGAGTTGATGATCTCCGGGTCCTGCTGGCCCGATTCGAGTGCCAGCAGACCGGCCTCCATCGCATCCAGCCCTTCGCGGCTTTCTTCGAAGAACGTGGCGTGGAAACGTTGCAGATCCATGCTCATGGTGCGTTGGGTCCGGTTGCGGGAAGGGAGAGGGCGGAAGCGAAGCGGGCTGGGGCTCAGCCCAGCACTTTCTGTACGGTGGCGACCAGCTGTTCGGGATTGAACGGCTTGACCAGCCAGCCGGTGGCACCGGCGGCCTTGCCTTCGGACTTCTTGTCGGCAGCCGATTCGGTGGTCAGCATCAGCATTGGCGTGAACTTGTAGTCGGCCAGCTGGCGCAGTTCGCGGATCAGCGAGATGCCGTCCATGTTGGGCATGTTGACGTCGGTGACCACCGCGTTGAAGCGCTGTCCCTTGGCCCGGCCCAGTGCGACGGCGCCGTCTTCGGCTTCTTCGACGGTAAAGCCGGCCGAGGTGAGGGCGAATGAGACCATCTGGCGCATCGACGCCGAATCGTCCACCACCAAGATACGTGCGCTCATGCAGCGTTCTCCACAGATTTCAGGTTGTCATGGGTTGCGTCCAGGCCCAGGGCCTGGGTGACGCCGAGCAGGCGCGCGGCGTCACGGAAGGTTGCAGTGCAACCGTCGAATCCGGTCGCATGGCCTGCCTGGCGGCGGGCGTCGACGAATGCGCACAGGACCTGCATTGCTGCGGTATGGATACGGCTGACTTCGCTGGCATCCAGCGTCAGTGCGCCTGCCTGGTCCACCAACGGGGCCAGACGGGATTTGAGCTCGGTGCTGGTCTCGATACCGAGATCACCACCCAGGGCCACAGTGCTCATCGTTGCTCCGGACAAACGGTTCCGAGGTTGATAACGGCCCCGCGGGCAGAACCTTTAGGGGAGGGCGCTCATGGCAACGGCGACGTACGGCGGCACGCCGGCCGTCAGTTCAGCAGCTGGGTGGCATCGAGCAGGATCATCGGCTGGGCGGTGACCCGGGCGACGCCACGGAACAGGTCGTTGGAGATCTGGCAGATGCGCGCGGTATCGGGCGGTTCGATCTGCGAATCGGTCAGGTTGGCGACGTCTTCCACGGCCGAAACGCGCAGGCCCATCGTTTCGCCATCCTCCTCGAGCACCACGATGCGGGTGTTGGCATCGTTGGCGGCCGGGCCGCTGCCGAGGTGGATGCCCAGGTCCATCACCGGCACCACCTGGCCGCGCAGGTTCATGATGCCCAGCATCGCCGGCGCGGTGCCGCGCAACGGCAGCAGCGGTACCGGCAGGACCACTTCCTGCACCTTCAGCAGTTCCAGTGCATAGGCCTGGGTGCCGCAGCGCAGGCGCAGCCAGCGCGAAGCACGTTCGCTGGCGCGGCGGTTCTCGCGCGGACTGGAGGCCGGGTCGCGTGCCTGCGCCTGCAGCTCTTCCCAGCTGTTGGGGCGACCGCCCCGGGCCGGCTGCGGCGCGACGGGGCGCGGCGTGGGCGCCGGCATGGCGCGGGCGACCGGGGCGGGCGGCGCAGGCGCCGGAGCCGGCCTCGGTGGCGCGGGAGCGGGAGCGGGTGCAGGTGCAGGTTCGGCCGCGGGCGCAGGCGCGGCCACGGCGACCGGCGCGCTGTCGTGCAGCACCTCATCGGGCAGGTCGTCCCACCCGGGGCGCGCCTCTGCCTGGGGGGCAGAAGACATGACAGGCCCCAGTGCGGGGTCGTTCATCAGCTCGTCGAGCAGTGCCAGGTTGGCGGGCGCGCCGGGCGAGGTCGGGGTGTCGTGCACCGGGGCGGCTTCGACCGGACCCAGTGCGGGGTCGTTCATCAGCTCGTCGAGCAGTGCGAGGTTGGCGGGCGCGCCGGGCGAGGTCGGGGTGTCGTGCACCGGGGCGGCCTCGACCGGTCCCAGCGCCGGGTCGTTCAGCAGTTCGTCGAGCAGCGCCAGGTTTGCGGGCGCGCCGGGGGAGGTCGGGGTATCGAACGCAGGACCGGCCTGGGCTGCTTCGCTGTCTTCCTGAGGGCGTGCGAACTCGGCACGGATCGCCTGGGCGACGCCGCCGACCTCGTCCTCGTCTTCGTCCACGGCGGGCGCAGGCGCTGCCGCCACGGCCGGAGCGGCCGGCACGGCATCGCCGAGCAGCTGCTCCAGATAATCGTCGAGCACGCCGGTGGTACTCATGCCGCGCGCTCCATCTGCTGGGCGTCGTCGGCCAGGATCCACTCCAGCGCACGGCGATAGGCGGCGAGGCCGCGGCCGGGGTAATCGTCGGACTGCGACGGCACGGTCAGGCTGGCGGCATTGCAGATGCGGGTGTCCACCGGGATCGCATCTTCCCAGACGCGGTGGCCGTGGCGCTCCTGCATCAGCTTGACGGTCTCGTGGCCGGCGCGCGTGCGGCGGTCGAACAGGGTCGGCAGGATCGACATCGGCAAGGTGCGGCGACGCGAGCGCTCGACCATCTCACCGGTCCGCACCATGCCATCCAGGCCATGCAGCGCCAGCGGCTCAGCCTGCGTGGGAATGATCAGGCGATCGGCCGCGGCCAGTGCGTTGATCATCAGCAGGCCCAGGGTCGGGGCGCAGTCCAGCAGGATGTAGTCGTGCTGGCCGTGGTGGCGCGTCAGGGCCTGCTGCAACGCCAGGCCGAGGCCGGGCTGGTTGGCACTGCGGCGCTCCAGCGTGGCCAGCGCGGCCTGCGCGCAGACATGGTCCAGCCCCGGGATCGCGGTGGTGTGGGCGAGCGCGGACAGTTCGGCCGGCGGGGTGGCGAACAGTTCCAGCACGCCCTGCGGCGGCGGATCGACCGCCACGCCGAATGCGCGGGTCAGCGAGGCGTGCGGATCCAGGTCGATCAGCAGCACGCGGTGGCCAAGCGCGGCCAGACCGCGACCGAGCGCGAGGGTGGTAGTGGTCTTGCCCACGCCGCCCTTCTGATTGGCGATGGCCCAGATACGCATGCGGTTCACTCCTTCATTGCAGGGGGGACGGCGGCGCCGACGCGGCTGCCAGCCGGCACCGGTGGCAACTGCACCGGTGCGATGGGGGGAACGGTGGGGCGCGCGGCCGTCGCGGCGGTAGCCGGTGTGGCGCGTTCGGTATCGGCGGTGAGCTGCGGGCCGAGCGGGTCCACGCCCTGGGAGGTGTCGGCCAGGATGATGACCATCACCCGGCGGTTGCGGTTGCGCCCTTCGGCGCTGGCATTGTCTTCGCGCGGGCGGAACTGGCCATAGCCGACCATCGCCAGCCGCGAGGGCTGCAGGCCCTGGTCGGCGAACAGATGCACCACGCTGGCCGCACGTGCGGCGGAGAGTTCCCAGTTGGAGGGGAACAGCGCGGTGGCGATAGGCACGTTGTCGGTATGGCCCTCCACGCGCACTCCGTTGGGCGCGTCGTGCAGCACCTTGGCCAGGCTGGCAAGGGTGTCGCGGGCGTGCACGTCCAGCGTGGCCGAGCCGGTGGTGAACAGAATGTCGCTGTTGATCTCCACTTCGATCCACAGCTCGGTGCGGCGCACGGTGATCATGCCGCGGTCGATCAGCGGCGCCAGCGTGGCAGTCAGGCGATCGGCGATGCTGTTGAGCTGGCGTTCGGCGCGCTTGAGCTGTTCCTGGTTGTGCACCGAAACCGGCATGCGCATCTGCGAGGCCATCGCCGGCAGCAGCGTGGGGTCGTTGGACGGTGCCGGTGCGGACGGGCCGATCTTGGTGCCGGATTTGATCACCGAAGGGCTGTCCCAGCCGCCGCCCTGGACCTGCTGGTTGCCCACCTGCACCGGATTGATCGTGCGCGGAGCACCCCCGAAGGCGGTGGTCAGGGCATCGGCCATGACCCGGTACTTGCCCTCGTTGATCGAGGAGATCGCGTACATCACCACGAAGAAGGCAAGCAGCAGCGTCATCAGGTCGGCATAGGGGATCGCCCAGGCCTCGTGGTTGGCATGCTCTTCATGGTGCTTGCGACGGGCCATGTCAGTGCAGGAACCCGGACAGGTTGGTTTCGATGTTGCGCGGGTTTTCGCCCTGCGCGATCGAGATCAGGCCTTCGATGATCATCTCGCGGTCGCGGCTGTTGTGGTGGATCACGCTCTTGAGCTTGGCCGACACCGGCAGGAACAGCAGGTTGGCCGAGGCGATGCCGTAGATGGTGGCGGTGAACGCAGCCGCGATGCCGTGACCAAGCTTGCTCGGGTCGGCCAGGTTCTTCATCACCGCGATCAGGCCCAGTACGGCGCCGATGATGCCCAGGGTGGGCGCGTAGATGCCCATGCCCTCGAACACCTTGGAGGCGGCCAGGTCCTGGCTCTCCTGGCTGCCCAGTTCGATTTCCATCATGTGGCGGATGGTTTCCGGCTCCACGCCGTCCACCAGCAGCTGCAGCCCCTTGCGCAGGAACGGATCGTCCTGGGCATCGACCTGTGCTTCCAGACCCAGCAGGCCCTGGCGGCGGGCGATATTGCTCCACTCGACGATCTGCTGGATCAGCTCGCGGCGGTCGCTGGCCGGCGGGCGCACGACCCAGCGCACGATCTTGAAGGCATGCTTGAACACGGCGGGCGAGGTGTGCAGCAGGATCGCGGCGAGGGTGCCCACGATCACAATCACAAACGCGGCCGGCGACCATAGCGAGGCCAGCCCCGCGCCTTTGAGGATGCTGCCACCGACCAGCGAGGCCAGGGCGAGAAAAAGTCCAATGAGGCTGAGTCTATCCATGAGTCCGGTATCGGCTTGTGTGAATGGGACTTGAGACGCCGACGGAACAGGGTGGTGCGGCGGTCACACTTTTGGGGGGAAGAGCTGCCGGGCAGCGCCCGGCACTACGGGGGGGAGAGCTGCCGGGCAGCGCCCGGCACTACGGGGTGGGAGAGCTGCCGGGTGGCGCCCGGCACTACGGGATGGGAGAGCTGCCGGGTGGCGCCCGGCACTACGGGGTGGGGGAGAGCTGCCGGGTGGCGCCCGGCACTACGGGGTGGGGGAGCTACCGGTACGGGGGTCAGCGTAGGCCGTCCACGTCCAGGATCAGGGACATGCGGCCATCGCCGATCAGGGTGGCCCCGGCGTAACCGCGCAGACCGCGCAGCGCCTTGGGCAGCGGCTTGATCACCACCTCTTCGCGGCCCCGCACCTGGTCCACGACCAGCCCGAAGCGGGCTTCACCGGCCTGCAGCACCACGATGGTGAGCAGCGGCGAGGGCACCGGGTCCACCTCCAGCCAGTGGCGCAGGTCCACCAGCGGCAGGGTGTGCGACTTGCGGTCCAGCACCGCCCGGCCGTCGAACCAGCCCAGCGAGGTGTTCGGCGCGTGCAGCACTTCCATCACGCGCGCCAGCGGCAGCGCGTAGACATCCTCGCCGGCCTGCACCAGCAGGGTGGGCAGGATGGCCAGGGTGAGCGGCACGCGGATCATGAAGCGGCTGCCACGGCCCAGTTCCGACTGGATCTGGATCTGGCCGCTCAGCTCGCGGATGCGCGACTGGACCACGTCCATGCCCACGCCGCGGCCGGAGATGTCGGTGACCTGCTGCTTGGTCGAGAACCCGGGCAGGAACACCAGGTGCAGGCATTCCTCGCTGGTCAGCCGTGCGGCTGCTTCCGGATCGATCAGGCCCTTCTCCCGGGCCTTGGCGCGCAGGCGCTCGGGGTCGATGCCGGCGCCGTCGTCCTGCACCTCGATGCTGACGTAGTCGCCTTCCTGCTGGGCCGACAGCCGCACGTGGCCGCCACGGGGCTTGCCCTGGGCTTCGCGCAGGTCGGGCATTTCCACGCCGTGGTCGATCGCGTTGCGCACCAGGTGCACCAGCGGATCGGCCAGGGCCTCCACCAGGTTGCGGTCCAGTTCGGTCTCGGCACCGACCAGCTCCAGGTCCACTTCCTTCTTCAGCGAGCGGGCGACGTCGCGGGCCACCTTGGGGAAGCGCGAGAACACCTTGCCGACCGGCTGCATGCGGGTACGCATCACCGCCGACTGCAGGCGCGCGGTGGCGATGTCCAGGGTGGAGACGGCGCGGTCCAGCTCTTCATCGTGCAGGCGCGCGCGCAGGGTCTTGAGGCGGTTGCGCGAGAGCACCAGTTCGCCGATCAGGTTGACGATGGCATCCAGGCGCTTGGTGTCGACGCGCACGGTGTGCTCGGCTTCGGCGACCGGCTTGTTCGGCGCCGGTTTTGCGGCCGCCGGTGCCGGGGCGGCCGGTGCGCGCGGGGCCGGCGCCGCCGCAGCGGCCACGGGCTGGGCGCCGGGCGCGGCGCCCCCGTGGAGCTGGTCGAGCAGGGCTTCGAATTCGTCTTCGCCGATCAGGCCGTCGGCCGCCTTGGCCGGCGCCACGGCGGTCGGCGCCGCGCCGCCATGCAGCTGGTCGAGCAGCGCTTCGAACTCGTCATCGGTGATCAGCGCGCCATTGGCAGCCGGGGCAGCCGCCGGCGCCGGCGTGGCGGGGCCGTTGACGTCGAACTGGGCGATCAGCTCCGGCGGGGCGTAGCCCGGTTCGGTGCCGGCCGAGACCGAGTCCAGCATCGACTGCAGGTAGTCCAGCGACTGCTGGCCGGCGTCGAAGTGGTGCGCCTGCAGGGTGGCCTGGCCCGAGCGGGCCATGCCGAGGGTTTCTTCGGCGGCGTGGCACAGCTCCACCATCGCCTGGATGCCGAGGAAGCCGGCACCGCCCTTGAGGGTGTGGAAGCCGCGGAACACGGCATTGAGCTGATCCGTATCCTGGGGCGACTGCTCCAGCGACACCAGCTGTTCGCCGAGGCGATCCAGGATCTCCTGGGCCTCGAGAATGAAATCGGCGGCAATGTCGTCTGGAACAGCACTCATCTTCTTACAACCCCAAATCGGAGAGCAGGTCGTCGGCGTCGACCTGGGAGACCTGGTGGCGGTCCAGGCCGGTGACGGCCGGGCCGGCCAGGCCGGTGTCGCGCCGGCGCACGTCGTCTTCCTGCGGCGGCAGGCCGAGCGCGCCGAAGCCTTCGTGCACGCGGCGCACGATGCCCACCACGCGGCGGATGATCTGCCCGGTCAGGTCCTGGTAGCTCTGGGTCAGGGCGATCTCGGTGAGGTTGTGGCGGATCCGGTCCAGCTGCAGGTCCTGGTCGGGGCTGAGCCCGTTGGCGCGCAGCTGCTCGGTCAACGCCCGGCATTCCTCGGCCAGGTCCAGGGTGCGGTGGGTGGCCTGTTCGGTCATCGCCACCACATGGTCCAGGCGTGCGCAGGCGTCATCCAGTTCGCCGGCTTCGCTGGGCAGGCTGGGCAGTTCGCCGAGGGCCTGGCCGAGCTCGCGGGCGAGCCGGTTCAGGCCGGCCATCATCGGCTGCGTGCGCAGCGCGGCCAGCGCGTCGATTTCCCGACGCCAGCCCGCCTCGTCGCCGCCTTCCAGCGCGGCCAGGGCGTCCTGCAGGCGCTGCACCAGCGCCGATTTGTCGCTGAGGGTTTCCATCAGGCGCTCGCTGCCAGGCGTTCAAAGATCTTGCCGAGCTTTTCTTCCAGCGTCTGCGCGGTGAACGGCTTGATGATGTAGCCGTTGACGCCGGACTGGGCCGCTTCGATGATCTGCTCGCGCTTGGCTTCGGCGGTCACCATCAGCACCGGCAGGGTCTTGAGCTTGGCGTCGGCGCGGATCGCCTTGAGCAGGTCGATGCCGGTCATCACCGGCATGTTCCAGTCGGTGACCACGAAGTCGAACGGCTGGCTCTGCAACAACGCCAGCGCGGCATGCCCGTCCTCGGCTTCGGCCGTATTGGTGAAGCCCAGATCGCCCAGCAGGTTCTTGACGATACGACGCATGGTCGAAAAATCGTCGACGATCAGGATACGCATGTTCTTGTTCAAAGCACTTTCCTCGATTTCAAGGGTTCTCGAGGCCGGCGTCGGCCGCCTCGAAGATCTTCAGTCGGCCGCGCAGGCGGAGCACCGCCTGGCCGTGGATCTGGCAGACCCGGGATTCGCTCACCCCGAGCACCGCGCCGATTTCTTTCAGGTTCAATTCCTGTTCGTAGTAGAGCGACAGCACCAGCTGTTCGCGCTCGGGGAGCAGGCCGATCGCATTGCCCAGCTCGCGGCCGAACTCGCCGCGCTCCAGCACCTGCTGCGGGGTCGGCCCGCCCTGGGCGACGGTGTCCAGCTCGCCCTGGTCTTCAATCCGCGATTCCAGGCTCAATACCTGGCCGCGCGCGGCGTCTTCCATCAGTCGCAGGTATTCCGGCAGCGGCATGTCCATCGCGTTGGCCACCTCGGTGGCGCTGGCGGCACGGCCGGTGCTCTGCTCGAGGCGGCGGATGGTGGCGGCCGCATCGCGGGCGCGGCGGTGCACCGATCGCGGTACCCAGTCGCCACGGCGGATCTCATCGATCATCGAGCCGCGGATGCGGATCGACGCGTAGGTCTCGAACGAGGCGCCCTGGTCGGCGTCATAGCTGCGCGATGCCTCGATCAAGCCCATCATGCCGGCCTGGATCAGGTCGTCCACTTCGACGCTCGCCGGGAGTCGCGCGGCCAGGTGGTGGGCGATGCGCCGGACCAGGTCCGAGTGCTGGGCGATGCACTCGTTGGCGGCGGTCCGTTGGACCTCTTTGTATTGTGCGGCGCCTTTCATGCGGCCACCCCGCGTTGTTTGAGGATGCGTTCGAGGAAGAATTCAACGCCGCCGCGCGGCTCGGTCGGAGCCTGCCAGCGGGCGGTACGGCGGGCGATCTCGGTGATCGCCAGCGCCGACGGGCTGGACGGGTAGGCCTTGACCACCGGCTGCTGGCGCTGCACCGACAGGCGCAGCCAGTCGTCCTGCGGGACGCAGCCGAGGTAGTTGAGCGACACATCGGCGAGGAACTTCTCGCAGACCCGGGTCAGCTTTTCGTACAGCACGCGGCCTTCGTTGGGGTCGCGCACCATGTTGGCCACCACCTGGATGCGGTCCACCCCGCGCTCACGCGAGAGCACCTTGATCAGCGCGTAGGCGTCGGTGATCGAGGCCGGCTCATCGCAGACCACCACCACCGTGTCCTGGGCGGCCTGGCAGAAGGTGAGCACGCCGTCGGTGATGCCGGCGGCGGTGTCCACCACCATGATGTCCAGTTCGCGCTCCAGCTCGGAGAACACGTTGACCAGGCCGACGTGTTCGGCCGGCTGCAGCTCGGCCATGTGCCGGCGACCGGACGCGGCCGGCACCACCAGCACGCCGCCCGGGCCTTCCATGATCACTTCCTCCAGCGTGCAGCGCCCGGCGACCAGGTCGGCCAGGGTCACCTTCGGCTGCAGGCCGAGGATCACGTCGATGTTGGCCAGGCCGAGGTCGGCGTCCAGCAGCAGTGTGCGTTTGCCCATGTCGGCGAGCGCCACGGCCAGGTTGGCCGAAACGTTCGTTTTGCCCACGCCGCCCTTGCCGCCGGTGACGGCGATGGTGCGGACAGGGCCCAGTGGTTGGCTGCGGGTAGCCGACAACGGGAAGGTCTTGGTCAGCTTGGCGTACTCACGCGACGGCATGGTTGAACTCCGGGTTGCAGGGCATATCGGCCGCGCGGCGCAAATCTTCAAGGCGAAGTACGAGATTGGCCGCACTGGCGCGGTGCAGGTCCTCCGGAACGTCCTGGCCATCGGTCACCCAGGTGATCGGCAGGCGGTGGTCGACCGCCACGGACAGGGCGGTGCCGAAGCGGCCGGTCTCGTCCAGTTTGCTCAGCACCACGCCCTGCGGGTTGGCGGCGCTGAAGCGGCGCACCACTTCGTCCATGTCGCCGAAGCTGGTGTTGGCCGGCAGCACCAGCAGGGTGCGGATGCGGTCGGCGGCACGCAGCCACTGCAGCTGGGCCGCCAGGGCGCGGTCGCGCGGGCCCAGGCCGGCGGTGTCGATCAGGACCAGCTTGTAGTCCTGCAGGCGTTCCAGCAGCTGGCTCAGGTCGGTGCCGCTGTTGGCTTCGTGCACCGCGATGCCGAGCTGGCGGCCGAAGCCGTAGAGCTGCTCGCGGGCACCGATGCGGCCGGTGTCGGTGGTGACCAGCGCCACATCGCGGGCGGCGTGCTTCTCGGCAAAGCGGGAGGCCAGCTTGGCGATGGTGGTGGTCTTGCCGGCGCCGGTCGGGCCGACCAGGGCGATCACGCCACCGGCCTCCAGCGGATCGACCGGGGCGATCGGCAGCTTCTTGGACAGCAGGCCCAGCATCAGCCCGCGGCCACGGTGGGCTTCGGTATCCAGCGGGATCTGCAGGGCGACGTCGCGGCTGATGCCGGCATCGAAGCCATACTCATCCATCAGGTCCAGGGCGGCCGCACGGACCGGCGAACCGCGCAGGCGCTCGTCGGTGAAGCGGTGCATCTCGCGCTCGATCACATGGCGCATGCCGGCCACTTCGTGACGCAGCTGGCGGATTTCCTCGTCGTCGCGCGGTACCACCGTCAGCTCCGGTGCGGTGCGGGCGACCGCGACGTCGGCGACGTCGGCGGCGGCAGGCACGGCGACGGCGACCGGCAGTGCCGGCGGCTGCACCACCGGGGCGGCGATCGGGGCAGCTGCGACCGGCTCGGCCACGGCGGCCGTCGGCAGCGGGGGCATCGTCACCGGCGCGGCGGCCGGCGGTGCATACATCTGGATGTGCGGCGCGTCGTCCAGCGGCGGATCGATCACGAAGCGGGCGCGGTTGAGCGGCGCCGCGACGGGAGCGGCCGGGGCTGCCATCGGTGCGGGGGAGGCGGCAGCGGCCTGTTCGACAGAGAACGGCGCGAAGATCTGCTCCGGCAGCGACGGTTCGTTGACGGGGGCAGCCACACTGGCGCGCGACAGCGTGGCGGCAAAGCCGGCGCTGCCCGGCGGGGGAACGTTTTCGTTGGTGGTATCCAGCGTGCGGCCAGTGGCGCCGACCGCGGCGCGGGCCAGTGCGGCCACCGCCGAGGTGGTGGCGGCCACCGGTTCCGGTGCGACCACCGGGGCCTTGCGGCGGGTGACGGCGGCGATCACCGCATCGGCCGCGCTGCGCGGACGCGGCACCGGCGGCGGGGCGACGTCCTTGCGGGCCGCTTCCAGGGCGCGCTGCACGGCACCTTCGTCATAGTTGGCAGCGGCGACGATCTCCACGCCTTCCTCGATCCGGCGGTTGGACAGGATCACCGCGTCAGGACCGTGTTCCTTGCGCACCAGATTCATGGCCGAGCGCATATCGGAGGCGACGAAGCGTTTGATTTTCATGCTGTGGTACCGGGACTGGGGCGGCGGGGTGGTGGAAGGGAAGCGCTGGTTGTCGGTGGTCTGCACGGTCCGGGTTTCCCTTTGTGTCCTGCTGCGGTGATGTCAAAAGTGGGGGTGTCTGTTTTCTGGCGCGTTGCCGTCGGGGTCCCGGCTCAACTGATCGTGCCGACCAGCTTCAACCGTTTGTCCTCGGGCACCTCGCTGTAGGCCAGGACCGACAGCGAGGGGACGCTGTGCCGTACCAGCCGTGCCAGCGCGGCACGTACCGGGCCGGGTACCAGCACAACCGCGGGCTCGTTCTTCGCTTCCTGCTTGCCGACACATTCGGCCAGGCTCTGGTGCAGTCGCTCGGCGAGTCCGGGTTCCAGCGCGGCGCCGTTGCCCTGTGTGGACTCCTGCAAGACGCGTTCCAGTTGCGGGTTGAGGGTGAACACCGGCAGCTCCGCCGACATTCCGGCGATCTCCTGCACGATGAAACGGCCCAGCGCGTTGCGAACGGCGGCGGTCAGTACCGACGGGTCCTGGCTGTTGGGTGCGTTCTCCACCAGGGCTTCAACGATCTTGCGCAGCTGGCGGATCGGAATGCGCTCGATCAGCAGGTTCTGCAGCACCCGCACCACCGCCGACAGCGGGAGCGACTTGGGCGTGAGGTCTTCCACCAGCTTGGGCGCGCTCTTGGCGAGGTTGGCCAGCAGCTGCTGCACTTCTTCGTGGCCGAGCAGTTCCGGCGCGTGTTCGCGGATCAGGTGCGACAGGTGGGTGGCCACCACGGTGGCCGGGTCGACCACGGTGTAGCCCATCGATTCGGCATGGGCGCGCTGGTGCGGCTGGATCCAGGTGGCGTCCAGGCCGAACGCGGGGTCCTTGCCGGCAATGCCCTCCAGAGCGCCGAGCGCGCTGCCCGGGTCCAGGGCCAGCTCGCGGTCGGGGTGGATTTCGGCCGTCGCCACGGGCACGCCGTGGATGAGCAGGCGGTAGCCGGTGGCAGGCAGTTCCAGGTTGTCGCGGATATGGACCGAGGGAATCAGGAAGCCGATGTCGTGGGTGAGCTTGCGGCGCACGCCCTTGATCCGTGCCATCAGCTCGCCGCCCTGGTTCTTGTCCACCAGCGGGATCAGCCGGTAGCCCACTTCCAGGCCCAGCGGATCGACCGGGCGCAGTTCGTCCCAGGTCAGTTCGGCGGTGGGTGCGGGGGTTGCGCCGGGCAGGCCCGGTGCATCGGGGCGGCCGGCGGTCGCCGCGTCGGCGGCGCGGGCGGCGGCGGTGCTTTTCTTCCACAGCTTCCAGGCGATGAAGCCGAGGATGGCGGCAAGCGTCAAGAAGGCGACGTTGGGCATGCCCGGCACCAGGCCGACCACGCCGAGGATGGCCGCGGCGATGGTCAGCGCACGATGCTGGCCGAACACCTGGCCCATCATGGCCTGGCTCATGTCCTGCGACCGCGAGGCGCGGGTGACCAGCATGGCCACCGCCGAGGACACCAGCAGTGCCGGCAGCTGTGCCACCAGGCCGTCGCCGATGGACAGCAGGGTGTAGGTGGCTGCCGCGTCGCCGAACGGCATGCCGTGCTGGAGCACGCCCACGGCCAGGCCGCCGATCATGTTGATGAACAGAATCAGGATGCCGGCGATTGCATCGCCGCGGATGAACTTGCTGGCGCCGTCCATCGCACCGTAGAAGTCGGCTTCCTCACGGACTTCCTCGCGCCGGGCCTTGGCCTCCTCACGCGTCAGCAAACCGGCGTTGAGGTCGGCGTCGATGGCCATCTGCTTGCCGGGCATGGCGTCAAGGATGAAGCGCGCGGTCACTTCCGAGACGCGCCCGGCGCCCTTGGTGATCACCACGAAGTTGATGATCGTCAGGATCGCGAACACCACGATGCCGACGGCGTAGTTGCCGCCGATCACGAACTCACCGAACGCGGCGATCACCTTGCCGGCTGCCTCGTGGCCGTTCTGGCCGTGGAGCAGGATCACGCGGGTGGACGCCACGTTCAGCGCCAGGCGCAGCATGGTGGTGATCAGCAGCACGATCGGGAAGATGGTGAAATCCAGCGGCCGCTTCACGTACACCACGGCCAGCAGCACCATCAGCGAGATGGCGATGTTGAAGGTGAACAGGGCGTCCAGCACCGGCGGGGCCAGCGGCACCACCACCATCGCCAGCAGCGCCAGCACGATCAGCGGGGCGCCAAGCCCGTGGCGGATCATATCCAGCGCCTTGCGCACGTTCATTCCTGCAGGCTGGGCGCTCACGGGCGGGCTCCGTTGGTGAATTCTTCAATGTCGATGCGCGGCGAGGCCGGCATCGGGCCGGAACGCCAGCTGCGCAGCTGGTAGACGTAGGACAGGACCTGGGCGACGGCCGAATACAGTCTCACGGGGATTTCCTTGCCGAGTTGCCCTTCCCGATACAAGGCGCGTGCCAAAGGCGGGGCGGAGACGATGGCGACCTTGTTGCCGTCGGCCACTTCGCGGATGCGCAGGGCGGTTTCATCCACGCCCAGCGCCACCACGGTGGGGGCGCCCATCTTGCCGCCGTCGTATTTCAGGGCCACGGCGTAGTGGGTCGGGTTGACCACCACCACGTCGGCGGTGGGCACCGCTTCCATCATCCGGCGGTTGGACATCTGCTGCTGCAGCTGGCGGATGCGACCCTTCACTTCGGGGCTGCCTTCGCTCTCCTTCATTTCCCGGCGCAGTTCTTCACGGGTCATCTTCAGCTTGCGCATCCAGTTCCAGCGCTGGTAGGGCGCATCGATGGCCGCCAGCAGCAGCATCGCCCCGCCGGTGGCCAGCATCAGCTTCAGGGTGAAGCCCAGCCCATGCACCATCGCCGCTTCCAGCGGCTGGTGCAGCAGAGCGCGCAGCGGCTGGATGCCGCCCCAGACCACCAGCCCGGCGGCGGTGCCGACGAAGGCGATGCGCAGCAGCGACTTGGTGAACTCGGCGATCGCCTCCGCGCCGTAGAGGCGCTTCATCCCGGCCATCGGGCTGAGGCGCTTGAAATCGGGCATCAGGGACTTGTTGGACCAGCGCAGGCCGCCCATCACCACCGGTGACAGGAAGCTGGCCAGCAGGCACACCACCACCAGCGGCCACAGCGCCAGCAGCAGCTGGGCCAGGCTCTCGCCGAAATGCCCGAACAGGGCCATCGGGTTCTGGCGCAGGCCGGGCTCGGGGCTAAGCGCCTGCTTCATCCACGCCTGCGCGTTGCGTGAGATGCCGCCGGAGAAGGCCATCAGCGCCAGCACACCGGCGCCGAACACCGCCGCCGTGCCCAGCTCGCGCGAGCGCGGGATGTTGCCCTGCTCGCGGGCGTCGCGCAGCCGTTTCTCGGTAGGTTGTTCGGTTTTTTCGCCGGCTTGTTCGTTCTCGGACATCAGGGCACGACACGGGGGAGGATTCCCCGAAGCGCGTGCAAGATCCGTTCCGTTCCGTTCCGTTCCGTTCTGTTTCGGCGTCGGCGCCGGCGTGGGCGAGGGGCAGGCCGCGGGGCAGGGCAGTCGCGACATCCGGCGGGGCAGGTCGCCTGCCTGCCATCGCCCGTGCCACAGCGGAGCATCGCGCGCGCCGGCAGATTCGGTCGATTCCGATGGCGACGCCGGCGCTGTGCGGGGGACAGTCCTGGCCCCAGGGAAGGCACAGGAGAGGACCATGCGCAGATACTGGATCGTCGTTGGCGACACCACCAGCAGGTGCGGCCGGGTGATCACCGGCTCGCCGTTCACCGATATCGAGGGCGCCGCAGTGGCGCGCGTGGGCGACTACGCCACCTGCCCGCTGCACGGGGGCGCCTTCGCCATCGTCGGTGGAGATCCGACCCTGCGCGTGGATGGGCAGCCTGTCGCGCTGGACGGGGATCTGCTTGCGTGTGGCTGCCATCTGCGCTCGACCGTGCAGCGGCTGGTGTACGTGGAGGAGGCGCCCGCGCCGGCGGCGGAGGACGTTGCGGCACCGGCAGCCGCCTGCGCGCCGGCAGCCGCGTCCCGTGCGCCCCCGGTGTGTCTGGCGTGCCTGGAGGACGCCGCACGGTCCGGCACGCCGATGGTGCGGCTGGAGTGAGTGCGTTGCAGGACTACGCGCTGGTTGATTGCGCCGCGTCACCCGGGCGCATCGGCGACCTGCGCCATCACGTCGCCAGTGCGGGGTTGGCCGCGAGGTGCCTGTTCGCCGGGCGTCCCGAGGCCACGCATGCCGACGCGGCCCCCTGGCTGGTCGCGCTGCCGCAGGGCGCGATCCAGCAGCCGGTGGAACGCTGGCGAATGGCGCTGGGCGGCACGGCGGCCGGCGTCACCCGGGTCTGCGCGGCGGGCGGGTTCGACGCGCTGTTCGATCACCTGCAGGCGCACCTCGAGCTGCGCCTCCCGGATGGCCAGCGTGCGTTGATGCGCTTCTACTGCCCGCGTGCGTGGCGGCGCTATGGGGACGTGTTGACCCCGGCCCAGCAGCGCGACGTCCTCGGCCCCGTGCGAGTCTGGGAGACGACACTGCAGGGACGCCCCGTCACGGTGCGGGCGGACCCGGCAACCGCGCCGTCGGGCACCGCCCCGCTGCAGCTCTCTGCAGGACAATACGCCGCGCTGAGCCTGCCCGATGCAGCGGACTGGGCGCCCGTGCTGGCGGCCGAGGTCCGCCGCGATCACCCTGACGCCACGTTCGCCGTCGCCGACGATGCATTGCGGGCGACCGTGCACGACAGCTACCGGCACGCGGTGCGTGCACTGCGCATCACCCATCTGCCCACGCTGGTGCGCTGGGTCAAAGCGGACGTGGCCTGGGCACGCACGCTGCGCGATCACGCCGTGACCGGCGTGTGGTTCAACAGCACCGACCAGCCCAACGTGACCGCCGCCGACCTGCTCGCGTTGCTCGCCTCACCACACCTGTCCCACTGAAAGGAGCGTCGATGGGCGCACTTCCCTTGCCCCTGCCACTTCCGCCACCACCCCCGGCCCATCCCGGTGGGTGGGACCCGACCCGTGAGGTACCCACCGGGCCGAGCCTCGGCCAGGTCTGGGCGGACATCCAGCGCGCCGTGGGTATCGGCACCGATACCGTGGCGGAGCCGGCCGTTCAGGCGCGCGATACCGACTGCGCGCAGACCAGCAATCAGAACGCCTGCACGACGTGCAAGCTGGCGCAGGGCTACCTGACGCCGGCCAACTACACCATTCCGTACCGGCAGTTCCGTGATTTCGACTACCAGTGCCGCATCGCCAACCGTTACGCGGCACCGGAACGCTTCGACTACACCTACGGCGGAACGACCATGGACCGGGTGCTGGCCAGGATGCCAAAGTCCAAGACCGAAATCACGATCACCGAATGGCGACACGGCGCGATCCGCTTCGATGGATTCTGGCGTTCGCGGTGCACGGCGATCGAGGCGAAGGGGCACTACCAGCAGTTCTTCGACGAGAAAGGGCGTCTACATGCATGGGCGGCAGCCCGGTCGCCAAACGTGCTGGGCAAGTGGGTGGTGCAGGCCCAGACCCACCATGCGCATGTGGTTGCGTTGGGCAGCCCTGCAAGACTGGAGTGGCACTTTCTGCAGGCAGAGTGTTTTGCCGCCGCACGTAGAGCGTTCGGCCCGTTGGCCGGCATCTGTCGGTACTCGCCATGAGCGGGCTGTACACAGCCTTCATCGATGTCGCACTGCCGGTCGAGGTGATTGACCCGCACGTACTGCACAGGCGATTGCTTGATCTGACCACGCGTCTGGCGGACGTCCATCCGCTATTGGCAACATGGTATGAGCCGCCCCGCGCGGATGCGGAGGCCGCTGTGCCATTGTCCGATTCTGCTCAATTCATCGCGCGGATCGCCCGTAATGCGGCGCAGGACCTCGTCATGCACCCGCACAGGCCGATGGCGGGAGGCGCCGACGCCAACCTCCGGAACATGCGGCGTACCCATGACTGGCTGATGCCTGGGCGCCTGTCGATGTCGTATATGCCGTGGTGCGGGAGGCTGACATTTGACCTCAATGAGCCGTTTGAAGCTTTCGGCGCCGCGACCCCGACGATCGTGCGCGGCTGTATCGCTGCAGTGGCAGCATCGCTGGATGCGCTGTTCATCGGCACGGACGTGAGCTGCCCGCTCGCGGGAGGCAGTGGTTTCGACAGCTACGCGCTCGACCACCGCCTGTTCCCCCATCGCCGCTGGCTAGGCTGGATGGGGTTCGTTCCCGAACTGGTTCCGCACCGGTACATCCCTGAAGCTGCCTCGGTCCATGTGGTGAAAGGCTGCGGCACGATCATCGTGTCCGTAGAGGGCTGCCTGGACCTGCACAACAGGGCGCACCTGCGGCAGGTGCACGAGGTGGAAGCGCGGATGGCGCAGCTGGGGCTGCTGGATCTCACCGACGCGACACTGCTCGAATGACCCGGCCAGGTGGGGAGAGGTCTGCGTCCGCGCTCCACTCCGGCGCCACTTCCACCCGTGGCCGCGGATGGTCATGCAGCTGCATGAAGCGCTGCGCGTCCAACGGGACGATGGACCGGGTGCTGGCCAGGATGCCAACGTCCAGGACCGAAATCACGATCACCGAATGGCGACACGGCCCGATCCGCTTCGATGGATTCTGGCGTTCGCGTTGCACGGTGATCGAGGCGAAGGGGCACTACCAGCAGTTCTTTGAGAGCGACGGAGAACTGCAAGGCTGGGCCAGATTCAGGTCGCCGAATGTAGTTGAAAGCTGGATGCGTCAACTGAGCGCCCAGTCGCTGCATGTCCATCGACAAGGTGCTCCCGTAAAGCTGGAGTGGCATTTTCTGCAGCGCCTTTGCTATGAAGCCGCCTCCAAAGCATTTGGGCCGCTGTCATCCGCTTGCCGGTACTCCCCATGACGATGAGAAGTGTGCTCGTCGAGGCCATTCTCCCCGAACGTTCGATGACGTCCGAGGCTGTGCATGATTGCCTCGTGCGTATGCTCGAAACGCTGCACGGGGTGCTTCCGCCCCCGTCAGCGTGGGTCTCCCTGCCTCGAGCGCCGGATCGCGGTCTGATGCCACTTTCCAATCCGCCCGGGTTCATGGAGAGGATGCAGCGCTACGCAGACGCCGATCGCGTTGACTACAGCACATTGCCCAGCACGGTCGAGGGTGTCATTACGACAGCACACACCCCCGCTGCATGGTTGTCCCCCGGCCGTGTGGAGATTGCGCTCAGGCCCTGGTTTGGCGTCTGTACGATCTCCCTGTATCAGCCTGTGGAAGCGTTCGGACGTGATGGCACGCTGCAGATGGTGCGCAGCGTCGTGGCGGCCCTTGCGGAGGTGTTGGGTGTCCTTCACATTGCTACCGACGTGACATGCGCTCTCCCTGATGAAGAGGGTTTCGACACTTACGTCCAGCACCACCGCCTGTTCCCGCATCGCCGCTGGCTTGGCTGGATGGGGTTTGTCCCGGAACTGGTTCCACACCGATACCTCCCCGAAGCCGCTGCCGTCCATGTGGTCAACGGCCGCGGCACGATCATCGTGTCCGTAGAGGGCTGTCTGGACCTGCGCAACAAGGCGCACCTGCGCCAGGTGCACGAGGTGGAAGCGCGGATGGCGCAGCTGGGGCTGCTGGATGTCACCGATGCGACGCTGCTGGAGTGACCCGGGTGGCGGCGCTCAGCCGGCCGGGTGTCCCGGTGGCGAGAGGTCTTCGTCCGCGCTCCACTCCGGCGCCACTTCCACCCGTGGCCGCGGATGGTCATGCAGCTGCATGAAGCGCTGCGCGTCCACCGGCCGGCCAAGCAGATAGCCCTGCAGGTAGTCACAGCCCAGCCGCTCCAGATACGCGCGCTGGCCGGCGGTTTCCACGCCTTCGGCGACAATGTCCATGTCCAGCGCATGGCCCAGGGCGACGATCGCCGAGACGATCACCACATCCTCCGAACTGTTTTCCAGGTCGCGCACGAACGCATGGTCGATCTTGATCTCGCTGGCCGGCAGCCGTTTGAGGTACAGCAGACTGGAATAGCCGGTACCGAAATCGTCGATGGAGATGCCGACGCCCAGGGTGGCCAGTGACTGCAGCAGCCGCAGGCTGGCTTCCGTGTCGCGCATGACGGTGTTCTCGGTGATCTCCAGGATCAGCCGGCGCGGGTCCATGCGGTGGGTCTGCAGCACGCGCCGCACTTCCTGCAGCAGGTCCGGCGAACTGAACTGGATCGGCGACAGGTTGACCGAGACGGTCCAGCTGTCATGGCCGGCGTCGTGCCACTCGCGCAGCTGGCGGCAGGCCTCGTCCAGGGCCCAGCGTCCGATCTCGTTGATCACTCCGCTGCGTTCTGCGAGCCGGATGAAGCGTTCGGGCGGCACCAGGCCGTGCTGTGGATGCCGCCAGCGGATCAGGGCCTCGGCGCCACAGACGGTGTGGGCCGCCACCCGGGTCTTGGGCTGGTAGTGCAGGAACAGCTGGTCGGTGCCGATCGCCCGGCGCAGGTCGGCGAGGAGCTGGAACTGCTGCTCGGCGCTGTCGTTCATCCAGTCCGAGAACAGCACCTGCGCATTGCGGCCGGCTTCCTTGGCCTGGTACATCGCCGCGTCGGCGAAGGCCATCAGCTGCCGTTCGCTGGCGGCATGGTCGGGGCAGATGGCGATGCCGATGCTGGCGGTGACCTGCAGCTCATGGTCGGGCAGCAGCGGCTCGTGGCCGATGGTCTGGATGATGCGGCTGGCAAGGGCGGCGATGTCCTCGCCGTTGTCGATGCCGACCACCAGCACGAACTCGTCGCCGCCCAACCGTGCGATCACATCATCGGGGCGCAGCAGCTGGCGGGTGCGCTCGGCCACGGCAACCAGCAGGGCGTCGCCGGTCTGGTGGCCATACGCATCGTTCACCTGCTTGAAGCCGTCCAGGTCCATGAACATCACGGCGAAGCGGGTGCCGTTGCGCTCTGCCTGGGCCAGCGACTGCTCGATGTGCTGCTGCAGCAGCAGGCGGTTGGGCAGCCGGGTCAGCGGATCGTGCAGGGCGGCCTGGGTGAGTTCGGCCTGGGCGTCGTAGAGCGAGGTGCGCAGGTCCGAGTTGCGCACGCGCAGCAGGTGCGACTGCATGCGCTGGTCCAGCCAGGACACGACCAGCACGATGGTCAGGATCGAGATGGTGAGCACCAGCACGATCGCCGCCAGCCATTGCGTCTGCAGCCCGTCCTGGCCGGCCGCACCGCAGATGCTGCCGGCCGGGAAGCGTGCCGCGGCCATGCCGGTGTAGTGCATGCCCACGATCGCCGTGCCCAGCAGAACGGCCGGCGCCAGCCGGTCGCGCAGGCGACGCTGGCTGCCGCGCAGGCGGAAGGCCACGAACAGGGCTGTCCAGGAGGCGGCCACGGCGATCAGCACGGAGGCCGTGAACCAGACCGGGTCGTACACGATGCCCGGCTGCATGCGCATCGCGGCCATGCCCAGGTAGTGCATCGAGGCGATGCCGATGCCCATCAACAGCGCTCCCAGCGCCAGCCGCCCATGCGGCAGGGTGGGCAGCGACACCAGCCACAGGGCGAACACGGAGGAGGCGATTGCCGCCAGCAGCGAGGTGCCGGTGATGGCGATGTCGTAGCCGAGCGGAATCGGCAGGCGGAAGGCGAGCATGCCGATGAAGTGCATCGACCAGATGCCCAGGCCCATCGCGCAACCGCCACCGGCGAGCCAGAGCGCGGTCTGGCGCCGGGTAGGGGCGGTGGTGACCCGTGCGGCCATGTCCAGCGCGGTGAAGGACGCCATCACGGCGACCAGCAGCGAAATCAGTACGAGGGACGGGGCGTAGCTGCCTATGAGCATGGGTGACTCTCCCTGGCCTGCACGAATGCGATGGCATGGCGTACACCGCCGTGATCACCGAGGGCGCGCAATGGCACCCTCACCGGCAGTCTCCCCATGACTCCGATGAAACGAACGCTACCCGTGAAGACTACCGCGATGCCCGGGGGGTCTCGCAAGGGGTGATGCGGCAAACCGTGACGGAACGTGCACCGCGCCCCGGGCTCAGTGCGTTACGCCGTCGGCGGCCTGGAACGCGGCATTGAACAGGCGCTGCACCGGTGGCCCCATCTCCCCGGCCAGCACGGTCAGCAGGAACAGGCCGAGCAGCAGGGCGACCGGCAGGCCAAGCTGGATCGGGTTCAGTGCCGGTGCCGCCCGGGCCAGCACGCCAAACGCGAGGTTCACCGCCAGCATGGCCACGGTCAGCGGCAGGGCCAGTGTCAGCGCGCCCCGGAACACCTGCAGCAGGAAGGTGGGTGCGGCGCTCAGGAAGGCATCGACGTTAGGCAGCTCGGCGCCGATCGGCACGGCCTTGTAGCTGTCCATCAGCAGCGAGATCAGCGCGAGGTGTCCGTTGGACGTGAAGAACAGCAGGCCGAACAACAGGTAGAACCACTGCCCGATCACGCCGGAGCTGCCACCGCGCAGCGGATCGCTCATCTGCGCGAACGCCAGGCCGGTGCCTTGGGCGACCAGTTCGCCGGCCATCGCACCGGCCTCGAACACCAGCCGCAGCAGGAAGCCGATCGACACGCCGATCGCCAGTTCGCGCGCGATGCTCAGCACGGTGGCCGCATCGAACCCGGTCCATGCCGGTACCGGCGGCAGCATCGGCGACAGGGCGATGGCCAGCGCGCCGGCGAGCATCACCCGCACCCGCTGCGGCACCGCACGGGTACCGATCAACGGCATTGCCATGACCATCGCGCCGATGCGCAGCATGGTCCACAGGATGGTGCCGATCATGCCGAAGGCCTGCAGGCCATCGGCAGCCATCTGGGTGGCCGAATCCATCGTGCGTGCCTGCCTAGCCGATGAGGTGGGGAATGCGCTGGAACAGCAGCGTGGTGTATTCCACCAGGTGGCCGATCAGCAGGCTGCCCAGCGCGAACAGGACCGCTGTCAGCGCGGCGGCCTTGGCCACGAAGGCGATGGTGGGCTCGTTGAGCTGGGTGGCAGCCTGCACCACGCCGACCACCACGCCAACGATCAGCACGGTGAGCAGCAGCGGGCCGGCAACCCACAACACGGTGATCAGGCCACCGCGCAGTTCGGTAAGGGCGAGTTCGGGCGTCATGGCAACCTCAGACCGCGTTGAAGCTGGCGGCGAGGGTGCCCACCACCAGGACCCAGCCGTCGACCAGCACGAACAACAGGATCTTGAACGGGGCCGAGACCAGCATCGGCGACAGCATCATCATGCCCATCGACATCAGCACGCTGGCCACGACCAGGTCGATGATCACGAACGGGATGAAGATCAGGAAGCCGATCTCGAAGGCGGTCTTCAGCTCGCTGGTGACGAACGAGGCGACCAGCACCGGGAACGGAATCGCATCCGGGCTGGCGTAGGTGCCGTGGCCAGCCATGCCGGCAAAGGTCATCAGGTCGGTTTCGCGGATCTGCGCCAGCATGAAGGCGCGCAACGGCTGGGTGGTCAGCGTCCAGGCGGTCTGGAAGTCGATCTCACCATTGAGGTAGGGCGCCATGCCGCTGCCCCAGGCCTTCTGCCACACCGGCAGCATCACCATCGCGGTCAGGAACAGGGCCAGGCCGAGCAGCACCTGGTTGGACGGGGTCTGTCCGGTGCCCAGTGCCTGGCGCAGCAGGCCCAGCACGATGATGATGCGGGTGAACGCGGTCAGCACCAGCAGCATCGACGGGATCAGCGTGATCGCCGTCATCAGCAGCAGCGTCTGCAGCGGCAGGCTCACCGGCTGGCCGCCGATCTTGCCGACGTTCACGTCCGGCAGCGACGGCGTACCGGGCAGGCCGGGGGCGGCCCAGGCCAGTGCCGGCAGCGCGCACAGGGCCAGCAGCATCAGCAGGGGCAGGTAATGGGTCCAGGATTTACGAGGGCCACGCATGTCAGGAGTCCTTGCGCAGCCGCTGTTGCAGCATCTGCGCGAAATTCGGCAAGTGTTTGAAGTCCGGCAGCCGCGTCGGGGCGGGCGGCGGCAGGGGTTCGGGCAGGCGGTGCAGGGCGTTGATGCCACCGGCAGTCACGCCGAGCAGCAGCTGCTCGCCGTTGACCTCCACGACCACCACGCGCTCTTTGGCGCCAACGGTCAGGCTGGCCACCACGCGCAGGCCTTCGGCAGGGCGGAAGCCGCTGCCCGGCATGCGCTTGAGCAGCCAGCCCAGGCCGACGATCAGGGCCAGCACCGCCAGCAGCGCCAGCACGGCACCGAACATGCTCGGCGCGGCGGCGGCGTGCTGGCCCACCTTGGCGGTGGTGGTGCCGGCGGCGATCAGCGCCCAGGCACTCAACGCAGTCTCCGGATCCGTTCGCTCGGGCTGACCACGTCGGTCAGGCGCACGCCGAATCGATCGTTGATGACCACCACTTCGCCGTGGGCGATCAGGGTGCCGTTGACGAACACGTCCAGCGACTCGCCGGCACCGCGCTCCAGTTCCACCACCGAGCCCTGGTTGAGCTGCAGCAGGTTGCGGATCGGCAGACGCGCGCGACCCACTTCCAGCGACAGCGTGACCGGCACATCGAGGATCACATCCAGGTTGAGGTCGGTGCTGCCGGGGATCTCGTCGGACTGCAGGTTGGTGAACTGTGCCGGTGCCGGCTCGTTGGTTTCGATGTCGTTCATTGCGGGTCTTCCTGGATTACGGGAACGCGCGGGCGGACGCCCGGGGGGTGGGTGGCGGTGATCTTCACTGCGTTGCTGCCGTTGGCGATGCCGAATTCGCCGGTGAACACCGGGATGTTCTCCACGCACACCGGCACCTGCGCCGGCAGCTCGATCGGCAGGATGTCGCCGATCTTCAGCCGGGTCAGTTCGCGCAGGCTCATGCGCTTGCTGGCCAGCACGCTGGACAGGGTGACCTCGGCGATGTTGAGCTGTTCGCGCAGCATCACGCCCCAGCTGGCATCGCGGTCGTTGCGGTCGCTCTGGATGCCGGCATCGAGCAGTTCGCGGATCGGCTCGAGCATCGAGTAGGGCAGGGTGACGTGGATGTCGCCGCCGCCGCCGTCGAGTTCGACATGCAGCCGGCAGACCACCACGTATTCGCGCGGCGTCACGATGTTGGCGAAGTGCGGGTTGATCTCGGAGTTGATGTACTCCAGCTCCACGTCCATCACCGGTGCCCACGCTTCCTGCAGGTCGGCGAAGGTCTGCTTGAGCAGCAGGTGGATGACCCGCATTTCCGTGGCGGTGAATTCGCGGCCTTCGATACGGGTCGGGTAGCGCCCGTCGCCGCCGAAGAAGTTGTCGACGATGGCGAACACCAGCGTCGGCTCGAACACGATCAGCCCGGTACCACGCAGGGGCTTGAAGCGGATCAGGTTCAGGTTGGTCGGCACGTACAGCGAGTGCATGTAATCGTTGAACTTGATCAGCTCGATGCCGCGCACCGACAGCTCGGCCGAACGCCGGATCAGGTTGAACAGGCCGATCCGCCACAGGCGGGCGAAGCGCTCGTTGACCATCTCGAGGGTCGGCATGCGACCGCGGATGATGCGGTCCTGGCTGGCGAAATCGTAGGAGCGCGCCTCGCCGGGGGGCGCTGCATCGATATCGGTCTCCACCGCACCGGAGTCCACGCCGTGCAGCAGGGCATCGATCTCGTCCTGGGAAAGCAGGTCATTCATGGCATGCCCTTACTGGGTCACGAAACTGGTGAACAGCAGTTCGTCGGCGCCCTTGGTGCCGGTCTCGGCCTTGAGCAGCTTCTGCACTTCGGCCAGCGAGTCGGCCTGCAGGCGCTCCTTGCCGGCGCGGTCGGCGATCTGCGCCGGCTCGACCTGCGAGAACAGCATCAGCAGCTTGGCGCGGATGGCCGGTGTGTGAACCTTGATCGCTTCCATTGCGGCCGGATCGCGGGTCATCAGCTGCACTTCCACCTGCAGGTAGCGCGGACCGTCGAAGGACCCGTTCAGGTTGACCACGAACGGCGGCTCCAGGCCGAAGTACTGCGCCGGGGCCGGCACGCCCTTGCTGGCGGTGGCCTTGGTCGGCTTTTCGTCATGCTTGGACTGGGTGAAGTACCACACACCACCGCCGGCGGCACCGGCGGCGAGCACCGCGACCAGGGCGGTGATCAGAAGCGGACTGCGCGGCTTGGCGGCCTTGTCCTTTTCGGCGGATTTCTTGGTTTTGTCGGCGGCTGCGGCCACGAGGGGAAGCTCCATTGGATTGCTTCCTGGCTACATGCAAAGGGTGTGCCTGAATGGCTCCGGCCGCGCTTGCCGGAAAATTGACGGCCCGGTACCGCTTGCGGGCGCCGGGTGCCGACCGCTGGTCGGCACGCGTTACGCGTAGGCGTCCACCAGCCCACGCTGGCGCATCAGCTGCGCCGGGGAAACAGTGGCATCGGCCAGCGACGGTTCGCCGTCGTCGCCGGTCAGGCCACCACGGCCTTCGCCGGGTTTGCCGTCCTGCGCGGTCTGCTGCTGGCCCACATCGGCATTGCCAAGCTGGAAGCCCTGCTCGTTGAGCATTTCGCGCAGGCGCGGCAGGCTGGTTTCCAGTGCGTGGCGGACGTCGGCATGCGCGCTGGTGAAGGCGGCATGGACCTTGTCGCCGTCCAGGTGCAGGCGCACCTCGATCGGGCCAAGGTCGTTCGGGGTGATCTTGATGTGTGCATGGCCGATCTTCTGGTCGGCCAGCCAACCGACGCGGGCGCTGATGGCGTCCTCGAAGTCGTCGCCGCCAAGGTGCGGCGTGGCCGTTGGCGTACCGGTGAAGGGCGCGCCGGGGGCCGCCGTTTTCAGCTCCGCGGCGGCGTGCAGCGCATGCAGCAGCGGGGTCGTCGGCGCATCACCGCCATCGCTGGCCGTGGTGATCGCCTCGCTGACGGTCTTCAGCAGTTCCGCGTCCGAGGTCATCCCGGTATCGGCTGGCAGCAGCATCGCAGCCGGCTCGGTGCCGGCGTCGGCGGCAACGGCGAGGGGCGCGGTCGGGGACGTGGGCGCTGCTGCAGGTGCCGTCACAGCGCTGGGCAAGGCGGTCGTGGCCGGCAACGAAGCCGCAGCGGTGGTCGGCGGCGGGGCGCTGACCTGCGGGTCGATGCCGGCCAGGGCCAGGCCGGCCAGGCCAAGCGGCGGCCACGGCGCGGTGTCGGTGGGTTCACTGCTGTCCTGCGCGGCAGGCGTTGACGGTGCGGCAGCGGTGGTCTCGACGGCCGCGTCGGCGTCCTTCGGTGACGCGCTGTCGCGGCGGCCGGCCTTCGGGCGGTCGGCGGCGGTGCCGCGTCCGTCGTTGGCCGTGGGCGTGTCCGCCTTGGGCTTGCCGTCGCCGGCGCCAGCGCGCTTGCCGGTGCTGCCGTCGTTCTTGAGCAGGGTGTCAAAGTCCCGGCGCGCGTCGCCGGGCGCGTTGTCGCTGCGCGCCGGGGCGCCACCGGTCTTGCCGGTGGCGGCGGGGGCGGGGCTGCCGCCGAGCACGGCCGGCGGCATCACGGCGTGCCTCCGTTGTCGCCGTCGCTGTCACTGCGCTGGGCCTGGCGGCTGCGGCGCGCGCCGATGTCGTCCATCTCGCGCTGGTCGCGGCGGTCGATCAGCACCTTCTCCTGCGCCCGGTAGCTGGCGGCCAGCTGTTCCAGCACCTGCTTGTCGCGGCTGGCCAGGATCAGGCGCGCGCGCTCGGCCTCGACCTTCTCACGGTTGTTGTCCACGGTCTGGCGCTGCTGCGCCACCGCGCTGTCCAGACGGTCCAGGAAGGCGCGGCGGTTCATCAGCTGGGCCGGGCTGGTGGCCGCCATCTGGGCGTTGGCGTACTCCTCGGCATAGCGACGCAGTTCGTCCAGGCGCGACAGATGGGTGTCGAGCATGCGCTGGCGTTCGGCCAGGTCACGTGCGACCTCGTCTTCGTGGTCCTGGGCGCGCTTGAGCAGGGGGTCGATTCGCTTGGACTGGATCATGGGTTAAGTCTCTGGTTCCACCAGCCGCTTGAGTGCGGCCTGGCTGTGCGGCAGATCGGCCGCCTTGGCGACGTCCTGGCCGAGGAATTCAACGATGTCCGACCAGCGTTCCAGCGCTTCGTCGGTGGCGGGGTCGTTGCCGCGCTGGTAGGCGCCGATGGCGATCAGGTCGCGGTTGGTCGAGTACGCCGAGATCAGCCGCTTGAGCTTGCGGATGCGCAGGCGCCACGGTTCATCGGCGATTTCCGTGACCACACGGCTGACCGAGGATTCCACGTCGATGGCCGGGTACAGGCCGCTGTCGGCGACCCGGCGCGACAGCAGGATGTGGCCGTCGAGAATGGCGCGCGCGGCATCTGCGATCGGGTCCTGCGGATCGTCGCCTTCGGTCAGCACGGTGTAGAAGGCGGTGATCGAGCCACGGCCCTTGGCACCGTTGCCCGCGCGCTCGACCAGCGCCGGCAGTTTGGCGAACACCGACGGCGGATAGCCACGGGTGGTCGGCGGCTCACCCACCGACAGCCCGATTTCGCGCTGCGCCTGTGCGAAGCGGGTCAGCGAATCCATCAGCAGCAGGACATTCAGGCCCTGGTCGCGGAACCATTCGGCAATCGCGGTGGCGCGGTAGGCGCCGTGCAGACGCGCCAGCGGCGGACGGTCGGCCGGGCTGGCCACCACCACGGCGCGGCGCAGACCTTCTTCGCCCAGGGTGGTTTCGACGAAATCGCGCACTTCGCGGCCACGTTCGCCGATCAGGCCCACCACGATCACGTCGGCGGCGGTGTAGCGGGTCATCATGCCCAGCAGCGTGGATTTACCCACGCCCGAACCGGCGAACAGGCCCACGCGCTGGCCGCGGCCAATGGGCAGCAGCGCGTTGATCGCGCGGACGCCGACGTCCAGCGGCTGGGTGATCGGCTCGCGCGCCAGCGGGTTGATCGAGACGCCGGCCATGCCGACGGTGCCTTCGGCACGGATCGGCCCCTTGCCGTCCAGCGGCACGCCATCGCTATCGATGACGCGCCCGAGCAGGCCTTCGCCGACTTCGACGCCGCCACGGCCCAGGGCCGGTACCACGCGTGCGTTCGGCAGCAGGCCGTGCAGTTCGGCGCTGGGCATCAGATAGGTGCGTTCGCCGGCGAAGCCGACCACTTCGGCATCCACCCAGCCACCGTCCATGACTTCGACCTTGCAGCTGGCGCCCAGCGGCGATTCGCAGCCCACCGCTTCCAGGGTCAGGCCCACCGCGCGGCGCAGCACGCCCTCGCGGATGAGGCCGCGCCCGTGCGCGGTATCAGGCTGGATGCCGTCCAGGCGCGCAGCCAGGCGCAGGTTGCGCGCGGCGGCCCAGTCGGCGGCGGGGGCGGGAAGGGTGTCGGTGTTCATGCGCTGGCTCCGGCCTTGCGGATCACCGCGTCGAGCGCGCCGCGCAGGCGTGCTTCCAGGGTGCCGTCGATGCGTACCGCTTCGGCATGCACGCGCAGGTCGCCGCGGCTCAGGCTGAGGTCGGCGCTCAGGCGCTGGTGCGGGGCGAGCTGCAGCAGCGGCGTGAGCGCGGCGATGTCGTCCGGGTGCAGGCGCACCTCCACGTCACGCGTGGCGCCGCCAACGGCATCGATGGCCTCGCCGACCAGCTGCGCCAGCAGCGCCGGGTCGGCCTCGTAGGCGCGGCCGACCAGCGTACCGGCGATGCGTACCGCCAGCTCGCCGAGGGCGGCGACCACTTCGTTCTCCAGCCGCACCAGCGGCCGGCTGAAATTGTCCAGGATGCCTTCGATCTGCGCCGCCAGGCGGCGCACTTCGGCCTGGCCCTGGGCATGCCCGTCGGCGTGGCCGCGCTCGAAGCCGTCTTTCTCGGCCTCGTCCTGGATCTGCTGGATTTCCTCCAGCGTCGGCAGCTGCAGGATCGGCTCCGGTTCGTGCTCCGGATCGGGCTCGGTGAGTTCGAAGGTCTCCTCCACCGGCGGTTCGGGAACCGCCAGAAGATCCGGGGCGAGCCAGCGCACGGCGTTGTTCACAGCATCGCCTCCGCGTTGCCACCGATGGTGACGGTGCCTTCATCGGCCATGCGCTTGACGATCGCCAGGATCTCGCGCTGCGCGGTTTCCACGTCCGACAGGCGCACCGGGCCACGGGCTTCCATGTCCTCGAGCAGGATCTCGGCGGCGCGCTGGGACATGTTGCGGGTGATCTTGTCGCGCACCTTGATGTCGGCGCCGCGCAGGGCCAGGCCCAGGCGTTCGCCGCTGACTTCGCGCAGCACCAGCTGCAGTTCGCGGTCTTCCAGGTCCACCAGATCGTCGAACACGAACATCAGGTCCTGGATGCGCCCGGAGAGCGGCGCATCGATGCGCGCGATCTCGCCGAGAATGGCCTGGTCCTGGCCGCTGTCCATGAAGTTGAGGATGTTGGCCGCGCACTGGACGCCGCCGATGTTGGACGACTTCAGGTTCTGGTTGCCGGCGAACTGGCGTTCCATGATCTCGTTGAGTTCGTTGAGCGCGTTCGGCGGAATGCCGTCCAGGGTGGCGATGCGCAGCAGCACGTCGACGCGGGTGCGGTCGGGCAGCAGCTTGAGCGCGTCGGCAGCCTGGTCGGTTTCCAGGTGGGCCATCACGATGGCGATGATCTGCGGGTGTTCGTTGCGCACCAGGTCGGCCACGGCACGCGGGTCCATCCACTTCAGCGCGTCCAGGCCGGTGGTGTTGCGCCCGAGCAGGATGCGGTCGATCAGGTTGCCGGCCTTCTCGCTGCCGAGGGCCTGCACCAGCATGTTGCGGATGTAGTCGTCCGAGCCCACGCCGAGCGAGGTCTTGGAGCCCAGCTCGCTGCCGAACTGGTCCATCACGCGCTCGACCTGCTCGCGGGTGATATCGGTCATCGTCGCCATCGCGATGCCGATCTTCTGCACTTCCTTGGGTTCCATGTGGCGCAGCACTTCGGCGGCGTCCAGTTCACCCAGCGACAGCAGCAGTACGGCGGCGCGTTGCACACCGGTCAGGGGAGGGGCCTCAGTCATTGGCCACCCAGCCCTTGACGACCTGCGCCACACGCTTGGAATCGGTCTTTACAGCTTCACGCGCCATGCGCAGTCGTTCCTCGTAGGAGTCCACCGGCAGTGCCAGCGTTTCATGTCCGCCCGCAGGGTTGCGGTCCGAGCCCAGTGCGGGCAGCGCATCGCCGTCCTCGACCAGGTGTACGTCGGCGCCATGCGGTTCCAGCGCGTCTTCGTCCGGCTTCTTGGCTGAGCCGGTGATCGAGCGCAGTGCCGGGCGCAGCACGCCGAACACCAGCGCCAGCACCACGATCGCGCCGAGCAGCAGGCGCAGGCCGTCCTGCACCTGGGGCAGTTCCCACCACTTCGGCCCTTCGACCGGGGTGACCTCGCGGACGAACGGCGCGTTCATCACCGACACGGTGTCGCCACGCTCGGCATCGAAGCCGACGGCCTGCTTGACCAGGGCTTCGACCCGGGTCAGCTCGGCTGCCGAGAGCGGCTGCTCGGTGGTTTTGCCGTTGGCGCCGGGACGCGGCACGTTGTCGAGCAGCACCGCCACCGACACCCGCTTGATCCGGCCGGCCGGCTGGCGGGTGTGCTGCAGGGTACGGTCCAGCTCGTAATTGCGGGTGGCGTTCTTCGACGACTCGGTCGGCGCCTGTGCGGTGGCCGGGGCCGCCGCCGGACCCGGCGGGGTGTTGCTGGTGGCGCCCGGGACGCCCTGCGGGCCCGGCACGTTGCTGCTGTTCTCGCTGAGCTGTTCGCTGCGCAGCTTCTGCGGCTCGCCGTTGTACAGCTCGCGGGCCTCTTCGATGACCGAGAAGTCCATGTCCACGCTGACTTCCGGATTGACCCGGCCCGGGCCGGTCATCGGCTCCAGCAGTTCACGGATACGCTGGTTGAACGAGGTTTCCTGGCGGCGCACCTGTTCAAACTGCGCGGCATTCATCGCCGCATCGCTGTTCGGATCGGACACGCTCAGCATGCGCCCGCTCTGGTCCACCACGGTCACCCGCTCCGGCGCCAGGTCGGGGATGCTGGCGGCGACCATGTGCACGATCGCATCGATCTGCCCGCGCTCAAGCTGCTGGCCGCCACGCAGTTCCAGCACCACCGAGGCACTGGCCACATCGCGCTGGCGGGTGAAGGCGCTGGGCTTGGGAATGGCCAGATGCACGCGCGAATCACGCACCGGGCGCAGCGTGTTGATGGTCCGCGACAGCTCGGTTTCCAGCGAATGCTGGTAGCGGGCGTTTTCCATGAACTGGCTGACACCGAAGCCCGGATCGCGTTCCATCAATTCGAAGCCGAGCCGGCCGCTGTCGGTGAGCCCGGAGCCGGCCAGCTTCAGCCGCGCGTCGTGCAGGTTCTTTTCCGGCACGGTGATGCCGCCGGTGGCGGCATCCAGCTCGAAGGGAATCTGCGCGGCGCGCAGCAGGTCGGTGGCTTCGGCGGTGGCCTTCTGGTCCAGCCCGGTGTACAGCGGCACCATGCCGGGCTTCTGCGACCAGAAGAACACGAACAGACCTGCCGCCACGGCCACGGCGATCATCGCCATCAGTCCGAGCCGACGGGTGATCTGCAGGCTTTGCAGCCGGTCGAACCACTGGCCCGCCTTTTCGGCGTTCAGGGATTCCTTGGTAAGCGACAGGGCCATGCGTTTCTATCCTTACAGCGGCATGTTCATCACGTCCTGGTAAGCCTGGACGAGACGGTTGCGGACTTCCACGGTGGCGCGGAAGGCGATCTGGGACTGCTGCGAGGCGACCATCACTTTGGCGAGGTCGGCGCTGGGGTCACCCAGCTCGAAGGCCTTGGCCAACGCGCCGGACTTCTGCTGTGCGTCGTTGACGCCGGCGATGGCCCCACGCAGCGTTTCGGTGAAGCTCGGGCCCTGGATCTCCTGCGGCGACACCAGCCCCTGGATGGCATTGCTCTTCGGCGCTTCCGTCAGCGGGCTGACGGCCGACTGCCCCATCTGGGTCTGGAAGGAGCGGATCTGGGAAAGGACGGAGGTAACGGAGTGCGACATCTGGAACGTTCCGAATCTGGGGATGGGGTTTCAGGTGAATACGTTGCAAGCGGCGTGCCGAAAACGGCGAACGATTCAGTTTTGTCGTGGTGGCGGGCACTTACGCATTCAGCGCGGCAGCCATCGCCCCGTCCCGGGCGGGGCCGATGCGACGGAATGTCGCTGCGGCCGGATGACGCGGCGGCCGGTGACGGATGCCCGGCGTCGGAAAACCGGCGGCGGTGTGCTGACGCGGCCCCCGGAACGCAGAAGCCCGGGACGGGCCCGGGCTTCTGTGGTGTTGCGGCTGCAGGGAGGATCAGCTGGCCAGTTCGGTGTGATCGCGTTCGATGCCGTACTTGCGCAGCTTCTCCACCAGCGTGGTGCGGCGCAGGCCAAGCAGCTGGGCGGCGTGGGCGACCACGCCCTGGGTGCGCTCGAGTGCCTCGTTGATGAGGTTCAGTTCGATGTTGGCCATGTGGTTGCGCAGGTCCAGGCCGGCGTCGGGCAGGGCCGGCGCACGGGTGACCGGGCCGATGCCGTTTTCCAGCGGCGCGGTGTTGCCCGGTGCCGGCGTATGGAAGGAGAAGCTGCGCAGGTCCAGGCGTTCGTCGGTGACCGGGGCGGGTGCCGCGGCAACGACAGCGGCCGGGCTGAAGTCGCCGCGGTAGCGGGCCGGCAGGTCCTGCACGCGAACATTGCCACCCGGATGCAGCACGGCCAGGCGCTCCACCAGGTTGGTCAGCTCGCGCACGTTGCCCGGCCACTCGTAGGTGGCCAGTGCCTGCAGGGCCTCGGCGCTGAAACGCACTTCGCCGCGGCCGGTACGGGCCAGCTGGCCGGCGATGGTGGTGACCAGCGCCGGCAGGTCTTCGCTGCGCTCGCGCAGGGCCGGCACGTCGATGGGGAACACGTTGAGGCGGTAGAACAGATCCTCGCGGAACTTGCCATCGGCGATGCGCGACTCCAGGTCGCGATGCGTCGCGGCGATCACGCGCACGTTGCAGCGGATGGTCTGGTTGCCGCCAACACGCTCGAAGCTGCGCTCCTGCAGCACGCGCAGCAGCTTGACCTGCATCGGCAGGCTCATGTCGCCGATTTCATCGAGCAGCAGGGTGCCGCCCTCGGCCATTTCGAAACGGCCCTTGCGGGCGCTCAGCGCACCGGTGAAGGCGCCCTTCTCGTGACCGAACAGCTCGCTTTCCAGCAGGTCGGCCGGAATCGCGCCGCAGTTGATGGCCACGAACGGTCCATCGCGACGCGGGGAGCGCTGGTGGATCGAACGCGAGACCACTTCCTTGCCGGTGCCCGATTCGCCCAGCACCAGCACGGTGGTATCGAACGCAGCCACCTGGTCGATCATCTGGCGCAACGCGCTGACGGCAGCGCCGTCGCCGGTCGGGCCCTGTTCCTGCACGGCACCGGCCTGGTGCTCGGCATCCAGGCGCTTGAGGCTCGCGCGGCGCAGCAGGCCTTCCATCTGCGCATGGCGCAGCGGTGCTTCCAGCGGCCACACATTGGCTTCGTGCAGACCGTGTTGCTGGGCGAAGGCGGTGGTATCACCATCGATCAGCATCACCGGCGGCGGCAGCGAGCTGTGCCCCAGCCAGTCGAACAGGGCATCGCTGCGCTCGTTCGGGTCCAGAGCGCCGATGATCACCGCCATCCAGTCGTTCTGGCGGTGGCGGGCGGTATCGATATCGGCCGCGTCGGCCACCCAGCGCGGGTTGAAGTCCATGAACTCCAGCAGGGCGACAGTGCGTTCGGCGCGGACGGCGTCGTTGTCCAGTACAAGGATGCGCGACTCACTCATGATCCATTCCCCTTCAGGCCTTCCAGGATCGGCATGACTTCCTGGATGTAGGACAGCTTGCTGACGAAGTTGTCGGCGCCGGCGCGCAGCGCGTGTTCACGGTGCTCGGCGTCATCGAAGTGGCTGGCGATGACGATGTACGGTGCGTCGTCCTGCGACTTGATCAGGCGGGTGGCCTGCAGGCCGCCCATTTCGGGCATGGCCAGGTCCATCAGCACCACCTTCGGGCGCAACGACTCGGAGCGCTCGATGGCTTCCAGGCCATTGCCGGCGCTGCCGATCACGTCCAGCCAGTCGACCTTGCGGAAGTGGCGCATGGCGGCGTTGATGAAGCCCTCGTGGTCGTCGACCAGCAGGACGGTGAGCTTGTTCATGTCGTTCATTCCTTCAGCCCACCCGGGCCAGTTGCGGGGCCCTGGCATTGGCCCGGCGGCGTTCGCGCGCCGGGGCGATGTCCAGTTGTTCGCGGTATTTTGCAACGGTACGGCGGGCGATGTTCACCCCCTGGCGCGACAGCAGGCCGGCAATGGCCTCGTCGGCGAGCGGCCGGCCGGCCGGTTCGGCATCGATCAGGCGCCGGACCATCGCCTTCACCGCCTGGCCGGAGACGCTGGCGCCTTCCAGCCGCACGGCGAAGAAGTGCTTCAGCTCCAGCGTGCCGCGCGGGGTCTGCAGGTACTTGCCGGTGGTGATGCGCGACACCGTGGATTCGTGCATGCCGATCGCATCGGCCACTTCCTTCAGGGTCAGCGGGGCCATCGCCTCTTCGCCGCGGGTCAGGAAGCCGGCCTGGCGCTCGATGATCACCCGCGCGGTGCGCAGCAGGGTGTCGTAGCGCATGGACAGGCCACGGGTCAGCCAACGGGCTTCCTGCAGCATGTCGCGCAGCGGCTGGGCGGCATCGCCGGCGTCGCCGAGGGCCTGTTCGTAGTGCGGGTTGATGCTCAGGCGGCGGCTGGTGGCCGGGTTGAGCGCCACGCGCCACTGGCCGTCGGCGTGCCACGCGATGACGTCGGGGATGACGGCACCGTTGCTGTCCGGCAGCAGGCTTTCGCCCGGGCGGGGCTGCAGCGACAGGATCAGGCGGACGGCTTCGTGGATGTCGGCGATCTCCGCATCCAGTTCGCGGGCCAGCGCGGCGTAGTCGTGCGCGGCCAGGGTGACCAGGCCCTCATCGAGCACGCGCAGCGCCAGGTGGCGGGCCGGCACGCGGCCGGGCATCGCGCGCAGCTGCACGCACAGGCACTCGTGCAGGTCCTGTGCGGCCAGGCCGACCGGGTCGCCGTGCAGGATGTGCTGGCGGACCGCTTCGACCCCGTCGGCGTCCACATCGCACAGCGCGCTGGCCAGCAGCTGCAGCTGTGCGAGAGGGGCATCGAGGTAGCCGGCGTCGTCGCAGTGCTCCAGCCAGAAGGCGGCCACGGCCAGTTCGCGCGGTGCCAGCTCCAGCGACAGCCGCTGCAGGGCGCGCAGCTGCGGGTCGCTGGATTCGCCGGCGGCCACGCGCTGCATGCGGTCGTCGTCGCCGTCCTGCCAGCTGCTGCCGGCCACGTCCCACATCGAGCTTTCCGGCAGCTCGTCGAACGCCGCTACGTCCTGCGTGGCGGCAACGTCGTCGGTGGTATCGGCACGCTCTTCGGCGGCCTCGTCCAGTTCGAGCAGCGGGTTGGTCTCCAGCGCACGGCGGATTTCCAGTTCGAGCTGCATGCCGTTCAGCTGCAGCAGCCGGATCGACTGCAGCAGTTGCGGTGTGAGGTGAAGCTGCTGACCCATCTGGGTCGAAAGATTCGCTTTCAAGTCCATTCCCCGTCGGCGCCGACTCCCCGGCGCGATCTGGAACACATCTTGCTTCTGTTCCGGCAGCACCGGAATCAGGGGGTTCCTGAGTGGGGTCGTCAAACTCCCGACAGCGTGTAGGGGTTTTCCTGACAGGTGTCGGGTTCTTTGACGCTGCCCGTACCGTTCTGCGGGCGTTGGCCGGGGGGGCAGGGGCGCAGCGGGGTTCAATAAATCGACGCGGTGACGCTGGCAGGTCCTCTGGCGACGGAGAGCCGTCGCCGGCCTACTCCAGTTCGTGCTGGTGGCGGGCGGCCAGCAGCAGCAGATCGTTGGCGCGGCGGCAGCCCAGCGACTCCATCATGCGCGCACGGTGGGTTTCCACGGTCTTGACGCTGATGCCGAGGTCGGCCGCGATTTCCTTGTTGCTTTCGCCCTTGCCGATCTGGCGCAGGATTTCGCGCTGGCGCGGCGACAGCGCCGCAATGCCCACCGGCTTCTCGCGGCCGAGCATCGGCGCGAGCATCTTGGCCGAGATCTGCGGGCTCAGGAACACCTGGCCGGCGTGCGCGGCGCGCAGGGCCAGTTCCAGTTCCTGCGGGGCCGCATCCTTGACCACGAACCCGACCGCACCGCGATCGAGTGCATCGCGCACGTGCACGGCGTCGTCGTGCATGGTCATCATCACCACCCGCGAGCCCGGCGCGCGCAGCAGGATGTCGCTGAGCGCCTCCAGGCCGGTACGGCCGGGCAGGGACAGGTCCATCAGCACCACGTCCGGTGAATGCTGCACGGCCATCTGCAGCGCCTGCTCGGCGTTGCTGGCATCGGCCACCACCTCCACGCCGGCAAAGCCCTGCAGCAGGCGGCCGAGGCCGGCGCGGACCAGGGTGTGATCGTCGACGATGAGAACGCGCACAGGCAGGCAGGGAAGCGGGGAATGCGCCACCTTAACGGAGTGGCGTGAAACCGCCAAGGTCCATCAGTAACGGTCGGGGCCGTATGGTCAGCGCAGACGGCGCGCTTCGGCGATCTGGCGGCGATGCAGGCGGAACAGGTGGCGCTCCAGCGCCATCTCCAGGCCATCGCTCAGCCCTGCAAAGCGCAGCCACAGGAAATGCGCCCCCGAACCGTTGGCCGCCTCGGCCAGCACCGCCACCGGAAGATCGATGTGATCGGGCAACCAGTCGCAGGGCTGCAGGCGGATCACCCCGAGCGCACCCGGGCTGGCACCGCTGCGCACGCCCAGTTCCAGGCGGATGCCGCGCCGCGACCACCGCAGCGGACGCAGCGGCAGGTCCTGGGTCTGCTGGCGGACCAGCCGGCCGAGCAGCACCATCGTCAGGTCGAGCTTGGCCTCCAGCCGCTGCAGCTGCAGGGTGGCTTCGCCGCGCTCATCGTGGCCGTCGTCGCCGCGGGAGTCTTCCACCAGCGCCACGCTGCGCAGCAGCGTCTCGGCGCTGCCGGGACGGATCACCGCCGAGCCCAGGCGGAACTCGGCGGGTAGCGCGACCTCGCAGCTCAGCGTCTCATCGAACAGCTCGCTTTCGGCCGGGTGATGGATGTCGCTGGCGCGCAGGTCGGTCATGTCAGGGATTCTGCCCGAAGGTAGGCGAGCGACGCGCGAACGGCGCGGCGGTCGGCGTTGAGATGCTGCGCCGCTTCGTCGCGGCGGGCCGCCATGCGCAGGGTGACCTGCTGCTGGCGGGCGATCAGCCCATGCAGGTCGGCGGCTTCGATGCGCGCATCGTGCTCGGCCAGGTGGCTGCGGACGTCCGCGTCGTAGCGATCCATCAGCTGCTGGGTCAGGTCGTGGTCGTCGCCTTCCACGGCCGCCGCCAGACGCGTCAGCGCCTCATGCAGCGGGCGGAGCACGTCGACCGGGCCGGTGTCGTCCATCAGGCACCCGCCGTGGCGGGCTGGCGCTGGTCGTGCGGGATCGCATTCCAGGCGGCGTCGATCTCGGTGAGCAGCTGCAGGGCTTCCTGCAGGGCGCTGGCATCGTTGTGCAGGTTGGCTTCGGTCAGGCGCTGCATGACGTAGTCGTACAGGGCCGACAGGTTGCCGGCGATCTCGCCACCGGCTTCATGGTCCAGCGAGCCGTTGAGGTGGCCCACGATGGCGCAGGCTTCGCCGATGGCCTTGCCCTTGCGGGCCTGGTCGTTGCGTTCGAGGCAGGCTTCGGCCAGGCGGATGCGCTCGCAGGCACCGGACAGCAGCAGGGCCACCAGTTTGTGCGGATCGGCGTCGGTCACGGCGGTGGATACGCCGACTTTGCGGTACTGCTCTGCATACTGACGGCTGGAACCGTACATTCGAAGTGTCTCCTCTGTTCCTGGGGCCGCCGCGTGCGGTGGCCCTCGGTAGCGCCGGGCTCTGCCCGGCGAGCCCGCCGCTCAGGTCGAGCAGCGGGTGATGCCATGAATATCGGCGTTGCAGCGCTGAAACTTGAGCGCTGCGGCGCGGCCGCCCTCAGCTGTTCTTCTTGGCCAGCTGCTGGCTCAGGTTGTCGCTGGTGGTCTGCATCTGGGTCACCAGCGTTTCCATCGCGGTGAACTGCTTGGTGTAACGCGTGGAGACCTGTTCCATGCGGGCATCCAGGGCATCCAGGCGCTTCTCCAGGTCCTTGATCTGCTTGTTCAAGGTGTTGGTGCGCTGGGTGATGGTGCCGGTTTCCTTGTCCAGGTTGCTCTTCAGCAGCGCGTCCATCGAGGCGCCGATGATGCCCTGCTTGCCGAACAGGTCGGCGACCGAATCGGGGTCCTTGCCGATCGCCGTTTCCATCTTGCTGCTGTCCAGGCTCAGGCTGCCGTCGGCGGCCAGGGTGACGCCCATCGCCTTCAGCCCGTTGATGTTGCTGCTGAACTGGCTGCGCAGCTGCTGCTGCAGGCCGCGCACCATCGCATCGCCGGTCAGCGCCGAGGCGGTCTTGGTTTCGGCGTTGTACGCGCTGGACGACTTCAGCGCCGAGTTGATGGCGTTGTAGGCGGCCACGAAGGCCTGCATGTCGGTCTTGAGCGAGGTGTTGTCGCGGGTGACGGTCAGCGTCTGGGTTTCGCCCGGTTTGGTGCCGGCCTTGGTCAGGGTCAGGTTGATGCCCGGCACGATGTCGCTGATGGTGTTGGAGCTGGAGGTGCGGGTGAAGCCGTCCACCACCACCACCGCGTCCTTGGGCTCCACGGTCTGGCTCATGCCCGATGCGGCGGTGCCATCGTAGGTCAGCCCGGACAGGCCACCGTCGCCGCCGGAGGTGCTGATCTTCAGTGCACCCTTCAGGCCGCTGTCCACCGCGCTGAGCGTCAGGTGCTGGCCGTCGTCGGCGGTGATCACGCTGGCGGTCACCACCTTGCCACCGGCGGCCTTGTTGATCGCCTTGGCGATGTCGGACAGCTTGCTGTCCTCGGCGATGTCGATTTCCAGGGTCTTGTCGCCGTAGGCAATGGTCATCTTGCCACTGCCCACCACCACGTCCTTCTCGAAGGCGCCGGAGCTGAGCTTCTGGCCCTGTGCCAGCGATTTGACTTCCACCTGGTGCACACCGGCGGTGGGCGAGGGCGCGCCTTCGGTGGTGTCCATCGCGGCGGTGAAGTTGGAATCTGTGACGGTGCTGGTCTTGTAGGCCGGCTTGTCGGCGCTCTTGATCAGGTTGGTCAGCGCCGTCTGCAGGTTGGTCAGGCCGCCCTTGAGGGTCGCCAGCGCCGACAATTTGGCGTTGGCGGCCTGGCCGGCCGCATTGATCTGGTTGTCCTGCGGCTCGCGCTCCTTGGCCACCAGCTGGGCCACGAAGGCGGGGATGTCGAGGCCAGTACCAATCGAACCAATAGCCATGTCTGCAATCCTGTAGTCAATGTGGGCGCGGAGACCGCCTGCGCTTCCTGCAGGTGATATCGGCCCGGAACGGGGAGGCTTGAGCCCGGTCGCCACGCGGCGGGCATGTGGATGCAGGGCATGGTGCAAGCGGCGTGCCAGTCCAACGAAAAAACCCCGCCGGAGCGGGGTTCGTTCGTGAAACGCGTTGCAGGCGGGGATCAGCCCTGCAGCAGGCTCATCACGCTGGACGGCGACTGGTTGGCCTGGGCCAGCATCGCGGTGCCGGCCTGCTGCAGGATCTGCGTGCGGGTCAGCTCGGCGGTTTCCTTGGCGTAGTCGGTGTCGCGGATACGGCTGCGCGAGGCCGACAGGTTTTCCGAGGTGGTGTTGAGGTTGGCGATGGTGGAGGTGAAGCGGTTCTGGATCGCACCCATGTCGGCACGCGAGGAGTTGACCGCCTTCAGCGCCTTGTCCACCACGTCGATGGCCTGCTGGGCACCGGCGACCTTGGAGATGTCCAGGCCGGAGGCGTAGGTCTTGGTGGCCGGGGCGGCGGGCGACACGGTGAAGGCCGGCGCAGTGGTGGCAGTCGGGGTGCCGGCGGTGTTGGTCCAGGTGCCGGTGTTCACGGTGAATGCCTTGAAGGCGCCCGCCGAATCGGTGCTGTCCTTGATCGCGGTCAGGTTGATCTTGGTGGCGTCGGCCTTGTCGACTTCAGCGTACACGCCGGACTGGTCCATCTTCTCGTTGATGGCCGCGGCCACGGCCTTGGCGGCGGCGCCCTGCATGTCGGCGGCGGTGGTGCCGGTGGCCTTGACGTTGATGGTATCCAGGTCGATGGTCTTGCCATCCGAACCGGTCACCTTCATGCCGGTGATCTTCAGGCCTTCACCTGCGGTCACGGCGGCGGCAGCCACGGTCAGCGAGTTCTTGTCGAACTGCGAACCGCCCAGTGCCGCGCTGCTGGCGTTGACGATGCTGTTGATGCCGATGGTCTGGCCCGAATCGGCGCCGACCTGGAACAGCGCGCCGGAGAACGAACCGTCCAGCAGCTTGGTGCCGTTGAAGTTGGTCTGGCGGGAGACGCGGTCGATTTCCGAGACCAGCTGCTTCACTTCGGCGTTCAGCGCTTCGCGGTCGCTGTCGGAGTTGGTGGCGTTGGACGACTGCACCGACAGTTCGCGGATACGCTGCAGGTTGTTGCCGATTTCAACCATCGCGCCTTCGGCGGTCTGGGCCAGCGAGATGCCGTCGTTGGCGTTGCGCACGGCAACGTCCAGGCCACGGATCTGGGTGCTGAAGCGCTCGGAAATCGCCAGGCCGGCGGCATCGTCCTTGGCGCTGTTGATGCGCAGGCCCGAGGACAGGCGCTGGATGGTGGTCGCCAGGCTGGAGCCGCTGGTCGACAGGTTGCGCTGGGCGTTCAGCGACATCACATTGGTATTGATGACTTGTGCCATTTTCTTGCTCCTGGTGGCGATGATGTCGCCGGGTTGTCGAGGTGTTTCCTCCCGAGGGAGGGGCCAGGGAATGCAGTCATGCCGTGGCTGAAATCAATAACGACACAATGTCAACAACCTTTAGTGGGTTTGACAGAAAAAAATCGCGTTTTCCGACCGGTTTCCGCCATCCGTCCCTGTGCCGACGGGGCGACCGGCAGCGTGTTCCGGAAAACGAAAAAACCCCGCCGAAGCGGGGTCTTTCATGAGGCGGATGCAGGCGGGATCAGCCCTGCAGCAGGCTCATCACGCTGGACGGCGACTGGTTGGCCTGGGCCAGCATCGCGGTACCGGCCTGCTGCAGGATCTGCGTGCGGGTCAGCTCAGCGGTTTCCTTGGCGTAGTCGGTGTCGCGGATACGGCTGCGCGAGGCCGACAGGTTTTCCGAGGTGGTGTTGAGGTTGGCGATGGTGGAGGTGAAGCGGTTCTGGATCGCACCCATGTCGGCACGCGAGGAGTTGACCGCCTTCAGCGCCTTGTCCACGATCGACAGGGCCTGCTGGGCGCCGGCAACCTTGGAGATGTCCAGGTCGGCCGCGAAGTTGTTCTTCAGGGCAGCCTGGCCGGTCGCATCGGTCTGGGCGTAGGTGGCAGTCGGCAGGCCGACGGCGGTGCCCGCGTCCAGCGTGCCGAAGGCGACGTTGATCGCGTTGAACACGCCCTTGTCGTTGACGCTGTTCTGCACCGAGGTCAGGTTGATGGCGCCGCCGGTGCTGACTTCAGCGTACACGCCGGTCTGGTCCATCTTCTCGTTGATCGCGGCAGCGATGGCGGAGTTGGTGGCCTTGGCCGTGGCGGCCATGTCGGCACCGGCCTTGACGTTGATGTCGGCCAGCGTATAGGCCTTGCCGTCAGCGCCGGTGACCTTCATGCCGCTGATCTTGACGTCGCTGTTGAGCGTGCCGGCCGCCAGGGTGAAGCTGCCCTTGTCGAACTTGGCGCCGCCCAGCGCGCTGGCGCTGGCATCGACGATGCTGTTGATGCCGATGGTCTGGCCCGAATCGGCGCCGACCTGGAACAGCGCGCCGGAGAACGAACCGTCCAGCAGCTTGGTGCCGTTGAAGTTGGTCTGGCGGGAGACGCGGTCGATTTCCGAGACCAGCTGCTTCACTTCTGCGTTCAGCGCTTCACGATCGCTGTCGGAGTTGGTGGCGTTGGACGACTGCACCGACAGTTCGCGGATACGCTGCAGGTTGTTGCCGATTTCGACCATCGCGCCTTCGGCGGTCTGGGCCAGCGAGATGCCGTCGTTGGCGTTGCGGACGGCGACGTCCAGGCCGCGGATCTGGGTGCCGAAACGCTCGGAAATGGCCAGGCCGGCAGCGTCGTCCTTGGCGCTGTTGATGCGCAGGCCCGAGGACAGGCGCTGGATCGTGGTGGCCAGGCTGGAGCCGCTGGTGTTCAGATTGCGCTGAGCGTTGAGCGACATCACATTGGTGTTGATGACTTGTGCCATTTCCGTGCTCCTGGAAGTTCGTTTGGGTATCGAGGGGGGCCCCGGGGGAGAGGCCTTGTGGGCGTTGTGCCCTGGTTGAAATCATTAACGACACCCCGCTGGGAACCTTTAGCGGTCGTCAAGGTTTTTTTTGGCTGTTCTCCTCTCCGCGCGGCCGGTGCGCCGGGCGCGAGGCCGGGCGACAACAAAAAACCCCGCCGAAGCGGGGTTTTTCGTGAGGCGGATGCAGGCGGGGATCAGCCCTGCAGCAGGCTCATCACGCTGGACGGCGACTGGTTGGCCTGGGCCAGCATCGCGGTACCGGCCTGCTGCAGGATCTGCGTGCGGGTCAGTTCAGCGGTTTCCTTGGCGTAGTCGGTGTCGCGGATACGGCTGCGCGAGGACGACAGGTTTTCCGAGGTGGCGTTGAGGTTGGCGATGGTGGAGGTGAAGCGGTTCTGGATCGCACCCATGTCGGCACGCGAGGAGTTGACCGCCTTCAGTGCATCGTCGATCACCGACAGCGAGCGCTGGGCGCCGGCCACGGTGGAGATGTTCACGCCGCTGACGGTGTCGCTCACGGTGGCCTCGACCTTGGCGGCCGCGATGCCGGCGAACGCCGGGGCCAGCCCGGTATCGGTGGTGGCGCCAGCGGTGAACTCGAACGCCTTGTCCGACTTCAACGAGGTCAGCGTCATCACGCCGGCCTTGTCCAGCGAGGCGTACACGCCGGTCTGGTCCATCTTGTCATTGATCGCGTTCACGGTCTTCTTGGCGACGTCGATCGCCTTGTCGCCGGCCTTGAACGTCACATCGCCGATATCCAGGCCGTTGACCTTCAGGGCGGTGACCTTGCCATCCGCTGCGGCATCGCCACCGTAGATCGCCGCCGTGCTCGCCTGCGTGGCGGCGTACTTGCCGTTGCCCAGGGTGGCGGTGCTGGCATTGACGATGCTGTTGATGCCGATGGTCTGGCCCGAATCGGCGCCGATCTGGAACAGTGCGCCGGAGAACGAGCCGTCCAGCAGCTTGGTGCCGTTGAAGTTGGTCTGGCGCGACACGCGGTCGATTTCCGAGACCAACTGCTTCACTTCGCCGTTCAGCGCTTCACGGTCGCTGTCGGAGTTGGTGGCGTTGGCCGACTGCACCGACAGTTCGCGGATGCGCTGCAGGTTGTTGCCGATTTCGACCATCGCGCCTTCGGCGGTCTGGGCCAGCGAGATGCCGTCGTTGGCATTGCGGACGGCAACGTCCAGGCCGCGGATCTGGGTGCTGAAGCGCTCGGAGATCGCCAGGCCGGCGGCGTCGTCCTTGGCGCTGTTGATGCGCAGGCCCGAGGACAGGCGCTGGATCGTGGTGGCCAGGCTGGAACCGCTGGTGGACAGGTTGCGCTGCGCGTTCAGCGACATCGCATTGGTGTTGATTACTTGTGCCATTTATCTTTTCCTGTGGGCAATTTCCGGTCGCGGCGTGCACCCGGAGATGACGCAGAGCCCGCACCGCGTTGCGGTACGACTGTTGCAGGAGAGATAACGGCGCACACGCCGATGGCTTGAGTGGAAAAACGCCGAAAACATCACCTCGTTGAGGTGATGGTCGGAGGGCGGCGTTGTCCAGACGGCTCAAAACCGCCTGGAAACGCTGCGTTCTACGTGGCCGGGCGCGGATGCCCGGCGGCGCGCGCAGGCGTCAGCGGATGGCGTTGAAGAGCGACATCTGCTGCATCTGGGTGAAAATGGTCTGGGCGGCCTGCAGTGAAATCTGCTCGAGCTTGTACTGGCCGATCGCCTCGGCGTAGTCCAGGTCGCGCATCGCCGACAGCGTGGTTTTCAAGGTGACGGTGTTGGATTCGCGCAGCGCGCCGGCATCGTCGATGGCCTTGAGCTGCGAACCGCCCATCGCGCGCGCGTCGATGAACTTCTCAGAGGCACGGGCCACATCGCGGATGCCGGCCTGCAGGATGTTCTGCTGCCGGGCCACCGAAGTGGGGTCGTTGGCCGCGTTCTCCAGCGTGTCGATCATGCCGGTCAGGGTGGCGAAGATGTCGCGCGGCTGCGCGGCGCCCACGCCGAAGCTGTCCCCGGCGGCCGGCTCGCCCTCGATGCGCATCGACACACCGGCAAAGCTGATGTCCTCACCGGCCTTGAAGGTGCCGGTCTTGACCACCGCGTTGCTGGCGTCCACCACTTCATAGGTGTCCGGCGCGGTGAAGCGCACGGTGTAGCTGCTGCCGTTCCAGTCGCCGGAGGCGGCGTTGCGGCCGAAGGTGGTCAGCACGCCGGTGCCGGTGTTGCCGGTGGCGGCGCTGCCGTCCAGGGTGCCGTCGCCGGTCAGGATGCGCAGGAATATCTCGCTGCCGGGCAGGGCGTCCTTGACGAACGTGTCCGGGGCGACCTCCACCTGGCGCTGGGTCTGGTCGCCGTTGTAGGTCACCACCCCGTTGGTCAGTTTGAAGGGCGCGTCGGCATCATCGGTGCCGCCGAACAGGTAGCGGCCGTTGCCGTCGGTGCTGTTGGCCAGCGCCAGCAGCCCGTCCTTGACCGACTGCAGCTCGGACCCGATCGACTTCAGGTCGGCCGCCGACAGGGCCGGGTTGTTGGCCTGGATGGTCAGTTCGGTGATGTGCGCCATCATCTCGCCGGCCTGCGCCAGCGCGTTTTCCTGCAGGCCCAGGCGGTTCTGCACCACGTCGCCGTTGCGCTCGAAGCGGTCCAGTTCGGCCACGGCCCGGTCCAGGCCCACGGCGGTGCCGGCGGCGACCGGGTCGTCCTTGGCGCTCACCAGCCGCTTGCCCGTGGCCAGCTGCTGCTCCAGATGATTCATCTTGGCCTGCTTGGCCAGCATCATCGAGACCGACTGGTTGAACATCATCCCGGTGGAAATGCGGTTGTTCATCGGGAAACGGCCCCCAGGATGGTCTGGAACATGGAATCGGCGGTGGAAATCAGCTGCGAGGCGGCCTGGTAGGCCTGCTGCAGGCGGAGCATGTCGGCGGCCTCTTCGTCAAGGTTGACCCCGGAGGTGGCGTCGCGGTTGGCCTGCGCCTGGTCGGTGATGACCTGCTGGGCCTGCAGCGAGTAGTCGGCCGCACGCGCGGCCGAGCCGACCTGGGTGGTCAGCCCGCCCAGTGCGCCGTTGAGGGTGACGGTGCCGCTGTTGAACGCCTTGGCCTCTTCGACCTTGGCCAGCAGCAGCGCGTTGGTGTTGTCGCTGGACCCGGCCGGGGTGGGGCCGATCGAGAAGGTGTCGCCCGGCTTGGGGGCGCCATCAAGCACGAAGCTCCAGCCGTTGGCGGAGATGGTCTGCCCGGCGGTGTAGGTGAACGGCCCATTGCCGTCGATGGTGTACTGGGTGGCGCTGGTGAACGCGATCGCTGCCGGGGTGCGCAGGTTGGCGTTGGTGTGGTCGGTGACCTTGACGCCGGTAAGCTTGCCGGTGCCGGTGTTGGTCAGCCCGGCGTTGCCCTTGATCGGCGCCGCGGCAGCGATGCGCGAGGTATCGGTGATCGCCACCGACAGGCTGCCGGCCACGCCCGCGGTGGGCTGCAGCAGGAAGCGGTCGTTGGTGGCGGGGGTGCCGCCCATGACCAGCTCCACGCCATTGATCACCAGCGGGTCGGTGGCCGAGCCGGTGCCGGTGAGCGGCACGTTGGCGCCGGTGTCGGCACGGGTGGCCTGCCACTGGGTGCCGTCGAACTTGAGCACGATGTTCTGCCCGTCCAGCTTGGACAGGTCGCCGTAGGCGGTGCTGAAGGTGGCCGTGCCGGTGTTGTGGGTGTTGCCGGTGATGCGCGGGCTGGAGAAGTTGAAGAAGTCCGCCCCCATCTGGCCGTACTGGTCCACGCCCTGGTGGTGGGTCTCATTGAATGTACTGGCCAGGCCGACCGCCAGGCGGCCAAGCTCGGCCTGGGTCGGGGTCAGCACGGTCTCGCGGAATTCCAGCAGGCCGCCGATCTGGCCGCCGAGGGATTTCGGGTCGAGCGTGATCTTCTGGCCCTGGGTCTCCAGGGCCAGCTGCAGCCGCTCGGGCTGGTAGGGATCGGTGACGGTGGTGACCTTCGAGGCGGTCGTGCCGACCACCAGCGCCTGGCCGCCGGCGGTGTAGACATTCATGATCCCGCCGTCCTGCAGGATCGCGGTCCCGCCGGTGTAGCCGACCAGGTTGGCGATCAGCTGGTCGCGGCGGTCGAGCAGGTCGGGCGCGGCGGCATTGGCGTTGCTGCCGATCACGCCGTTGATCTGCGCGATCTCGGCAGCCAGGCGGTTGACCTCCGACGCCCCGGCGATCAGGCCGTTGTTGACCTCGCCGTTGAGCGCATTGAGGCTTTCATTGAGCTGTTTGAAGCGGTTGGCCAGCGTGCCGGCATTGTCGAGCACGTTCTGGCGGTCGGCGGTGCCGGAGGCGTTGGACGACAGGCCGCTGACAGAATCGAAGAAGTTGGACCACACACCGGCGACGTTGGTTGCGGTATCGGAGAACATGGTGTCCACCCGGTCGGCCATCGTGGAAAGCTGCTTCAACCGCGCCAGCTCGCCGCTGCTGTCGAGCAGCCGCGAGATCGCCAGCTGGTCGGCCACACGGCGGACGTCGGTGATGCGGGTGCCGTTGCCGACGTCGCCGTACCCGTAGTTCTGCGGGTTGGCGGTGGCGAAGTCCACCTTCTGCCGGCTGTAACCGGGCGTATTGATGTTGGCGACGTTATGGCTGGTGGTCGCCAAGGCCCGCTGGAAGGCGAGCAGGGCGCTGGTGCCGGTGGAGAGTACGCTGGACATGGATTACCTCAACGACGGATGACACCCAGCCCGGCCGGGCTGGTGGTGCTGGCAAAGGTGCGGCCCAGGCGCAGGCTGGCATCCCCCACCGCAGCGACGGCGCGCTCGATGGTGGGGCCGCCGGCAATCGCGGCGATCTTGGCCGCGTAGCCCGGGTCGGTGGCGTAACCGGCCTTCTGCAGGCCCTGCGCGAAGCCGCGCACATCGGCGCCGGCCTGCAGCGCGTTCTGGTAGCGCGGGCTGTTCTTGAGCAGCTTCACGTAGTCGGCGAAGCTCTCGCCGACCGAGCCGTAGGCGCGGAAGCTGGCGGTTTCGTTGCGGCGCACGCCGTCCACGTACTCATGGGTACCGGTGGTGGCGCGTTCGCCGCTCCAGCCGTTGGCCTTGATCCCGAACAGGTTGTGCGAGCTGCCGCCGTTGTTGCGCGGAATGAGCTTGCGGCCCCAGCCGGTTTCCAGCGCCGCCTGGGCGACCAGTGCCTTGGCGTCCACGCCGAGCTCGCGCGCCGCCTGCTGGGCATGGCCCCAGATGCTGGCGACGAAACCCTCCGGCGTATGCGGGCCAAGTTGTGCGGCGGCGGTGCTGGCAGCCAGGGTATCCACGGCGCCGGCCCCGCGCGGGGCATCGGTGCCCACGTCGCGCCAGCGGTCGTCGGCCATTGCCCAGTTGGCAGTGGCCGGGTCGTTGTCCGGTGCCGGCGTGCCGTAGGGATCGCTGCGGCCGATGGCTTCGTGCATCTGGCTGGTTTCACGCCCGGCGATCAGGTCCAGGGCGCGCTCCATCGGTTGCAGCACCGCCGACGGCGCGGCGCCGCCGAGCTGCTGCAGCAGGTCTGCTTCGTTCGGTGCGCCGGCCGGCACTGCCTCGGCAGGCAGGGCCATCGGCGCCGCCGCCGGGGCGTTGAGACGGTATGCGCGCAGGGCCGCAGCCGGGTTCAGCGCGGTATCCACCGGTTTTGCCGCCTCGCCGTCGGCACCGCCGAGCTGGCGGGCGATCATCGCCGACAGGCCCAGGCCACGTCCGCGGGTCATCGCCTCGGCGATCTTCTGGTCGTACATCTCGCGGAACATGGTGTTTTCGGCCGGGAACAGCGAATCGCCGAAGCTGGCATCGCGCATGCTCTTGACCAGCATCTGCGCGAACTGGCCTTCGAGCTGGCGGGCGACCTTGTCGACCTTGGCCGGGCTGTTGGTCTGTGCTGGATTGAGTTCCAGCGCCGGTTGAATGCGCATGTCAGATCACCTCGAGTTCGGCGCTCAGCGCGCCGGCCTGCTTGAGGGCTTCCAGGATGGCGATCAGGTCGCCGGGGGCCGCGCCGACCGCGTTGACCGCGTGCACGATCTCATCCAGCGTGGTGCCGCCGCTGAACTTGAACATGCGGCTGCCCTCGTTGGTGGCGGTGATCGTGGACTGCGGGGTGGCCACGGTCTGTCCGCCAGCGAACGCGTTGGGCTGGCTGACGTTGGTGTTCTCGTTGATGGTCACGGTGAGCGAGCCGTGCGAGATCGCCGCTGCGCCGACGCGTACCTGGGCGCCGATCACCACGGTGCCGGTGCGCGAGTTGACCACCACCTTGGCCGGTGCGCTGCCCGGGGTGAGCTCCAGGTTTTCGATGCGGGCCAGCAGGCCGATGCGGGCGCCCGGATCGCTGGGCGACTGCACGGCCACGGTGACACCGTCGATGGCACGCGCGGCGCCGTCGCCGAAGGCGTTGTTCAACGCCGCCACCATCCGCGACACGGTGGTGAAGTCATTCTTGTGCAGGTTCAGGGTGATGTCACCGCCGGCGCTGAACACGTCCGGCAGCGCGCGTTCGACGGTTGCGCCGTTGGGAATGCGGCCGACGCTGGGCACGTTGACCGACACGCGCGAGCCGTCCTTGCCCTGGGCGCCGAAGCCGCCGACCACCAGGTTGCCCTGGGCGATCGCGTAGACCTGTCCGTCGGCACCGCGCAGCGGCGCCATCAGCAGCGAGCCGCCGCGCAGCGACACCGCATTGCCGATCGAGGACACGGTGATGTCGATCGGCTGGCCGGGCTTGGCGAAGGGCGGCAGCTCGGCGTGGATCGCCACCGCCGCCACGTTCTTCAGCTGCGGGTTGACGTTGGCCGGAACGTTGACGCCCAGTTCGCCGAGCAGGTTCTTCAGGCTCTGCACGGTGAAGGGCGCCTGGCTGGTGCGGTCGCCGCTCCCATCCAGGCCGACCACCAGGCCGTAGCCGACCAGCGCGTTGCCGCGCACGCCGCCGACCTGGGCCAGGTCCTTGATGCGTTCGGCCGCAGCCGGGGCAACCACGGCGAACAGGGCCAGCAGCACCAGGGTGGCGCGGGCGGCGAGAGCGGGCAGGGAGGAGGAGGCAGGCTTCATGTCGGGCTCAGTACGGCGACAACGCCGAGTTGAAGAAACGGCTCAGCCAGCCCATCGCATTGGATTGGGCGACCGGGCCGCGGCCGCCGTAGACGATGCGGGCATCGGCAACGCGGCTGGAGGGAATGGTGTTGTCCGGGAAGATGTCCGCCGCGCGCACGATGCCCTGCACCTGCACCAGTTCATCGCCCTGGTTCAGGCGCAGGTTCTTGGCGCCCTGTACGACCAGGTTGCCGTTGGGCAGGCGCTGCATCACCGTGACGGTCACGCTGCCCTGCAGGCGGTTGCTCTGCGCGCTGGTGCCCTTGCCGGTGAAGTCGCGCGAGCCGCTGGCGCTGGCGCTCAGGATGTCCTTGCCGCCCAGCGTGACCGGCGCGCCGAACAGCGTGGGCGTACCGATGCTCAGTTCGGATTCCTTGCCGGTGCTGGTGTTGGCGGTGGTCTGCGCGGTGGTGCTTTCGGTCAGGGTGATGGTGAGCAGGTCGCCGACATCGCGCGCGCGCCGGTCCGAGTACAGCTGCAGGCCGGGGCCGGCGGCATAGATGGCGCCGGCGGTGGGGTCGGCGCTGGGCGCCACGACCGGCACGACCGGCGCCATCGCCGGGTAGGGGCGCACGTCGCCGGCGATCACGCAGCCGCCGAGCAGGGCGACGGTGGCGCTGGCGGCCAGCAGGCGGAGGGTGGGGCGCAGAAGCGACATGGCAGGTTCCCGGTTCGACCGATCAGACGTTGTTGTTGAGGTAGCCGAGCATCGAGTCGGTGGTGGAGATCGCCTTGGCGTTCATTTCGTACGCACGCTGGGTTTCGATCATCGACACCAGTTCTTCGACCACGTTGACGTTGCTGCCTTCCAGCGCGCCCTGGACCACGCTGCCCAGGCCGTTCAGGCCGGGATTGCCGTTCTGGGCCGGGCCCGATGCGGTGGTTTCCAGGAACAGGTTTTCGCCGCGGGCCTGCAGGCCCGCCGGGTTGACGAAGTCGGTCAGGGTCAGCGCGCCGATCTCCACCGAGGCGGCGTCGTCGGCCATCTTCACGCTGATGGTGCCGTCGGTGCCGATGGTGAGCGACTGCGCGCCTTCGGGAATCTGGATGCCCGGCTGCACCGGGTAGCCGCTGTTGGTGACCAGCTCGCCATCCTGGTTGCGCTGGAACGAACCATCGCGGGTGTAGGCCGACGACCCGTCGGGCATCTGCACTTCAAAGAAGCCGCGCCCGTTGACCATCACGTCCAGCGCGCGGCCGGTCTGCTGCTGGCTGCCCTGTTCGAAGTTCTTGGAGGTGGCCACCACGCGCACACCGGTACCGATCTGCAGGCCGGTGGGCAGCTGGGTCTGCGCCGAGGACGAGCCGCCGGGCTGACGCACCTGCTGGTACAACAGGTCCTCGAAGCTGGCGCGGTCCTGCTTGAACCCGGTGGTGTTGGTGTTGGCGAGGTTGTTGGAAACCACCGACATGCGCGTCTGCTGCGCATCCAGTCCGGTCTTGGCGATCCACAATGCCTGGTTCATGGGGGAAGTCCTGTGTCGTTGCGGGTGGCCACGAAGCGTGGCCCTTGCGTAGGCGGATGCATGGCGCGTGCCAGAACCGCGCCGGATTTACGTCGCGTCGGGCAATCAGCTGCCCAGGCGCAACAGGCTGTTGGCACTGCGGGCGTTTTCGTCGCCGTGCTTGATCACCTTCACCTGCATTTCGTACTGCCGCTGCAGCTGGATCATCTGCACCAGTGCGCCGGCGGCATCGACGTTGCTGCCCTCCAGCTGGCCGCTTTCCAGCGACTTGCCCTGGGCCTGTACGAACGGCTGCTGCGGGTCGGCGTTGCGCATCAGGCCATCCAGCCCGCGTTCCAGCCGCGCATCGTCGGCCTGCACCACGCGGATGCGGCCGACATTGGCCATCGTCTGCGGGCCTTCGCCCAGCGGGATGATCGAGATCGTGCCGTCGTTGCCGATCTCCATCGCCTGGTGCGGCGGGATCGCGATCGGGTTGCCGTTCTCGTCCAGCACCGGATGGCCGCCGGCGGTCACCAGCTGGCCATTGGGGGTGATCGAGAGCGCCGCACCACGGGTGTAGGCCTCACCGCCGCCGGCCGGTGCCTGCACCGCCAGCCAGTTGCCCGACTGCAGCGACAGGTCCAGCGGGTTGCCGGTGATGTTCTGCGCGCCCATGCGCCGGTTGAAGCCGGCGTCGACGTGCAGGGCATCCACGCGCGAGGCGAAGCCGTTGCCCTTGATCGGGAATGCCTCGGTGTTGGCGAGCGCTTCCTTGAAACCGGGGGTATCGGTATTGGCCAGGTTGTGCGACAGCGTGCCTTGCGCCTGCAGGGAGGCGCGTGCACCGGTCATCGCGACGTAGAGAGCCTTGTCCATCGTTGTGTTCCCGTGGTGCGGTCAGTGGCTCATCAACGGATGTTGATGATGGTCTGGGTGATCTGGTCCATCGTGGAGACCATCTGCGAGTTGGCCTGGAAGTTGCGCTGCGCGGTGATCATGTTGACCAGCTGCTCGGTCAGGTCGACCGTGGAGGCTTCCAGCGAACCGGCCTGGACCTTGCCCAGGTTGGAGGTGTCCGGCGCACCGGTACGCGCGGTGCCGGAGTTGAACGTCTCCACCCACAGGTTGTTGCCCTTGGCTTCCAGGCCCTGCGCGTTGTTGAAGGTGGTCAGTGCAACCTGGCCCAGCGCCTTGTCGTCGCCGTTGGAGTAGCGGGCGTAGACCACGCCTTCTTCCGACACGGTGATCTCGTTGAGCTTGCCGGCGGCGTAGCCGTCCTGCTGGGTATTGCGCAGTGCGAACTTTTCGCCGTACTGGGTGGAGCCCATGATGTTGAGGGTCATGGTCAGGGTGCCGGCGCCGGTGGTCGGGCTGAAGGCGGTCAGCGGAATCTTGCCGTTGGCGGGAACGGTCAGCGCGCCGGCGTCGGAGAACGCCATCGGTGCCGGTGCGCCCACGCTCTGGCCGTCCACGTAGTTGTGCACTTCCCAGGCGTTGGTGCCGGCGGTCTTGACGAAGTACGAGGTCTGGATGTGGCTCACGCCCAGCGAGTCGTACACGGTGATGCCGCCGGTGGAGTGGCTGTAGCTGTTGGAATCGCCCGGGTCGAACGGCGTCACCGTCGGCTGCTTGGCGTTGGCCGGCAGGGTGAAGCTCACGTCCACCGCGCTGGTCTGCTTGGGCGGGCTGTCGGTGGTGAGCAGCTGCAGGTCGGTCAGGCGGCCGCCGTCGAAGCTGGTGCCGTCGGCATTGGGCGCGAACACCTGCAGGCGTGCGCCCTGCGGGTTGACGACGAAGCCGGCCTGGTCGGTCTGGAAGTTGCCGGCGCGCGAGTACACGCGCGCACCGTTCATGGTCATGGTGAAGAAGCCCTCACCGGAGATGGCCATGTCCAGGCTGCGGCCGGTCTGCTCGTTGTTGCCCTGCGAGAACTGCTGGGCAACGTTGGTCAGGCGCACGCCCGAGCCGATGGCATTCTTGGACAGGCCGTAGCTGGTGGCCGAGAACAGGTCGGCGAACTCGGCGCGCGATTCCTTGAAGCCGGTGGTGTTGACGTTGGCGATGTTGTTGGCGGTGACGTTCAGGTCGGCATTGGCGGCGTTGATGCCGGACAACGAGATGTTGAAGCCCATGAGGTTCTCCTTGAATGCGGAAGCAGGCGGCTCAGCTGATGCGGAGCACGTAGTCGATCGGGGCCGTGCCCAGGCCCTTGAGGTTGAGGTACAGCCCGTCCGAGCCCACCGTGACGCTCTCCACCGGGGCTTCGACGTAGGTGTTGATCTTGGTCTTGGCACCGGCGCTGTCGGTGTGCGACGCGGCGATGGTGTAGCTGCCGGCCGGCATGCGGTTGCCATTGGCATCCTTGCCGTCCCAGTCGAAGGTGACCTCGCCGGACGCCTTGGCTTCCACGCTCAGGGTGTTGACCTTCACGCCGTTGGCATCGGTGATGTCCACGGTGACGTAGCCCGCCCCAGGTGCGGCGACCATGCCGCTGGTGCCGCCCTCGGCCTCGAGCTGCCACTTGGGGGAGGGCACCAGCACATCGTGGCCAACCAGGGCGGCGCCACGCAGCACCTGGTCGCTGGACATGGATTCCTGGAAGCCCTTGACCGTGGTGTTGAGGTCGTTGATGCCCTGCACCTGCGACAGCTGCGCCATCTGCGCGACCATCTGGGTGTTGTCCATCGGCTTGAGCGGATCCTGGTGCTGCAGCTGCTCGGTCATCAGGCGCAGGAAGTCGGCCTGGTCGAGCGTGTCCTTCTTCTTGGTTTTGTCGCTGTTGGGCGCGTTCAGGCCCAGCGCGGTGTAGATATCGCTGTTCTGGCCGACGCCGCTGGTGCTGCTCATGACGGTATGTCCTGCAAAAGTGGGGGTCAGCGACCCATGGTCAGGGTGGCCAGTGCCAGTTCCTTGGCGGTGGTCAGCATCTCCACGCCCGCCTGGTAGTTGCGCGAGGTGGAGATGAGGTTGACCATCTGCGCCACCGGATCGACATCGGGCTGGTAGATGTAGCCATCGGCATCGGCCAGCGGATGGCCGGGTTCGTAGCGCTTGATCGGCGCGGCATCGCTCTGGTTGATTTCCTTGACCTGGACGGTGGTGATGTTCGGGTCGGCCCGGCTGGTGACGGACTGGAAGATCGGTTCGAGCGGCTTGTAGACGGCATCGGCGGACCCGGCAACGGTGTCGGCGTTGGACAGGTTGGAGGCGATGGTGCTCATGCGCACCGACTGGGCCTGCAGAGCAGAGCCGGCGATGTCGAAGATCGGCAGATTGCTCATGGCTTACTGGCCCGTGATGGCGGTGAGCATGGAGCGCACCTTGGATTCGACGAAGCTCAGCGACGCGCGGTACTCCAGCGCGGCGCGGCCGTAGGCGGCACGTTCTGCATCGGGGTCGACGGTGTTGCCGTCGATGCTGGGCTGCACCCCTTCCTTGGCGACCTGGAACGGGTTGAGGCCTCCGCCGATGGCGAAGTGCTGTTCGTTGGTGGTTTTCATGAGCCCGTTGGCGTCCAGGCCCTGGGCATGGCGCAGGGCGGCGTCGAAGTCGAGGTCCTGGGCCTTGTAGCCAGGGGTGTCGGCATTGCTCAGGTTGCTGGCGATCAGCTTCATCCGCTGCTCGCGCAACGGCATGGCCTGGGCATGGACCCCCAGATAGTCGGAAATCAGATTGGGCATGGCGCGCTCCCACGGGACGATGTGGGGGAGGCTGCAAGCGCCGTGCCAATGCAATGCCGGCCGCGGGCCGACAACACGTAATGCCGGCCGCGGGCCAACAGCCCGTAGTGCCGGCCGCTGGCCGGCAACGCGTAACGCTGGCCGCTGGCCAACAGCGTGTAGTGCCGGCCGCTGGCCGGCAATCCGCAATCCCGGCCGCTGGCCGGCAACACGGCCCCGGGGCTCGCCGGGCGCCGCAAAACCGCCGGGCAGGGCCCGGCGCTACGTCAACGTCGCCGACAGACCGTCGGCGGGCCAACCGCCGCCTTACGCGGCCAGTGCCACCTTCCGCAACCGATCCAGCACGAAATCGGCCAGCTCGTGGGGGGAGTACTTCGCGACGAAGGCATTGGCACCCACGCGCTCGACCATCGCATTGTTGAACACGCCCGAGAGGGAGGTGTGCAGCAGCACGTACAGACCGGCCAGACCCGGGTGGCGCCGGATTTCCGTCGTCAGGGTGTAGCCGTCCATCGCCGGCATTTCGATGTCGGAGATCACCATCGCGTAGCGCTCGGCGGGGTTCTCGCCGGCCGCGTGGATCTGGATCAGGTGATCCAGCGCCTGCTTGCCGTCCGACAGCAGGGTCGCACTCACCCCCAGCTGGTCGAGCACGCTGCGGATCTGCTGGCGGGCCACGCGTGAATCGTCCACCACCAGCACCTGCATCGGCGGGGCGTCGGCGGGCAGGGCCATCGAGGGGTCCAGCACGGCTTCACCGCGCACCTGGGCGATGTCGGCCAGCACGCTTTCCACGTCGATCACCTGGATCAGCTCACCCTGGAAGCGGGTAACTGCGGTCAGGTAGCTGGATTCGGCGCCCAGTTCCGGCGGCGGATGGATGTCCTCCACCGCGATGTTGACGATCCGTTCCACCCCGCTGACCAGGAAGCCCTGGATCGAGCGGTTGAACTCGGTCACCACGAGGTAGCCGGGCGCGGTGTCGGCATCGGGTTCGCGTTCGGGATGGCCGATGGCCAGGCCCAGGTCCAGTACCGGTACCGACCGGCCGCGCACGTCGGCAACGCCGGCGAACTGGCTGGGCAGGCCGGGTACCTGGAACAGGGACGGGCGCCGCAGCACCTCCTGTACCTTGAACACGTTCACGCCAAAAAGCTGACGTCCGCCGAGCCGGAACAGCAGCAGGGCCAGACGATTGTGGCCGGCCAGTCGCGTACGCTGGTCGATGCGGTTGAGCAGGTCATGGGACATGGGCTTGGTATCGGCGCCGGCCGGCGCGACTTGAGTGCGGCCCGCCCGGTGACGGCGGTGGATTGCGGCACGCGCCTTGCATCACCCTGCGCATGTCCGTCGCCCGTGGAGTCTGCATGCGTTCTGTCCTGGTCGTTCTGTCCCTGCTGCTGGCATTGCCGGCCGGGGCTGCCGCCGGTTGGCAGCCGGTGGAGAGTATCCGCGGTGCCGCGCTGTCGACCCTGCCGGCCGGTACCGAAGGCGAAACCACGCTGGACTCGGCTCTGCGCCTGCCCGCGTGCGGCCAGGCCCTGCGCGCCCAGCCGACCGGCACCAGTACGGTGGAAGTGAGCTGCCCGGATGCCGGCGGCTGGCGCCTGTTCGTGCCGGTGAAGGTGCGCCGCAACCAGCAGGTGCTGGTGCTCAACCGTGGGATCGCCGCTGGAGAAGTGCTGGCGGCGGCCGATATCACCACCGCACAACGTGATGTCGCACGCATCGCCGGTGCCGCATTGGCCGATCCCCAGGTGGCGATCGGACGGGTGGCCCGCCGTACGCTGAGTGCCGGCAGCCTGCTGTCGGCCAACGACCTGGTCGCCCAGCGCCTGGTGCGCCGGGGCGACAGTGTCGCCCTGGTGTCGCGCCGGGGCGGCGTGGAGGTCCGGGTGGCCGGGCGGGCGATGGCCGATGCGGGCGAGCACGAACGGGTGTCGGTGGAGAACCTGTCGTCACGCAAGATCGTTCAAGGTACCGTGGACGCCAGTGGCGACGTTTTAGTGACGCGCTGATCACAATGCTGAGCGCCACCCGATTTTCCTGCAAAACCCTGATATTCCCCCTAAAGATGGCGGCCCCCATGCCGTTATCCCTTGTGAACCGCACACCCAGGACATCTCCATGAGCCAGAAAATCGACGGCAACCTTCAGGCTACCGCCCATCTGCGCAGCGTCGCCGTCGGCACCAAGCCCAGTGCCGGTGCCGATTCCCAGGCGCGCCCGGTGGAAGCCGTGGACAGCCTGCGCCTGACCGGCGAAGCCACGTCGCTGCAGGCCCTGCAGCGCGAGCTGAGCACGGCCCCGGCGATCGATGCGGCCCGCGTGCAGGCCGTGCGCGAGTCGCTGCAGAATGGCACCTACACGATCAACCCCGACGCCATCGCCTCGCGGATGCTTGAGCTGGACCACCAGCTGCAGGGATGAAGCTGGCGATGAGCGAGCCGCTGCAGCGCCTCAGCGATGCCTTGGACGTCGAACGCCAGGCGTTGGTCGACCATGACGTCCACGCGCTGATCCGGGCGACCGGCGCCAAGCTGGAGGCGCTGCGCGCGCTTGAAGCCGCGCTGCCGCTCGGCCAGGCCGAGCGCCTGCAGGAGCTGGCCGAACGCAACCGGGCCAATGGCGTGCTGCTGTCACGCCGTCGCCGCGAGGTCAACTGGGCGCTGCGCCAGCTGGGCCGCAGCGAAGAGGCCTCGGCCTACGACGCCAAAGGCCAGTCGAACACGCTTCACACGCGGCGGCCGCTGGCCGTCGCCTGACCTGGCCCGGGCGGCTCACGCCCGGCCTGCGGGTCCGCTTCGCGTATATTGGGCGCCTGTTTTCACCTGCCCGATGTGACCGTGACCGCTGATATCTCTCTTGTCACCGCGCCGTTGCCCCCGCAGCCGGTTCTGCTCGCCCTGTTCGAGCACACCCGTGAAGGCGTGCTGCTGTTCCGCGAAGATGGCACCGTGGCAGTGGCCAACGCCGCGCTGCGCGATATCCTCGGCCAGGCCGAGCCCGACGCCGGCCTGAACGCCTCCCAGTGGCTGCGCCAACGCCTGCCGCCGGATGCGCTGGAGCATGCGCGCCAGCACGGGCACTGGAATGGCAGCCTGCCGGTCGGCGAACGAATGGTCATCGCCCACGTCTACCATCACGAGGCGGCCGGCGAGCGCCACTATCTGGCGCTGTTCCACCGCATCGAAGGCCAGGAAGACTACGAGCGCGAGCTGCAGCAGCGCCACGCCGAGCTGCGCCAGGCCTACCTGCGCTTGAATGGCACGCAGGAGAAGCTGCTGCAGTCGGAGAAGATGGCGTCCATCGGCCAGTTGGCGGCCGGTGTGGCGCACGAGATCAACAACCCGATCGGGTACGTGCACTCCAATCTGGGCAGCCTGCAGGAGTACCTGCGCAGCCTGTTCACGGTGATCGAGGCCTATGAGCGTGCGCTGCGTGCGCCCGACCCGAAGGCGTTGATCCCGGAAATCGACGACATCCGCACCCGCTTCGACATCGACTTCATCAGCCGCGACCTGCCGCAGCTGATGGCCGAATCGCGCGAGGGCATCGAGCGGGTGACGCGCATCGTGCGCGACCTGAAAGACTTCTCGTATTCCGGCCGCGACGAGTCGTGGAAGCTGGTGGACCTGCACGCAGGCCTGGAATCGACGATCAACATCATCTGGAACGAGCTCAAGTACAAGGTCACGCTGCACCGCGAGTTCGGCCAGCTGCCGCTGGTGGAGTGCCTGCCATCGGAGCTCAACCAGGTGTACATGAACCTGCTGCTCAATGCGGGCCATGCAATCGCCGAGCGCGGCACGATCACCGTGCGTACGGGCGTGGACGGCGACACGGTCTGGGTGGAGTTCGAGGACACCGGCGGCGGCATCTCGCCGGAACTGCGCCAGCGCATCTTCGACCCGTTCTTCACCACCAAGCCGGTGGGCAGCGGCACGGGGCTGGGCCTGTCGATCTCCTACAGCATCATCAACAAGCACCACGGCCGCATCGACCTGGACAGCACCCCGGGCGAGGGCGCACGTTTCCGCGTGGTACTGCCGATCAAACAGCCGCGCTGAACCCGGCGCGGGCGAGATCGGGTGATTGCGTGACGCCCGGCGATGGCCGGGTGGGCGGGTCTGCGCGAACAGCCTGTGGCCCTCTGGCTGTCGCTGGCTGGGCCGACGGGGGCGGGCTTACGGGACACGCCGTAAATACATCCCTGTAGGCTCGTAGAAAACATCCATGTTTTCTACGGTCCCGTAAGCCCGCCCCCGCCGGCCCGTGACAGTGGGGCGGTGGCCACGGGCAATCAAACGCGGGGTTCGTTGACTTTCGCTCACACCGGCGATGACCGTTCATAGCGGCCACGCGCCGACCACCCGCGATGGGCAGACAGGGCGTTTGATCTTCCGTGGCCACCGATACCCTGTCTGGGGGCTGACGGGTGTGGGTGTGCGGGACCGTAGAAAACATGGATGTTTTCTACGAGCCCCCAAGGATGGGTTCACGGCGTGTCCCGCACACCCGCACCCGTCAGCCCCGCCGGGCGCGTGCGACGGCTGCGGGCTGTTCGCATGGACCGAACCAGGCCTCAGGCGGCGTCTGGGATCAGGTCACTCGTCTTCCGGCGCTGCAATCGCTACCGGCGGGGCGGTATTGGCGCGGCGCTGCTCTTCGTGCGTGCGGAATGCCTGGTGGATGTGCTTGCGCAGCTCATCGTCGTTCCACGGCTTGGTCAGGAAGCGGTAGATCGCGCCGCGGTTGATCGCGTCGGTGACGGTGTTGAGGTCGGTGTAGCCGGACAGCACCAGGCGGATCGTGTCCGGGTAGAGCATCTTCACCCGGCCCAGGAACTCGGTGCCGCTCATGTCGCTCATGCGCTGGTCGGACAGGATCACCTGCACGTCGTTGATCGCCAGCAGGTCGAAGGCATCGCGCACGTTGCCGGCCGCCAGGATGCGGTAGCCGTCGCGGCGGAACAGGCGCACCAGCGAGCGCAGCACGTTCTCTTCGTCGTCCAGCAGCAGCAGCGTCCGGTCCGGGCGGGTTTCGGCGAAGGCCTCCGGGCGCAGGTAGCGCCGGCGCAGCGTCATCCCGGCCGCGTCGGCCGACATCGGTTCGCCGAACAGATAGCCCTGGAACACGTCGCAGTCGTTGCGCCGCAGGAAGCCCAGCTGCGCCTGTGATTCCACGCCGTTGGCGATCACCGTCATGCCCAGCTGGTGGCCCATCGCGATGATCGCGCGGGCGATGGCCGCCTCACGGTTGCCGGCCGGCGCGCTCTTGATGAAGCTGCGGTCGATCTTCAGCTTGTCCACCGGGTAACGTACCAGCGCGCTGAGGCTGGAGTCGCCGGTGCCGAAGTTGTCCAGGCTCAGGCTGATGCCTTCGTTGCGCAGGTTGACCAGCGTTTCGTGCACGAAATTGACGTTGTTGGTCAGCGCGCTTTCGTTGATCTCCAGCGTCAGCATGTGTGCCGGCACCCCGGCCGTCTGCATCAGCGCCATCACCTCGGCGAAGAAGTTCGGGCGCAGCAGCTGCAGCGTGGACACGTTCACCGCGATGGTGAAATCGTCGAAGCCCTGGTCGCGCCACAGCCGCGCCTGCTTGAGCGCGCCTTCCAGCACCCACGTGCCGATCTGCACGATGATGCCCAGGCGCTCGGCGGTGCGCATGAAGCGCTCCGGCACCAGCATGCCCAGCGTCGGCGACTGCCAGCGCAGCAGCGCTTCCATGCCCACCACATGGCCATCGCGGGCGCTGACCAGCGGCTGGTAGCGCAGCTTCAGTTCGCCGTTCGGAATGGCATCCACGATCTGCCGGGCGATGATGCTCTCGCTGTGCGCGCTCGACGGCGTATCCACCGCGTGGATGCGCACCGCGTTGCCGCCTTCGCGCGCCGCCTGGTAGAGCGCGTCCTCGGCGTGGTCGAGCAGCCGCGACGCGCCGCTGGCGTGCTCCGGGCACAGGCTCACGCCCAGCTTGCCGGTCATGAACAGCGTATAGGGCAGCACCGAGAGCGGCAGCTCCAGCTGCTGGCGGATCTCCTCGGCCAGGTCCTCCGGCAACGGTACATCGGCGGTGCGCTGCACCGCGATCAGGAACTCATCGCTGCCATGCCGCCACAGTTTGCCGCGGCCGCGCAGGTGGTGCTGCAGGCGCTGGGCCACCAGCACCAGGGCCTGGTCGCCAACCTCCGCGCTCATGTTCTCGTTGACCGAGGCGAAGTGGTCGATGTCCACGTGCATCAGCATCAGGGGTGTGCCACCGGAGGCGGCCTCGGCCACCATCGCCTGCAGTTCGGGGTTGCCGGCGCCAAGGCGGTCCGGAGCATCCTCGATGCTGACCAGGGGCAGGGAAGGGTTCCACATGGGCTCAGTGTTCCAGGATTTCAGCAGCCCCCACGCCGGTGGCGCGGTAAGGCAGATACAGGTCGATCAGGGTGCCGGCGCCATGCGCCGACTCGATTTTCAGGGTGCCGCCCACGCTCTGCGCGCGTTCGCGCATCACGATCAGGCCCAGCCCGCGCGGGCCGTCCGGGTCGAAGCCTTCGCCGTCGTCGCGGATCTGCAGGTGCAGGCCCTGGTCGTCCACGTCGTGCAGCTGCAGACTGACCTGGCTGGCGCGCGCGTGGCGCAGCACGTTGGTCAGGCTCTCCTGGGCAATGCGGAAGCAGGCCTGTTCGATGTCGCCGGCCGGGCGGCGTGGCAGCGAGCGGATGTCCGGCAGCAGGTCGATGGCGGCCGAACGGAACAGTACGCCGGCCTGCCAGCGCAGGGCGGCCTCCAGCCCAAGCGCGTCCAGCTGCGGCGGGCGCAGCAGGGTGGACAGGTCGCGCAGCTTGCCTACCGTGGTATCGGCCAGCTGGATGATCTGCACCAGGTCTTCGTCACGGCGCAGCGGGTCAGCTTCGTCCTGCGCCGCATAGGCGGACAGCTTCATCGCGGTGATCGCCTGGCCGATGTCATCGTGCAGGTCGCGCGAGATCGCCCGGCGTTCGTCCTCCTGCAGGGAGAACAGCCGGCCGGCCATCGCCTGCAGCTCGCGGTTGCTGGTTTCCAGCGCCGCGCGGATGCGCTCGGGTTCGCTCAGGTCGCGCACGATCAGCAGCTTGCAGTTGCGGCCACCGTAGCGCACGTCGCCCACGGCCAGGCCGGCCTGGAAGTGCTGGCCGTCCAGCCGGCGCATGCCGATCACCTCGCCGGCACCGGTGGACGGTACCGGGATGGGCGCGAACAACTGGGCGCGCACCCGCGCCAGATCGGCACTGGCCACCAGCACCGCCAGCGGCTCGCCGAGCAGGGTGTGGTTGGCATAGCCGAACTGCGCGGCCGCGCAGGCATTGGCGTACAGCACGTGTTCGTCGGACAGGATCACCACGCCGTCGGGGAGCACCCGCACCAGCTCGCGGAACTGCTCCTCGCGTTCGCGCAGCAGGCGGCGCGACTGCTCGCGCTCGGTCACGTCCTGCAGCGTGCCCAGCACCCGCGGGCGGCCGGCGTCGTCCACGCCGCTCTGCGCGCGCAGGTGCACCATCAGGGCGCGGCCGTCCATCGCCAGCAGGGGCAGCAGCACGTCGATCTGCACGGGCTCGTCGGAGGTCATGTCGGCCAGCAGCTGTTCGCTCAGCGCCGCCGTCGCCGGATCGGCCGGGACCAGCAGTTCCTCGAAGCGGTGCCAGCGGCGTGCTTCGGGCGGGCGCCGTCCCAGCAGCCGGTAGACCTGGTTCGAGTAGCGGCCCTGGCCACTGGCAGGGTCCAGCTCCCAGGCGCCGATGCGGGCCATTTCGTGCGCCTCTTCAACGCGTGCCAGCGCCTGGTCGCGGCGTTGCAGCGCCTGGTCTTCGCGGGTGCGGTCGATGGCGATCAGCAGCCGCGCCTGGTGGCCGTCGTAGTCGATGGCGCTGCTGCGCATCTCCATGCGGCGGTGGCTGCCATCCTTCAGCCGCAGGTCGGCGGTGATCACGCACAACTGCTCCGGCTGGTCGCGGATCTGGGCCAGCTTGTCGGTCAGCGCGGCGTCCTGGTCGGGCGGCCACAGTGCATCCACCGGCAGCGCCATGAACTCCTCGCGGGTCCAGCCGAACAGACTGCACGCGGCCGGGTTCACATCCAGGATCGCCAGTGTGGCCAGGTCGTACACCAGGATCGGCCCCGGGTTGCCCTCGAACATCTGGCGATGGCGGGCTTCCGAGCCTTCCAGCAGCGCGTGGGTATGCAGCACGTGCTGGGCCAGCGGGCGCAGCAGCAGGTAGATCAGCGCGCCGCTGGCGATCACGAAGAACGCGCCCTTGAAGGTCTGCCAGCGGGCGGCGGTGTGCATGTCCCCGGCCATCACCTGCACCGCCGCATCGCTGCACAGGATCCACACCAGCGCCAGCACCAGATACATCCCCACCACCCGCCAGCGGTCGCGGCGCAGATCGCGCGCAAGCGGGCGTTCGGGCGGGGGCGACGGCAAGTGGCCGGAGGCGTCGACAGGCATGGGCGCGGCGGGAACCGGTGGCGAGGGCAGCGCCCATCTTAGAGGGTGCGACGGCCTTTGAGGTGAGGGGGCGGCGCTGCGCGGTGCGGGTCCGTGTGCGGGTGGGCGCTCAATAATCGGCCAAACCCGCCGCTAACGATTGCGTTCCCGGTTGTCGGGTGCGTTTCGGAGTCATACCGCGTGGACCAAGGGATCATCGCCAGTCTGCTGCAGCACCCGTTGGCCTCGGCACTGGTCATCCTCGACCGTGCCGGTCGCCCACTGGCGGCCAATCCGGCTGCGCGCGAGCACGGTCTGCCGGCAACCCTGGCCGCCTACGGCGAGGTGCTGGAAGACCTGCGCCTGCTCGCTGCCGACGGTGGCCTGGTGCCGTGTCAACTTCCCGGCGGCCCGCGCGGCCGATTCGATGGCTGGCTGCGTGCGGTCCATGACCCGGACGGCCAGCTGCTGGCCTTCACCCTGAGCGTGCCCGAACCGGTGGCCGCCTATGCCGGCAGCCGCTGGGAACTGGCCCTGGAACATGCCGGGCATGGGCTGTGGGATTGGGACCTGCCCAGCGATACCGTGACCCGCTCGCGGCGCTGGGACGGCGAGCCGATGGATGACGAGCAGGGCCTTGGCGACGCCGCCGGCGCGCTGCTTGATCACGTCCATCCCGATGACCAGCCGCACGTGCGGGCGGCGCTGGACGCGCACCTGCGCGGCGAGGGCGCGTTCTACAGCGCGCAGTTCCGCGTCCGCCATCCCGATGGCGACTGGCGCTGGATGCTCGACCGGGGCCGTGTGGTCAGCCGCACCGCCGATGGCCAGCCGCTGCGCATGGTCGGCACCCACACCGACATCCAGGCCCAGAAGCAGATGGAAGCCCAGCTGCGCGAGCAGCAGGTGCATCTGCGCGAGGCCCAGCGCATCGCCAGCATGGGCAGCTGGTCCTGGGACCCGGAGGCGCGCCAGTTCTGGTGGTCGCCGGAGTTCCGCGCCCTGGTGGGCGAGGGCGACGATCCCATGCCGGCGGGCCGCCATTGGCTGCGTCGGCTGGAACCGCGCTCGCGCGGCCAGCTGCGCAGTGCATGGCGGCGGATGTGGCGCGATGGACGCGCCACCACGCTGGAGCTGGAACTGCCGCGCTCGCGCGATGGCGCGCTGCACCTGCGGGTCTGGATGCAGCCGCTGGTCGGCCCGGATGGGCGCGTGCAGCGCCTGCTCGGCCAGGTCCAGAACATCACCGAACAACACCAGACCGATGCGCTCATCCGCTGGCGCACCGAGCTGCTCAACCGGGTCTCGGCCCTGGGCCGGATCGGCGGCTGCGAGATCGAGGTTGCCACGCGCAGCATGCAGTGGACCGAGGAGTGCTATCGCATCCACGGCCTGCGCAAGGAGCCGATCAGCCTCGACCAGGCGCTGGCGCTGTACACGCAGGACTCGCGCGATGCGTTCGAGGCCGCGCTGGAGCGCATCGCCGGGGGCGGCCTCCCCGAGCAGCTGGACCTGTGCTTCTACCGCCAGTCCGGGCTGCGCATCTGGGTGCAGGTCCTGATCGAACTGGACCACCGCGACGGCCTGCCGACGCGTTTTGTGGTGCTGTTCCGTGACATCACCCGAGAGCGCGAAGCCAATGAGCGCATCGAGCTGCTTGCGCACTACGATCTGCTGACCGGCCTGCCCAACCGCATGCTGCTGCGCGAGCAGACCGCCGATGCCATCGAGGAAGCCCGCGACCGCGGTGCGCCGCTGGCGATGCTGTTCATCGACCTGGACGGCTTCAAGACCATCAACGACACGTTCGGCCACGCCACCGGCGATGCGCTGCTCAAGGCCGCCGCCGCGCGCCTGCACCAGAACCTGCGCAACAGCGACCTGTTCGGGCGCTTCAGCGGTGACGAGTTCATCGTGGTGCTGCGCGACCTGGCCGACCCGGAAGACGCCGGCCACGTTGCACGCAAACTGATCGCCTCGCTGGCCGAACCGCTGCATCGCGGTGAAACCACGCTGAAGGTGGGCGCCAGCGTCGGCATCGCGATGCTCGACGACGGCCGCAGCGACTTCGATTCGCTGCTGCGCGCCGCCGACGCGGCGATGTACGCGGCCAAGGAAGCAGGTCGCAATACGTATCAGTACTACAGCCAGGACGCACTGCTGCGGATCCAGCGCAAACTGGAGATCGAGCATGCCCTGTTGGGTGCGATCGAGCGGGAGGAGTTCAGCCTGGCCTACCAGCCGCTGCTGCACGCCGACCACGGCGCGCCGCCGGCGATCGAGGCGCTGCTGCGCTGGCATCGGCCCGGCATCGGTTACTGCAGCCCGGCCGAGTTCATCCCCATTGCCGAAAAGTGCGGGGAAATCGTACGGATCGGCGACTGGGTCCTTGCCGAAGCCTGTCGTCAGGCGGCGGCGTGGGACCAGGCCGGGCTGCAATTTGATCGCGTGGCGGTCAACGTTTCGGCCGTGCAGTTGCGCGACCGTGGTTTTGCCGAGCGCGTGATCGACATCTGCCATGCACACGGCTGGCCGCCGCAGCGGCTGGAGCTGGAACTCACCGAATCGGCACTGATCCGCGACACCGACGTGCTGCGCCATTGCTTCGACGTGCTCGAACGCCACGGCGTGCCGTTGGCGGTGGATGACTTCGGCACCGGGTTCTCCAACCTGCACTACCTCAACCGTTTCCCGGTCGGCCGCCTGAAGATCGACCGCAGTTTCGTCCAGGGCATGCTGCACGATGCGGGCACCGCCGAGGTCACCCAGGCCATCGTGCACCTGGGCCACGCGCTGGGCATGAAGGTGGTCGCCGAAGGCGTGGAAACCGAACAGGAAGAGGCCATGCTGCGCCGCCAGGGTTGCGACGAGATCCAGGGCTACCTGTACTCGCGCCCGTTGACCCCGCGCGACCTTGCCCAGTGGCTCAAGCAGGGCGGGGCGCAGATCCCCCCGCGCGAACGCCTGCAGGCAGCGCCGCACGCCGTCACCTGACCCCCTGAGCGCCAGCCCCGTAGAGCCGGGCTCTGCCCGGCTGCTTTCCGATCCGGCGGCGCAAACCCACGCGCTCCACGCGCCAGCCCCGTAGAGCCGGGCTCTGCCCGGCTGCTTTTCGATCCGACGGCGCAAACCCCACGCGCTTCGCGCGCCAGCCCCGTAGAGCCCGGCTCTACACGGCGGCTTTCCGATCCGACGGCGCAAACCCCCGCGCGCCATGCGCGCCAGCCGACCAACGGTCGGCTCTACCGGTGCGATGACCGCTTTATGGGTGGCGATACCGGTGCGATAGACGGTCAATCGCCTGCGACAGCCGGGCAGAGCCCGGCTCTACGGGGTGAGCCTGCATCGCAGGGGTGCGCGAAGGTGCATTCCGCGCGTTCCGAAGCCGCCACGTAGAGCCGGGCTCTGCCCGGCTGCTTTCCTATCCGGCGCCGCAAACCCACGCGCTTCGCGCGCCAGCCGGGCAGAGCCCGGCTCTACGCGATGGGTCAGCGCGCTGCGTCGAGCGCGTCGCCGGTCAGGCCCAGGTCCCAGGCCAGGCTGGCATGGGCCGGATCGACGGGGTGTGGCAGCGCGGACGGCAGGGGCATCGGCCGGGTGGCCAGCCGCGCGAGTTCCTGTTGTGCCAACTGTTCCAGGCAGGCGATCAGGGCACGGCCGTGCGGCGGTGCGGTCGGCGCAGCAGGGGGCGCGTCGCTGGCCATGACGGTCTGCGTCACCGGTTCGGGGTCGGCAGCGGGCACGGAAGCAACGGCAGGCACGGACGTGTTCAACAGCATCGGACGATCATCAGCAACCAGGGCGGGTGATGCAAGCACAACGGCCCCGGTGATGCCGGGGCCGTTGCAGGTGCCGGTATGGTGGCCGGCACGCGACATGTCGATCAGAACAGTTCAACCGCACCTGCGGCCATGCTCTGCTGGGCCACCGCCTTGTGCGGCGGACGCTCCCATTCGCTCCGCATTTCGCGCAGGCGGCTACCGGTGCGCTGCAGGGCGGTGACGACTTCCTCGTCGAAAACGCCGCCATTGCGGTGCAGCAGTTCCTGCAGGGCCACGGCCTCACGGTTGATCGCGGTCAGGCGGTCCAGGTGGGTATGGACGCCGCCCAGGGCCTGGGTCGCAATGTCTTCGAACTGCAGGGCGCGCACCGCTTCGGCCACGCTGCTGTCGATGGCACGACCGCACTCGGAGATCTCGCGCATGCCATCGCCGAGCGAGGCGTTGATCTGGGCCACGTTGTCCAGCATCTGCGCCGCTTCGTGGCGCGCTTCGCGTGAACGGTCCATGTCACGCGAGGCCATGTGCGAGACGGTCTCGCGTACCTTGGCGATGGCGTCCTTGGAGCTGTGGGCCAGCTTGCGGATCTGTTCGTTGAAGGTGGTGGAGCGCTCGGAGAGGTTGCGCACCTCGTCGGCGACCACAGCGAAGCCGCGACCGGCTTCACCGGCACGTGCGGCTTCGATGGCGGCGTTCAGTGCCAGCAGGTTGGTCTGGTCGGCAATCGACTTGACGTCTTCCAGCAGCGCGAAGATGCCGTCCAGGTGCTGCGCCATCTGGTCGATGTGCTGCACCGTATTGCTGCTCTGGCCGCTGACCTGTTCCAGCGCTTCCACCAGCTGTTCCATGCGGTGGCTGGCGTGCTGGGCGAACCGGGCCACATCGACGCCGGCGCCGCCGTCTTCACCGGCACGGTCGACGATGCGGGCCAGTGCCTGGCTCTGCTGGCGGGACTTGCGGTTCATCGCATCGAAGCTGCCGCCCAGGCCGCTGACGGCGTGGCGGATCAGATCGCGGGCGCGTTCGACTTCGCCACGCGAGCCCTCAACCTCGTTGACCACAAACGAGCGCAGCTCGGTCAACAGTTGATCCTGCTCGCGCAGGATGCGGGCGTGTTCCGGCGAACGCTGGGTCTGTGCCCGTGCGGTCCACCAGGCAAAGCCAAGCCAGCTGAGCGTCATCGTGGTCAGGATCGCCCAACGCAGGGCGGCCGGCCACTCGAAGCCGATGGCAAAAGGAAGCAGAAGGGTCAGGACCAGGGGGGCGGCCAGACGAATGAAGATGCGTGAGTACATGGACGTTCTCGGGAAGTGCACGGAGGATGTATCGGCCGTACCCCCGTTTGCTTTAGCCGCCACACGCACATTCATCCATGTGACTGCGCTGTCCTCAGCGCAGCTGGCGGTCCACCGCGTCGATCATCGCCTTGCGCGAGAACAGGAAGTCCCAGTACTGGCCGCCGGTCTGGCGCCACAGCACCGCCGAACGCACGGCGGCGAGCAGTAGTGCGCGGATCTCGGCCACCACCCCGGCCTGGGCCAGATAGTGCGGGTTGCCCTGGACCATCACCCGCGGCTTCAGGTTGCTGATCGTGTCGGCATACACCCCGCCCAGCGTGGCCAGTACGTCCGGATGGCCGCTGTCGCCCAGCGAGAGGGCCTGGGCCTGGGCGCGCTCGATGCCGGCGCTGACTTTTTCCACCACGGCGTGCTCACGGACGAAACGGCGCTCCAGCTGCAGCACCGCCAGGGCCAGGCGGGGCAGGATCTCGTCCTGGCCCTGGCTGCGCAGGTAGTTGTGCAGCAGGCGCAGGCCCGGGGCGACGTTTGCGGCGCTGCCATAGATCTGCTGCGGGGTGTCGGCGTCGATGCGGAACACGCTGTCCACGGCGGTGCGGACCACCGCCGCTTCGGAGTGGCCGGTTTCGGCGATGCGGCGCACCTGCTGCAGGGCCTGGGCGATGCCGGCCAGTGCGAGAACGCGGTCGTCGATGGAAAAACTCATGCAGCAGATACCTCGAAAGGAGAAGGGGTGGTGCGCAGGCGCTGCTCCAGCGGCGCGTCGGTGGCGGCGATCACCGCGCCACCCAGGCAGACCTCATCGTCATACAACACCAGCGATTGACCGGGGGTGACGGCGCGCTGCGGGCGCGCGAACTGCACCTCCACGGTGCCATCGTCGCGGACCAGCACCGTGCACGGCTCGTCCGGCTGGCGGTAGCGGGTCTGTGCGGTGCAGGCAAAGCGCCGGGCGGGCGGGGCGCCGGCAATCCAGTGCGCCACCTCCGAGTGCAGGCGGGTGGACTGCTGCCACGGGCTGTCGCGATCCTGGTCCACATACAGCACGTTGCTGGCCACGTCCTTGCCGACCACATACCACGGCGCGGCCGGCCGGCCGCGCACGCCGCCGATGTTCAGGCCCTCGCGCTGGCCCAGGGTGAAATAGAACACGCCGGGATGCTCGGCGATGACCACGCCGTCGGGGTCGCGGATCTCGCCGGTGCGGGCCGGCAGGTAGCGGCCCAGGAACTCGCGGAAATCGCGCTCGCCGATGAAGCAGATCCCGGTGGAATCCTTCTTGGCGTGGGTGGGCAGGCGGGCGTCACGGGCGATCCGGCGCAGGTCGTTCTTCTGCAGGTCGCCGATCGGGAACAGCGTGGCTGCCAGCTGCTCCTGCCCCAGCTGGTGCAGGAAATAGCTCTGGTCCTTGCTGCGGTCGGCACCGCGCAGCAGCGCCCAATGCCCGCCGTGCCGGGCGATCCGTGCGTAGTGCCCGGTGGCGATGCGTTCGGCGCCCAGCTCGCGTGCCGCGTCCAGGAAGTGCTTGAACTTCACCTCGCGGTTGCACAGCACGTCCGGATTGGGGGTGCGCCCGGCGGCGTATTCGGCCAGGAAATGCTCGAACACGCCCTGCCAGTATTCGCTGGAGAAATCGCGGAAATGGAACGGGATGCCGAGCAGCCCGCAGACGGCCACCGCGTCGCGTCGGTCGTCCTCGGCGCGGCAGTCGCCGCTGCCGTCGTCGGCCCAGTTCTGCATGAACAGACCGGCAACCGGCTCGCCCTGCTGGACCAGCCGCCAGGCGGCGACGGACGAATCCACACCGCCGGACACGCCGACCATGATCCGCGGGGTGCTCATGCGGTTACCTTGACGATCGACAGGGGATGACGCTGGCCACCGAGGTAGTCGGCCACCACCTCCCACACCAGCGGGCTGCGCAGCCGCGCCGGGTCGGCGGCCAGCTCGGCCGGGGTCAGCCACAGCGCGCGCTCGATGCCGGCATCGAGCGGACGCGCCGGGTCATGCGCGACCGGGTCGGCGGCGTAGGCGAACCGCACGAACGGCGTGCCGTCCGGCGCGGTCCACTGGTAGGCCCCGACGAAATGGGTCAGGCGTACCTGCCAGCCGGTCTCCTCCAGGGTCTCGCGGACCGCCGCCTCGGCGAGCGACTCGCCGGGCTCCAGGTGGCCGGCGGGCTGGTTGAGCACCGCCCGCCCGTCGATCCGCTCTTCCACCAGCAACAGGCGCCCGTCGCGGACCACGATCGTGGCCACGGTAACGTGGGGCGCCCAGCGCGGGTCCTGCACGGCCGTCACCTCAGTAATCGTCCTTCTTGGTGAGCTCTTTCTCCATCGCATCGGCGGTGCGGATCGCCGCATCGATGGCGTCGCTCAGCGCGTCGGGCGAGGCGTTGGCGTCAACCTTGACCACGAACATGGCCAGCTCGCCCTGCTTCACCCAGCCGCCCATCTTGGCGTCCTGGGAGTCTTCGAGCAGGCGGTTGGCAACGGCGGCGGGGAACTGCTTGCCCGGGGAGGTATAACCCGGCGACCAGATCTCGCGGATCTTGTGGCTGCCGAATTCCTCGACCGCCGAGCGCACGTACACCAGCTGGCTGCGGCCGTCCTCGACATCGAAGACCAGCTTGTAGTCACCGTCGTCGTCGACTTCGTAGGTGTATTCCAGCTTGTCCAGGGTGGCGCCGACGACCTTGTCGGGGTCGGCTGCGTGGGCACCGAAGGCGGTGACGGTGAGCAACAGCGCGGCTGCAGTCCTTTTCATGACATTCCTGTGAAAGCGGGGGTGGGAAAGTGCAGATTGTGAAGGGCCACGGGGGGCAACGTCCAATCCTGCGGGCAGGGCCCTATAATGGCCCGATGCCACGAGAGCCTTCCCACGAACCCCACCACGACCACGGCGTGCTGCTTGAGCCTGCACGGCCGGAAGTCGCGCCGCCGCCGTTCTACCAGGTCATGCTGTTGAACGACGACTACACCCCCATGGATTTCGTGGTGACGGTGCTGCAGCATTTCTTCGCGATGGACCTGGACAAGGCCACGCAGGTGATGCTCCACGTGCATACCCGCGGCCGCGGCGTCTGCGGGGTATTCACCCGCGAGGTGGCCGAGTCCAAGGTCGCCCAGGTCAATGAATTCTCGCGCATGAACCAGCATCCGCTGCTGTGCACGATGGAAAAGACCGGCGGCTGATGCCGGGCTGGCGCTCAGGCGTCCGCAAGCCGCCGCAGCGCCAGTTCCGCCACCGTCAGGTCCACCGCCGCGTCGTCGCCATCGGCCAGGAACCACACCGCCGACAGGCCGGCGCTGGCCGCGATCCAGGCCAGCAGGCGCCGTCTGTCGATCCCGGCCAGGGCGCAGACCTGGGCAAGCCGGGCATCGAACACCGCCGGCTGCGTGGCCACGTGGATATCCGGCCCGCACAGGTCCGGGTTGCAGAAGAGCACCGTGTAGTCGAAGGCGCGATCGCCCAGCAGCCGCTTGGGGTCGATCGCCAGCCAGCCGCGTGGGCCGCCGTCGAGCACGTTGTCGTGGTGCAGGTCGCCATGCAGCGGGCGTAGCTCGATCTGGGCATCCAGCTGCCGGATCGCGAGTGATCTGCACTGTTCCAGCAATGGCGACAGTGGCAGCGATGGCGCCAGCAGGTCGGCGAACCAGGTCTGCAGGGTCACCAGTTCCTCCGGTGGCGCCGCGCGCGGGGCGTGCAGCCGCGCCAGCACGCCGCACAGGATCGCCGTGGCCGCCGCATCCCGCCCGTCCTGTGCCATGTGCCGCAGCGAGGTGCCCGGCACGGCGCGCTCCATCAGCAGCGCCTCGTCCTGCCACGCCAGCACCCGCACCGCACCGTCGCCGTCCCACCAGCGCAGCAGGCGGTGGCCGTTCCGCTCCTCTGCGCACGTGCTCATCTTCAACATCGCCGGGGTTCCGTCGGGGAGGCGGACCGGCCACACACGGGCGTGGGGCGTGGCGATGACGTCGCCATCACGTGCAAGCTGCCATTTCGTGAGCTGAAGTTCGGGCATCATGGGTCTCGCAGGCGGAGAAGGGCGATCGGTGGAGTGCTAACGCCATCTGAACGCACCGATCCGCTAGGGTGATGGAAATCGTGAAGGTTGGCCGCATATTGTTCCCAACTGCCGCCGGAGTTGATCATGTTCAGTAAAGACCTCGAACACACCATCGGACAGTGCTACAAGCGCGCCCGTGAGGCCCGGCATGAGTTCATGACGGTGGAACACCTGCTTTTGGCACTGCTCGACAACCCTTCCGCCCAAGCCGTGCTCAAGGCCTGTGGCGCCGATGCCGAGCGCCTGCGCCAGGAGCTTGAGCAGGCCATCGAGGCCTCGGTCTCGCGCCTGGCCGAAGACGACGGGCGCGACACCCAGCCCACCCTGGGCTTCCAGCGCGTGCTGCAACGCGCGGTGTACCACGTGCAATCCTCGGGCAAGAAGGAGGTCACCGGCGCCAACGTGCTGGTTGCCATCTTCGGCGAGAAGGACTCGCACGCGGTCTACTACCTCAACCAGCAGGACGTCACCCGGCTGGATATCGTCAACTACCTCTCCCACGGCATTGCCAAGCTGGGTGAGGAGGGCGAGGTGCCGCCGTCGGCCGATGGCGAGGGCCGGGCCGAAGGGGGCGAGGGCGAAAGCAAGGGCGATGCCCTGGCCGAGTTCGCCAGCAACCTCAACGAGCAGGCGCGCAACGGCAAGATCGACCCGCTGGTCGGCCGTGCCGATGAGATCGAGCGCACCATCCAGGTGCTGTGCCGCCGCCGCAAGAACAACCCGCTCTATGTGGGCGAGGCCGGCGTGGGCAAGACCGCCATTGCCGAAGGCCTGGCCAAGCGCATCGTGGAAGGGTCGGTGCCCGACGTACTGGCCGATGCCGTCATCTATTCGCTCGACCTGGGCGCACTGGTGGCCGGCACCAAGTACCGCGGCGATTTCGAGAAGCGCCTGAAGGGCGTGCTGACCGCGATGAAGAAGCTGCCGAACGCGGTGCTGTTCATCGACGAGATCCACACCATCATCGGTGCCGGCTCGGCGTCCGGCGGCACGATGGATGCCTCCAACCTGATCAAGCCGGCACTGGCGTCGGGCGAGCTGCGCTGCATCGGCTCGACCACGTTCCAGGAATACCGGGGCATCTTCGAGAAGGATCGCGCCCTGGCGCGCCGCTTCCAGAAGATCGACATCGTCGAGCCCACGGTCGGTGAAACCTACGAGATCCTGCAGGGCCTCAAGCCCAAGTACGAAGCGCACCACGGCGTGACCTATGCCGATGATGCGCTGCAGGCGGCGGTGGACCTGTCGGTCAAGCACATCGGCGACCGCCTGCTGCCGGACAAGGCCATCGACGTGATCGACGAGGCCGGTGCCCGCCAGCGCCTGATGCCCGAAGGGCAGCGCAAGGAGCTGATCGACATCGAGGAGATCGAGACGATCATCGCCAAGATGGCACGCATTCCGGCCAAGCAGGTCAGCGCCACCGACAAGGATGTGCTGCAGCATCTGGAGCGCAACCTGAAGATGGTGATCTTCGGACAGGACCCGGCCATCGAGTCGCTGGCCTCGGCGATCAAGCTGGCCCGTTCGGGCCTGGGCAATCCCGAAAAGCCGATCGGCAACTTCCTGTTCGCCGGCCCCACCGGCGTGGGCAAGACCGAGGTGACCAAGCAGCTCGCGCTGCAGCTGGGCATCGAGCTGGTGCGCTTTGACATGAGCGAGTACATGGAGCCGCATTCGATCAGCCGCCTGATCGGTGCCCCTCCGGGCTATGTCGGCTTCGACCAGGGCGGCCTGCTCACCGAGAAGATCGTCAAGACCCCGCACTGCGTGCTGCTGCTGGACGAGGTGGAGAAAGCCCACCCGGACATCTTCAACATCCTGCTTCAGGTCATGGACCGTGGCGTGCTCACCGATACCAACGGGCGCGAAGCCAACTTCAAGAACGTGGTGCTGGTGATGACCACCAATGCGGGCGCGGCGCAGGCCGCGCGGCGTTCCATCGGCTTCACCCGCCAGGATCACGCCACCGATGCGATGGAAGTCATCCGCAAGAGCTTCACGCCGGAGTTCCGCAACCGCCTGGATGCGATCGTGCAGTTCCAGCCGCTGGGCTTCGAGCACATCCTGCGGGTGGTGGACAAGTTCCTGATCGAGCTGGAGATGCTGCTGCAGGAGAAGCACGTCAGCCTGTCGGCCACGCCGACCGCGCGCGACTGGCTGGCCCACCACGGTTTCGATCCGCTGATGGGTGCCCGCCCGATGGCCCGCGTGATCCAGGACAAGATCAAGCGTCCGCTCGCCGACGAACTGCTGTTCGGCAAGTTGATCAACGGCGGCAGGGTGAGCATCGACGTGCGCGACGACGAGCTGTTCATCGAAACCCAGGCCGAACCGGAGCGTCGCCTGCCGGCCACGGTGGAGTAAGGGCCGCGCAACCGGCGGTCACCGGAAACCAGGAAGCCCCCGCTCTGCGGGGGCTTCTTTTTTCACGCGGCTCAGCGGCGGTTGCGCGCCTTGCGGGCGTAGCTCTCGGCGGAGATCGGCTCCAGCGAGGCGATCTCGCAGCTCTGCGTGCGGGTCTTCAGCACGCTGCCGGCGGCGCTGCACAGCTGGCCTTCCTGGCCGTTGGTCTCGAAGGTGAGCGTGGGGGAGATGGCGGCACTGTCGCAGCTGTTGCGGAAGTGCACGACGAAATGCTGGTCGGCATTGCGCAGCAGGATGCTGCGGCTGGCGCCGGCGCGCACCAACTGCTGGTCCGACGACAGGGTGATGCAGTCCGCGGGGGCGGATGCGGCGGTTTCGGCGGCCTGCGCCGGGGCGATGGCGGCAAGGGCGAGCAGGGAGGAGGCGATCAGGGTCTTCATGGCAGGGGCAGGGGTGGCGGTCCGGACTGGACCGACTGCCAGCATGCGCGACGTCCCGCCAGGGCGAATCTGCAGCAAGGCACGCTGACCGATGTCAGGGTGCGTACGGTCAGGGTGCCGCATGGCAGGGGGCGCTTTCCTGAATGGCGCCCACGCAAAAAGGCCAGCTCCCTGGCTGGCCTTCTGGCGGGGCTTCTGTTGGGAAGCCGCCCCGAACCGCTTACTTCATGCGGTACGTGATGCGACCCTTGGTCAGGTCGTAGGGCGTCATTTCGACCTTGACACGGTCGCCCGTCAGGATGCGGATGTAGTTCTTGCGCATGCGGCCGGAGATGTGGGCGATGATTTCATGCCCATTTTCCAGTCGGACGCGGAAAGTGGTGTTCGGCAGCGTCTCGCTGACGGTGCCTTCGAACTCGATGGAGTCGTCTTTCGACATGTAGTCCTGTGCAGTTCTGTAAACGGCCGAGCTGGCCTTAAGAGCGGGCATTTTACGCACTCTTCCCCGCGGATGCAAAGTTTGTGTTAATCACCCGCCAGACGCCCCAGCAGCCCTACACCAGCGAAGAAGCCGCCAACACCCCAAACCGCTCCGTCCAGCCCCCCGGCGCCTCTGGCACCGTCACCTGCTCACGCACCACCTCCAGAAACCGCGCGCGCGGCCAATGCTCGGCGCCCATGCGCAGCAGGTGATCGTTCTCCACCTGCGCATCGATCAGTGGCCAGCCCCACAGCGCCAGCTGATGGGCGAGCCCGGCCAGGGCCACCTTGGAGCCACCGCTGGCCGCAGTGAACATGCTTTCGCCAAAGAACATCCGGCCGATGGCCACGCCATAGATGCCGCCGACCAGGTGCTCGCCGTCGAACACCTCGACCGAATGCGCGTGGCCCAGCCGGTGCAGGGCCACGTAGGCCTCCTGCATGGCGGCGGTGATCCAGGTGCCGTCCTGGCCCGGGCGCGGGCTGGCCGCGCAGGCGGCGATCACCGCGTCAAAGCAGGTGTCGGCGCGCAACTGCCAGGTGCTGCCGCGCAGCGTGCGGCGGAGCCGCGCAGACAGGTGGACCCCTTCCGGGCGGAACACCATGCGCGGGTCCGGCGACCACCACAGCAGCGGCTGGCCCTCGGAGAACCACGGAAACACCCCGCTGGCGTAGGCGTTGAGCAGGCGCACCGGGTGCAGGTCGCCGCCGATGGCCAGCAGGCCATCCGGCTCGTGCAGGGCGGTCTCGGCCGGCGGGAAGGGGGCGTCCGGGCGCGGGTCCAGCTGCCAGGGCAGGCGCCGGCTCATGCGCCGGGCACCTTGAACGGGCTGTGTGCGGCCAGCGTGCGCGCGTAGCCATCGACTTCGGCGCGCTCGTGCGCGCACCAGTCGGCCAGTGCGGCGGCGAAGGCCGGCTCGGCGATCCAGTGGTGGCTGTACACGCGCTGCGGCAGGAAGCCGCGCGCCAGCTTGTGCTCGCCCTGGGCGCCGGGCTCGAAGCGGGTCACGCCCTCGCGCAGGCAGTACTCGATCCCCTGGTAGTAGCAGGTCTCGAAATGCAGGCCGGGCAGGGTGGCGCCGCCCCAGTAGCGGCCGTACAGCGTGTCCGCCCCGCGCAGGCACAGTGCGCCGGCAATCGGGGTGCCGTCGTGCAGGGCCAGGAAAAGCACCAGCTGGCGCGGCAGCGCCTGGGCCAGGTGCTGCAGGAACGGCAGGGTCAGCGCCGGGGAGTTGCCGTATTCGGCGAAGGTCTGCAGGTAGAAGCCATGCATGGCCTGCAGGTCGTCCGCGCTGGCCTCGTCGCCGTGGACGATGCGATACGTGACGCCACTGCGGGCGAGCTTGGCGCGCTCCTGGCGGATGTTCTTGCGGTGCTTGTGGTCCATTGCCGCGAGGAAGTCCTCGAAACGGTGCCAGTCGCCCGGGTTGTGCCACTGGAACTGGATGTCTTCGCGGCGCATCCAGTCCGCGCCGAACGCGGGGTTCTCCGCGTCGGGATGGAAGTTGAGGTGCGCCGAGGACCAGCCCCTGCGTCCCACCTCGGCGGTGAGCGCCTCCAGCAGGGCGGTGCGGTGTGCGTCGTCACGCGCCAACATGCGCGGCCCGGTCACCGGCGAGTACGGCACCGCGCCGAGCCACTTGGGGAAGTAATCGCGCCCGTGCTGCGCGTAGGCATGCGCCCAGGCGTGGTCGAACACGAACTCGCCGTGCGAGTTGTCCTTGAGATAGCCGGGGATCGCGCCGACCAGCGTATCGCCGTCCCACAGGGTGAAGTGGCGCGGGCGCCAGCCCCATTCCGGGCGCAGGCAGCCATGCGCTTCCAGGCCGTGCAGGAAGGCGTGGGAAACAAACGGGTTGCGCCCATCGTGCAGGGCATCCCAGGCGGCCGGGGAAACGTCGGACAGGCGGTGCAGGAAGCGGGGGTCGGGCATGTGGGAAGGATAGGGCAGAGCGATGGTGAGCGGGGTGTTGAGGGTGGGGCTATGCGTTTGGGGTTGGCGATTGAAACGCCGTTCGGCAGGCCGTCGTATTTGGGCGATAGCGCAGCGTTTGGCGCGATTGCGCGCGGCAGGCTGGAGGCGGTTCAGCAAAGTGCCTTCCACTCTCGTCGAAGGAAACGATCATGGAAACCCTGGTTCATTGGCGACGGTTCGGTCTGGCTTTGCTGGTTCTTTGCGGTTGCCTTTCCCACGGGGCAGCTGCGCGCCAGGTTGGGCCATCAGAAGGTGTCGGGAGTGATGCGGCGCTGGATCTGCTGCTCACCCGTGAGGCGCAGCGTCTTCTTGACCTGGACAGGATGGAGCAATCGCTGCCGACGAATGTGACCGTCACTGCCCGGGCGGATATTGCGGGCAGGCGCCTCATCATCGATTTTGGCCCGGGATTCCTGCCCGCTGAAGACGATGGCTCCACCGAGGAGGTGGTGCAGGATATCCGTGGTTCGGTTCGGTATTACATGGAGCGGGCTGTCCTCGAGGAAGTGCAGGTTGACATCCTGTACGAGGGGCTGCCGCTCCATCGCCACTTCCCTTCACCGAGGCAGAGGGTATGAAGACTTCCCGGTTCGACGTGCCGTTCGAGGGCTACCCGCAGTACCCGTTGCGTATCGTGACCCGCAATGTGGGGTGCCCGCCGGGCTGGGTGTGCAGGGACAATGAGGTCGCCGTGGATGCGCCCCAGTCCACCCCGCTCAAGATCGCACTGGTCTGCAACAACGCCGGTTCGGCGCCGCTGTTATGGGAGACCTCGCTGGTCGACGATGACGGGGTCACATCGGTGCCGGTCCGGCATTGGCAGCAGTGCATCCGCAGTTCGTAGCCGTTGCTGGCCCGCGTCGCAGGGGTGCCGGGCCGGCGTTTGGCCCCGGCCGGCTTGGCTGTAGTCAATAACAAAAAGGCCGGCGCATTGCGCCGGCCTTCAGCTGCTGCGTCGGTGCTGCCAGGATCAGCCCAGGTCGCCCTTCGCATCCAGGTAGCGCTCGGCGTCCAGTGCGGCCATGCAGCCGAAGCCGGCCGAGGTGATCGCCTGGCGGTAATGCTGGTCGGCGACGTCGCCGGCGGCGAACACGCCTTCCACCGAGGTCTGGGTGGCGTTGCCGCCCAGGCCCGAACGGATGTCCAGGTAGCCGTTGTTCATGCTCAGCTGGCCGTCGAACAGGCTGGTGTTGGGGTGGTGGCCGATCGCCACGAAGAAGCCATGCGCCTCGATGTCGCGGGTACTGCCGTCCAGCGTGGACTTCACGCGCACGCCGGTGACGCCGGCATCGTTGCCCAGCACTTCGTCGACCTGGTGGTGCCACACGGTCTCGATCTTGCCGGCGGCCACCTTGGCGAACAGCTTGTCCTGCATGATCTTCTCCGCCTTGAGGGTGTCACGGCGGTGGATCAGGTAGACCTTGCGGGCGATGTTGGACAGGTACAGCGCCTCTTCCACGGCGGTGTTGCCGCCACCGACCACGACCACGTCCTGGTCGCGGTAGAAGAAGCCGTCGCAGGTGGCGCACGCCGACACGCCGCGGCCCTTGAAGGCCTCTTCGCTCGGAATGCCCAGGTACTTGGCCGTAGCGCCGGTGGCGATGATCAGGGCGTCGCAGGTGTACTCGGCGCTGTCACCGATCAGCGTGAACGGGCGCTTGGACAGGTCGGCGGTGTGGATGTGATCGAAGATCACCTCGGTCTCGAAGCGCTCGGCGTGCGCCTGCATGCGCGCCATCAGGTCCGGGCCCATCAGGCCATGCGCATCGCCCGGCCAGTTGTCCACTTCCGTGGTGGTCATCAGCTGGCCGCCCTGCTGCAGGCCGGTGATCACTACCGGCTTGAGGTTGGCGCGGGCGGCGTAGACGGCGGCCGTCCAGCCGGCGGGGCCGGAACCGAGGATGACGAGCTTCTGGTGGCGGGAGGGCGTGGAATTGCTCATGTAGACTCGCGTTGAGGTGATGGGACGGTGCGCGGGCGGTGATTGCCTGGCGTCCGTGGCACGCCATAGAGTGGCGGCAGGGGCGGGGCGATTCAAGGCGGCCGGTGGAACGGCGCGGGCCAGCGAAGGCGCCATCCCTGCCCAGCGCCGGGGTTTTGACGGTCCGAGTGCCGTTCCGACGTGCCGACCCGGGGTTGGCACCTATCGACAGGGCGGTGAGTCGTTTATTATCAAGCACTAACAGTGCATTCCCAAGGTCTGGTCTAAGGTGGCGAAACAGGTCCCGGAACGATCCAAGTCTCCCGACAACAAGGCGCCGTCGCGCAAGGCCGCGAGCGCGGACAATCCGCGCCGGCAGCGGTTGTGGCGGGATCTTGGCGTGATCGCCGTGGCGCCGGCGCTGCTGTATCTGGTGGCCAGTCTGTTCACCTATTCGGCAACCGATCCGGGCTGGTCACACACCGGCAGCGTGGTCGCGCCGGTGCACAACATGGGCGGGCGGGTCGGCGCCTGGGTGGCCGATGTGCTGCTGCAGCTGTTCGGCTTCATCGCCTTCGTGCTGCCGGTGGTGCTGGGCGCGCTGGCGTGGATCGCCATGTTCGGGCTCAAGCGCGAAGGCAAGGGCGAGCACGACCTGGACCCGGCGCTGCGCCTGATCGGCCTGGTCGGTTTCCTGATCGCCGGTACCGGCTTCATGCACCTGCGGCTGTACAACCAGGTGGACGTGGCCAGCGCCGGCGGCATTCTCGGCAAGCTGGTCGGCACCTCGCTGACCGTCGGTTTTGGCGAACTGGGCGCGAACCTGTTCGTGCTGGTGCTGCTGCTGGCCTCGATCACCCTGGCGACCGGTCTGTCCTGGTTCACGGTGATGGAGAAGATCGGCCGGGCCGTGCTGGCGCTGCCGCCGCTGCTCAACCGCAAGAAGGAGCAGGCCACCGAATGGCAGCAGACCCGCGCGCTGCGCGAGGAGCGCCAGGAAGTGCGCAAGGTCGATGCCGAAGTGCGCGCCAAGCGTGAGCCGGTGAAGATCGAGCCACGTCCCGAGCCGGTGCTGGAGAAGAGCGACCGGGCCAAGCGCGAAACCCAGATTCCGATGTTCCGCGGGGTCAACGGCGATGGGTCGGACGTGCCGCCGCTGGCGCTGCTGGACGACCCCAAGCCGCAGCCCAAGGGCTACGACGAGGAAACGCTGGAAACCCTGTCGCGCCAGATCGAGTTCAAGCTCAAGGACTTCCGCATCGAGGCCCAGGTGGTCGGCGCCTATCCGGGCCCGGTGATCACCCGCTTCGAGATCGAGCCGGCGCCGGGCATCAAGGTCAGCCAGATCAGCTCGCTGGACAAGGACATCGCGCGCGGCCTGTCGGTGAAGTCGGTGCGCGTGGTCGATGTGATTCCGGGCAAGTCGGTGGTGGGGCTGGAAATTCCCAACGTCACCCGCGAAATGATCTACCTGTCCGAACTGCTGCGCTCCAAGGAGTACGACAAGTCGGCCAGCGTGCTGACCCTGGCGCTGGGCAAGGACATTGCCGGCCGCCCGACCGTGGCCGATCTGGCGCGCATGCCCCACCTGCTGGTCGCCGGCACCACCGGTTCGGGCAAGTCGGTGGCGGTCAACGCGATGGTGCTGAGCCTGCTGTACAAGGCCTCGCCGAAAGACCTGCGGATGCTGATGATTGACCCGAAGATGCTCGAACTGAGCGTCTACCAGGGCATCCCGCACCTGCTGGCGCCGGTCGTGACCGACATGAAGGAGGCCGCCAACGGCCTGCGCTGGTGCGTGGCCGAGATGGAGCGCCGCTACAAGCTGATGAGCGCGGTGGGCGTGCGCAACCTGGCCGGCTTCAACAAGAAGGTCAAGGATGCCCAGGACGCCGGGCAGCCGCTGATGGACCCGCTGTTCAAGCCCAACCCCGAGCTCGGCGAAGCGCCGCGCCCGCTGGAAACGCTGCCGTTCATCGTCATCTTCATCGACGAATTCGCCGACATGATGATGATCGTCGGCAAGAAGGTCGAAGAACTGATCGCGCGCCTGGCGCAGAAGGCCCGTGCGGCCGGCATCCACCTGATCCTGGCGACCCAGCGCCCGTCGGTGGACGTGATCACCGGCCTGATCAAGGCCAACATCCCGACCCGCATCGGTTTCCAGGTGAGCTCGAAAATCGATTCGCGCACCATCCTGGACCAGTCCGGCGCCGAAACCCTGCTCGGCCACGGCGACATGCTGTACCTGCCGCCCGGCACGGCGCTGCCTGATCGCGTCCACGGCGCGTTCGTCTCCGACGAGGAAGTGCATCGCGTGGTGGAGCACCTCAAGGCCAGCGGCCCGGCCGACTACATCAGTGGCGTCCTCGACGAAGTGCAGATGATGGGCGATGGCGTCGTGGTGGGCCCGGGTGGCCTGCCTGAAGCCAGCGGCGGGGCCGGCGATGAGTCCGACCCCCTGTATGACGAGGCCCTGCGGATCGTTACCGAAACCCGCCGTGCGTCCATCTCCGGTGTGCAGCGTCGCCTGAAGATCGGCTACAACCGTGCCGCCCGCCTGATCGAGGCGATGGAAGCGGCCGGCGTGGTCAGTCCGCCCGAACACAACGGCGACCGCAGCGTGCTGGCGCCGCCCCCTCCGAAGTAACCGCAGCACGGCGGCGGCCCGGTGGCCGCGAAAGGATTCCGTCATGACCTCCCTGTCGTGGGCAATGTTGGGCCTGCTGGTTGCGCTTTCGTTCCCCGCGGCGGCCGACCAGGTGCCGGCCGCCGCCGCGCCGGTGGCCGGCCAGGATGCCGAGGCCACCACCAATTTCAGCTTCGTGCGCTATCGCGCCGACTACGAGGTGCGTGCCGACGCCGGCAGCACCCAGACCGAGGCGTACGAGGTCCTGCTCAAGACCAAGGCGGCGGTGGAGCAGTTCAGCCAGGTGCGCCTGAGCTACAGCGAGAAGATGGAAACGCTGGATGTGCTGGAGGCGTACACGCTGACGGCCGACGGCCAGCGCCGCGATGTGCCGGCCGACCGCATCTATACCCAGGAAAGCTATTCCAGCGCGGCGGCGGCGATGTATGCCGACCGCAAGGTGCGGGTGGTGGTGTTCCCCAATCTCGCCCCCGGCACGCGCGTGGTCTACCGCACCCGGCGCGTGCAGAACACGCCGTACTTTCCGGGCTACTTTGGCCTGTGGGAGACCTTCAGCGTGTTTACTCAGTACGACGACGCCCGCGTCACTCTGACGGCGCCGGCATCACTGCCGATGCAGGTGCGGCAGCGCGGCGTGCAGGGCAGCCAGGCGCCGGTCATCCGCGACGGCGTCGCGCGCTGGGCGTGGCATTACCGGCGTGCCGAGGCGCTGCAGGCGCAGAACTGGTCGGCGGCGGCCTGGGAGTTCAGCCCCACCATCATGGCCAGCACCTACCAGGACTGGGCGCAGGTGGGGCGCGCCTACCAGGTCAAAGGCGGCGAGGCGGCGGCCGTCACCCCGGGCATCCAGGCGCTGGCCGACCAGCTCACCGCCGGTATCGATGACCGGCGCGGGCAGGCTGCCGCGCTGTACCGCTGGGTGGCGCAGAACATCCGCTACGTCGCCGTGTATCTGGGCAACGGCGGGCTGGAGCCGAACCCGGCGCAGAGCATCCTCGACAACCACTACGGCGACTGCAAGGACCACGTGGTGATCCTGGAGGCGCTGCTGGCCGCACGCGGCATCGACAGCACGCCGGTGCTGATCGGCGCCGGCGGCGGACCCAGCCTGCCGGAGATTCCGTTGCTCGGCCGCTTCAACCACGCCATCACCTACGTGCCCGAGTTCGACCTGTACCTGGACTCGACCACGCCGTACGCGCGTTTCGGCCAGTTGCCGGAGGGGGATCTGGGCGCGCCGGTGCTGCACACCCGCCAGGCGGTGCTGGCGCGCACGCCGGACAACGACGCGCGCCGCAACGGCCTGGCGATGTCGGTGGCGTTCCAGTTCGACCGCCACGGCAACCTGGTCGGGCAGACGCAGCAGGTGCCGGGCGAGGTTGCCGAGATCGGCATGCGTGGCTCGTTCGCACGGCTCAACGCACAGAACCGCACGCGGGTGGAGGAGTCGATCATGGCCGCGTCCGGTTTCGACGGCAGCGGCGCGCTGACCCTGCTGGGCGATCCGCAGGACCTGACCCGGCCGTTCAACTACCGCTACGACTTCAAGGCCGAAGACTACGTGGACTTCAGCGTGGTCGGCGGCATGAAACTGCCCGACGCACCGGGTGGCGAATCGTTCCGCGACCTGTACGCCAACACCTCCGCGCCGCAGAACGCAACGCCGTTCTACTGCAACGACAGCCTGCGCGAGGAAACCTACCGGCTCACGTTCCCGGCGGGCGTGCCGATCGTGGCCATCCCGCGCAGCCAGCAGTTCCACAATGCGGCGGGCGAGTATCAGGTTGACTGGTCGCGCGAGGGCCAGGCCATCCGCGTCCACCACCGCCTGCACCAGCGCGCCGTGCGCGGTGCCGACGCGCTCTGCCAGCCGGAGGACTATCCGGCGTTCCGCGCCCTGTACCAGCAGGTGCGGCGCGGCTTCCGCGGCCAGGTGGTGTATGGCGACCTGGGGACGGTGCAGGCCTCGCCCTGAGCCGCGGCTCAGGCGCCGGCGTGGATCGCGCGCTGGACCGCCGCGACATTGAGCTGGTCGGCGACGCGGGCCATGCACTGGTCCAGTGCGTGGCGGTAGATCGCCGGATCGGCCGGGTCGGTGCGCGTGCCGATGTCGATGGCGATGTCCTCCCACGCGGCACGGATGATGTGGATGTCCGGGCAACCGGCCAGCAACAGCCGCAGGGCGTGGTCCAGGCCGGTGATGTGTCCGCGGAGGGCGTGGAGCATGCGCTCCTGGGCGTCGAGTCGATCGAGGATGTTCTGCACTGCTGGACTGGCGTGATCTGCGGGGCGCGCGGCTGCACGGGGCAGGGCGCGGCGGGCAGGCAGGATGTGTCCGGCAATGCGTATCGTCCATGCAACTTGTTGCGATGCAGCAATCCAGGGGCGCGGCGAGGTGCCGCGGGAAGCGAGACGCCCTTGGCGACACAGCGCATAATGTCGGCCTGATCGCCCATTCAGGATTGGATGGGCACACTGACGCCCATCTCATCCTTACGTTTGGATACCCGCATGCATACCACGCTCCGTCGCTATCTCGTCGCCGCCACCCTGGTCTGCGCCAGCGTGGGTTCGGCCACTGCATGGGCGGGCGCCCGCGACGAGCTCAACCGCTTCACCCAGGGCCTGAAGGGCCTGGATGGCCAGTTCAGCCAGCAGGTGTTCGACAGCAAGGGCAAGGTCAAGGAAACCACCAGTGGCCGTGTGGCGCTGTCCGCCCCGCGCCTGTTCCGTTGGGAATACATCAAGCCGCACGAACAGCTGATCGTGGCCGACGGCAAGAAGGTGTGGGTGTATGAGCCGGACCTGGAGCAGGCCACGGTGCGTGCGCAGGGCCAGGAAGAGCAGAACAGCCCGCTGACCGCGTTGATCAATCCGGCCCTGCTGGATCGCCAGTACGACGTCAGCGAAGAGGCCGCCGCACGCGATGGCCTGCAGTGGCTGTCGCTGACGCCCAAGCGTGAGACCGATACCGCCTTCCAGTACGCCGCGCTCGGTTTCAACGCGCAGGGTCTGGCGCGGATGGAAGTGGTCGACGCGGTGGGCCAGCGCACGGTGATCAGCTTCAGCGGCTGGAAGCGCAACCCGGGCTTCGCCGCCGGCACCTTCAGCTTCACCCCCGCCAAGGGCACCGACGTCATCGGCGAATGACGGTGTGATCCCGGCCCGCCACGGTAGAATGGTGGCGTGGCCAGAAACCGAACGACATTCAATGGCCCCGATCTGCTGACCGTGGATCGGGACAACATGCGGCCGCTCGCCGAGCGGATGCGCCCCCAGACCCTCGACGAAATGGTCGGGCAGAAGCGCCTGCTCGCACCGGGCAGTGCGCTGCGCCGGGCGGTGGAGTCCGGGCACGTCCATTCGATGATCCTGTGGGGCCCGCCCGGCTGCGGCAAAACCACGTTGGCGCTGTTGCTGGCCCACTATGCCGATGCCGAGTTCCGGGCGATCTCCGCCGTGCTGTCCGGCCTGCCGGAAGTGCGGCAGGTACTGGCCGAGGCCGCGCAGCGGTTTGCCGACGGCCGCCGCACGGTTCTGTTCGTCGACGAGGTGCACCGCTTCAACAAGGCGCAGCAGGATGCGTTTCTGCCGCACATCGAGCGCGGCACCATCGTGTTCGTAGGCGCCACCACCGAGAATCCGTCCTTCGAGCTCAACTCGGCATTGCTCTCGCGTTGCCGCGTGCACGTGCTCGAAGCGGTGTCGCCGGCGGATATCGTTGAAGCGCTCGAGCGCGCCCTGCACGACGCGCCGCGTGGTCTCGCCGGCGAGGGGCTGGACGTGTCGGCCGAATCCCTGCTGGAGATCGCCACCGCCGCCGATGGCGACGTGCGCCGTGCCCTGACCCTGCTGGAGATCGCGGCCGAACTGGCCGGTGGCGACGGTGGGCGGATCACGCCGGAGATGCTGCTGCAGGTGCTGGCCGACCGTACCCGCCGCTTCGACAAGGGGGGCGAGCAGTTCTACGACCAGATCTCGGCGCTGCACAAATCGGTGCGCAGCTCCAACCCGGATGCGGCGCTGTACTGGCTGACGCGCATGCTGGACGGTGGCTGCGACCCGTCCTATCTGGCGCGGCGCCTCACCCGCATGGCGATCGAGGACATCGGCCTGGCCGACCCGCGCGCGCAGTCGATGGCGCTGGAAGCCTGGGACATCTACGAACGCCTGGGCAGCCCCGAAGGCGAACTGGCCTTCGCGCAGCTGGTGCTGTACCTGGCCAGCACCGCCAAGTCGAACGCCGGCTATGCCGCCTTCAACCGGGCCCGTCAGGAGGTGCGCGATACCGGCACCCAGGAGGTGCCGCTGCACCTGCGCAACGCGCCGACCAAGCTGATGAAGGAGCTGGGCTACGGCAAGACCTATCAGTACGACCACGACGCCGACGGCGGCATCGCGCTGGACCAGACCGGCTTCCCCGATGCGATGGGCGAGCGGGTGTACTACGAGCCGGTGCCGCGCGGCCTGGAAATCAAGCTGAAGGAAAAGCTCGACCGCCTGCGGGCCGCCCGGGCGGAGGCGCGTGCCGCGAAGGAGGGCGGGCCATGAGTGGTGCCGGGGTCTGGTGGCAGCAGCTGGGGCTGGTGATGGCCGGCGGCGCGCTGGGAGCTGGGCTGCGTTTCCTGGTGGGTGATGCGATGCTGCGCCAGTTCGGCGCCGGCTTCCCGTGGGGCACGCTGACAGTGAACCTGGTGGGCGCGTTCGTGGCCGGCTACGTGATGATCTGGCTGCAGAGTCGCGGCGGCGCGGCGCTTTACTGGCGCGCCTTCCTGATCGTGGGCATCGTTGGTGGGCTGACCACCTTCTCGTCGATGATGCTGGAAAGCCTGCTGTTCGTCCGCGCCGACCGGGGCGCGATGGTCCCGGTGTACCTCGGCATCAGCCTGGCCGGCGGCATGCTGCTGGTGTGGGCGGGCGCGCGGGTCGCCGAGGCATGGCGCTGACGCCGGCCGGATGCAAAAAAAGCGCGCGAAACGCTGGATTAAAGTGATGTCTCACGATATCGTGCGCGCCCCCGTTCGCATCCTCGTCCGTCATGCGCGATGAACAAGACCCCGGCACCCTGGAGCTGATGCTGCCGCGCAAGCGCGGCCGTCCGCCCACGTTCGGCTACGCCATGACCGATGCCCAGCGTGCGGCCCGCTACCGTGCGCGCCGCGCCGGCCAGGCCGATCACGCCGATGTGCGCAGCTGCAGCGACATGGTGCTGCTCGACAAGATCCGCGCGGCGATCAGCAGCAAGGACCCGGAACTCACGGGCTTTCTGGTGCATGTGCTGTGGCAGCGGTACCCGCTTCAGCTGAAGTGATCGCACTGTCGGCCAGCGCCGCGATGCGCGGCTGCAGGTAGCCGCTCAGCCGCGTCGACTCGGCCCACAGCGCCGGGTCATCCGCATCCAGCTCATGCAGGTCGTTGGCGACATCGGCCAGGTCGGGGTGTCCAAGGATGCGCAGCACGCCAGCCAGGCGATGGGCGCGGTAGCGCATCAGCAGCGGCGCGCGGGCGGCGATCGCCTGGTCCAGTGATGCAGCATCGTCCTGCATCGAGGCCGCGTAGCGCGCCAGCAGTGGCGCCTGCATGGGCACGCAGGCTGGCAGGGCCGGCGTACTGTCGGGCAGCTGCAGGGCTGCCAGCAGATCGGACGCATGCAGTGGCTTGCACAGCGCCGCGTCCATGCCCGCGTCCTGGCAGCGCGCCGTGTGGCGGGAAGAGCGGGCTGCCGAGAACGCCACGATCCGGCAGGGCACGCGTGCCAGGCGGCGCTCGATGTCACGCATTGTGGTAGCCACGTGATAGCCGTCAATGTCGGCCAGCCCGCAATCCAGCAGTACGCCGGCGAACGGTGTGATCGCGAACGCGGCCAGCGCCGCGCTGCCTTCGCCGACCGCGGTGACGCGGGCACCGAGCGCGGTCAGCTGCTCGGTGACCACCGCGCGGTTGATCGCGTGATCTTCCACCAGCAACAGTGTGCGCATCGCCAGCGGCAATGGCGTGTCCCGCACCGGTGCCGTGGTGGGGATGTCGTCGGCCAGCGCCACCGGCAGCAGCACGTCGAAGCGGCTGCCCGAGCCCAGCTCGCTGTGCGCAAGAATCTCGCCGCCCAGTGCGCGGGCCAGGTCGCGGCAGATCGACAGACCCAGGCCGGAGCCGCCCAGTGCGTGCGCGTCGTGTGCCTGGGTGAACGCCTCGAACACCCGCGGCAACCGCTCCGGCGCGATACCGATGCCGGTGTCGCTGACGCTCAATCGCAGCTGCGCGCAGGTCGTGGGTTGCTGCAGCGTCAAGGCCACCACGATCCTGCCCTGCTGGGTGAACTTGAGCGCATTGCCGAGCAGGTTGCTCAGCAGCTGGCGAAGGCTGTCGGCGTCGATCACCAAGGCAGGCAGCGGGTCGGGCGTTACGTTCAGCACCAGGGCCACGCCCTTCTGCTCGGCCAGCGGGCGCATCGACACAACGCATTGCGCGACCAGCGCCTGCGCATCGTGGCTGGCCAGTCGCGGCTGGAAGCGCCCGCTGCTCATCCGCGAGTAGTCCAGTGCGTGCCCCAGCAGGCTGCGCAGGCCGGCACCGGCGGCGTTGGCGGCATCCACCAGCTGCCGCTGCGTCGGGTCCAGCCGCGACTGCCCAAGCAGGTCGATGGTGCTGACCAGGGCCTGGCTCGCGTTGCGCACCTCGTGACTCATCACGCCGATGAAGCGGGCCTGGTCGCGTTGTGATCGCAATGCGGTGCGCTGGGCCACATGCAGCCAGGCTGTCGCCACGGCCAGGATCAGGACGGCGAAGACGATGGCGATCAGCGTCCAGCGGAAGTGGTGCAGCACCACCGACGAGGTCGGCGGAATCATATGCGTGGCCTGTGACCAGTGATGCAGCAGCTGGGTGTGCTGCTCAAGGGTGATGGCGGCCATCGCCAGCTCGATGCGCGTCTTGATGTCGCGGTTGCGCTCGTGCATCAGCAGGTGCAGGCTCGCCGGCACCGTGTCGGGCAGCAGCTGGAGCTTCATGCTGCCGGCATAATCGCGGCGCACGATCGGGTGCATCATCGCATCCAGCCCCATGCTCGCATCCACGGCGCCGGCTTCCACTGCCGCCAGCGCCGCGCGCAGATCGGGCAGGGGGACGAGCTGGACGTTGGGGTAGTGCCGGCGCAGCCAGGCCTCGTGCCGGCCGCCGCCGACCAGGCTGATCCGCTGCGTGGTCATCTCTTCCAGCGTCGCCGGTACCGTGGTGCCACGGCGAACGGCCAGTACCGCACGGCCACGGTAGTAGGAGCGGGAGAGCAGCAGGTCGCTGCAGGGTGCGGCATCGAGCGGTCCCACCAGCAGCATCACATCGGCCGAGCCGGTGCAGATGGCCTGTACCGCGCTGTCGAAATCCGCGTGCGGCTGTTCAATGAAGCGCAGGCCGGTGTGGGCGGCCACCAGGTGGGCGTAGCCATCGGCAAGGTTGGCATGCCGGGCAGGGGCATCGGGTACGGACAGGATGTTGCGTTGCGCCGGATCGACCGCCACCGCCACGTCGCGCGGGCCGTCCGCGGACGCTGGATCGCGCGCCTCGGGTGAGCACCCTGCTGACAGCGCCAGCAGGATCCACCAGGCGCGCGTCGGTTTCACAGGTAGCCCAGCTGGTGCCGCAGGGTGAACAGGTCGCCGTCGCTGCGCAGGCCAAGCTTGCGGAACGCCGCCTGCTTCTGGGTGCTGATGGTTTTGATGCTGCGGTGGCGCTTGCGTGCGATCTCCGACACCGTCATCCCGGTCATGCACAGCTGCAGGACTTCGCGCTCGGCATTGGACAGGTGGCTCTCGTCCGGCTCGGCGCCGTATTCGGGTGGGATGTAGGTTTCGCCCTGGGCGACCTGCACGATGGCCCGCGCAAGTTCGTCCAGGCGGTCGTTCTTGGTCACCACGCCGTTGGCGCCGGCATGCATCGCGCTGCTGATGATGACCCGGTTGACGTGTGCGGAGAACATCAGCACGCCCAGCCGTGGATGGCGTTGCCGGATCTGCCGGACCAGTGCCAGCCCCTCGATATCGTTGGCCGACAGCGCATAGTCGACGATGGCGATATCCACGGGCTGACTGGCCAGCGTGGCCAGCAGTGCGCTGCTGTGACCGTGGCTGCCGACGACGTTGAACCGCCAGTCGTTGGAGAGGTGGATGCGGGTGCCGTGGCGGACGACCTCGTGATCGTCCAGTAGGGCGATCTTCAGTGAGGTGTCGGTGGGGTGTCCGTTCATGCGATCAGGATGTCGTTGGACAAGGGGGTCGCGCGATCAGGGAGGTGACACATTCTCCCTTTTCCACCCGTTCTCCGAGATGCCCGATGGCGACTTTAGGACGATTCCTATGTACTGAAAGGGAAGTCCGTCACTGTCCCGGTGCCTGCGCCTTGTGCAGACAGTGTTTGGCATCTGCACCCATCGAAAATGTGCAGACGCGTCATTGAATCAGCGTGAAGGGCGTTCGAGCAGGCGCGACAGGCGGGCGGCCAGCGCCAGCACCATCGGCTCGGCGGCGGGACGGTGCAGCATGGCGATCTCGATGCTGTCCACTGGCGGCAACCCATGCCGTGCGGAGAGCGCGATGTGTTCGCGGGTCATCGCCCGCGCCGGCAGCAGGCTGATGCCCATGCCATCGGCGACCGCGCCCTGGATGCCGCCCAGGCTGGAACTGGTGAAGGCGATGCGCCAGCGCCGGCCCAGCGCCTCGACGGCGTCGATCAGCTCGTCGCGATAGAGGCCGCGCGGCGGGAAGGTCACCAGCGGTACCGGGTCCTGCGCGAAGCAGGGGCTGCGGGCGCTGTCCACCCAGCGCATCGTCTCGGGCCAGCAGGCGACGGCGGCGCGGGCGTGGCGGCGTTGCTTGATCAGGACCAGGTCCAGTTCGCCGTGGTCGTAGCCGTTGGCCAGGTCGCGGCTCAGGCCGCTGGTCACTTCCAGCTTCACCTGCGGGTGTTTGCGGTTGAAGGCCCCCAGCAGCTGGGTGACGCGCGCGTTGACGAAGTCTTCCGGCATGCCGAGGCGCACGGTGACGGCGACTGTTGCGCCGGCCAGCGCTTCGACCAGTTGCTCGTTGAGTGCGAGCATCTGCCGCGCATGGGCGAGCAGGGTCTGGCCGGCATCGGTGGGGTGAACGTCGCGATTGGCTCGGATCAGCAGCGTATGCCCGGCCATGTCTTCCAGCCGGCGGATCTGCTGGCTCACCGTCGACTGGGTGGAGTGAAGGCGCGCCGCAGCGGTGGTGAAGCTGCCGCAGTCGGCGACCGTGACGATCGCACGCAACAGGTCCAGGTCGAACAGCGTCCGATTTGGTTTTGCACTGGCGGGCATGGTGGCATCCATTATCGGCATGGCGATGCGTGCCAGTATGAGGGCTGCCCGCCGGCAAATGCGGTCACGGCAAAGGGCCTGCAGCGGCCGCGTCCCGCGCCAGGCTGCGGGACACCCGTGCCCCTGCGTCGCGCAGGCGCTCGCGCAGCGCGGGCGGGCCGACCACCTCGAACTCCACTTCCAGGGCGAGCAGCCAGTACACCACGGCGCCCATCGGGTGCGCGGTACAGCGCAGCAGGCAGCGCTGCGCATCTACCGCTTCCAGCGCGCCGGCCGATACCGGGATGCATTGCCGCATCGCCTCCATCGGCGCGTGCAGGATCACCTCGGCGCCATCGCCGCGGCCGCCCAGCGACAGCGCGCGGTCGACGAAGGCGCGCAGATCGCCATCGTCCGGGCCGGGGCGGGGGCGGAAGTGTGCACCGACGGCCGGCGCCGTGGTGATGCGGTCGATGCGGAACGTGCGCCAGTCGGTGCGGGCGGTGTCCCAGGCGACCAGGTACCAGCGGCGTTCGGCATTGACCACGCCATGCGGTTCAACGCAGCGATGGCTGGGCTGGCCTTTCTGGTCGGCGTAGTCGAAGTGCACGTGCAGCTGGTCGCGGCATGCGCCCGCCAGGGTGGCCAGCAGTGCCGCGTCGACCACGGGGCCGCGCTGGTCCAGCGGCAGGATGGTGGCGCGCAGCGCATCCAGGCGGCGGCGCAGTCGTGGCGGCATCACCTGTTCGAGCTTGACCAGTGCGGTGATCGCGGTCTGTTCGATGCCGCTGATGGTGCCGGTCACGGCCGTGCGCAGGGCCAGGGCGGCGGCCAGTGCCTCCTCGTCATCCAGCAGTACCGGCGGGAGTGCGCGGCCGGCACGGAACGCATAGCCCCCGGCGACGCCGCTGCTGGCCTGGATCGGATAGCCGAGCGCGCGCAGGCGGTCGATGTCGCGGCGCAGGGTGCGCGGGTGCACCGTCATGACCTCGGCGAGGCCTGCGCCGGTCCAGTGCGGGCGGGATTGCAGCAGCGCGAGCAGGCGCAGCAGGCGGGCGGACGTGGTGAGCATGGGGGCAGGGTGCCGCCTATCGAGGACAGAAGCTGTCCGCAATGGTGGCTAGCCTGTGTTGGCGGTGCAAGCCCTTCGGTGGCGCACCTTCCACCCGTCCCTGACCCAGGAGTTTTCCATGTCCCTTGTCTTCTATTGGCACCCCATGTCCAGCGCCACCCCCGTGGCCTGCGCGCTGGCCGAGCTGGAGGTGCCGCACGACCGCGTGCGCATCGACATCCGCAACGGCGAGCAGCGCACGCCGGAGTACCTGGCGATCAATCCCAACGGCAAGGTGCCGTGCCTGGTGGTGGACGGCACCCCGATCTTTGAGGGGCTGGCCATCCACCTGTGGCTGGGCGCGCGCTTCGGTGTGGCCAAGGGGTTGTGGCCGGCCGAGGACACGCCGGAGCGCCTGCAGGCGATGTCCTGGTGCGCATGGGCCTACGTGACCTACATGGCGACCCTCCACGGGCTGCGGCTGGCGACGATGGATGGCCCGCTGCGCAGTGCCGACCACGCGGCCGCAGCGCTGCAGGATGCGCGGCACCTGCTCGACATCCTCGATGCGCGCCTGGCGGCGCAGCCGTGGATGCTCGGCCCGGCCTACTCGCTGGTGGATCTGGTAGTGGCCCAGGTCGTCGGCTACGGCACGTACGAGGGGGCTTCGGTGGACGCGCATCCGCATGTGCAGGCCTGGCTGGCGCAGGTGCAGGCGCGCCCGGCGATGCAGGGCGAGGCATGAGCCCAGTGGGTCGCTGAATATGCAGTAGTGCAAAATTTAACTGGTGAATGGTCTCCCCGGCGCTTTAAGGTGCCGGGGAGTCTTCTTTTCCGGTTGCCATGAACGTCACTCTCCGCCTTGCCCTGCCTGTCCTGCTCACGCTGTCCGCTCCCGCCATCGCGGCCGAACATGCCGACCTGATGATCCAGCACGCCACCATCGTGGACGTCGAACACGGCCGCACGATTCCCGGCCAGAGCGTGGTGGTGCGCGGCGATGACATCGTGGCGGTCGGTGAGGACCGTGCCATCGCCAAGGCCTGGTCGGCGTCGCGCCGCATCGAGGGCAGGGGGCGCTACCTGATTCCTGGCCTGTGGGACATGCACGTGCATTTTGGTGGCGGTCCGGCGCTGATCGAAGAGAACAAGGCGCTCCTGCCGCTGTACATCGCGCACGGCATCACCACCGTGCGCGATGCCTCCGGCGATCTGCCGGAGCAGGTGCTGGCGTGGCGCGGGCAGATCCGCCGTGGCGAACTGGCCGGCCCGCAGCTGTTCACCTCCGGTGCCAAGATCGAAGGCATCAAGCCGGTCTGGAAGGGCACGATCGAGGTGGGCAGCCAGGCCGACCTGGATGCCGCGTTCGTGCGGCTCAAGCGCGACCAGGTCGATTTCGTGAAGATCACCGACAGCACGCTGACGCCCGAGCTGTTCCTGGCGGCCGTGCGCGGCGCGCGTGCCAATGGACTGCGTGCATCGGGCCATATCCCGATGGCACTGACCGTGCAGCAGGCGGTGGATGCCGGGATCAGCTCGATCGAGCACCTCGACTATGCGTACAAGGCAGGGGTCAAGGACGAAGCGGCCATCGCGGCCGACTTCGCCGCCAAGCGCATCGACCGTGCCGAAGCCAACCGCCGGCTCGACGCCGGATTCGATCGCGACACCGCGATGGCGGCGTATCGCGGTTTCGCCGCCAAGGGCGTGTATGTCACCCCGACGCTCAACGGTGGGCGCATTCTCGATTTCCTCGATCAGGACGATCACGCGCACGATCCGTACCTGGCCTACATCGGTCCGAAGCTGCAGGCCACCTACGCCTGGCGCGTGGAACGTGCGGCCAAGGCAACGCCGGCGCAGATCGACGCGCGCCATCGCGAGTACCACCAGGTTGCCGCCGTGCTGCCGATGTTGCAGCAGGCGGGCGTGACCATCATGGCCGGTACCGATGCCGGCTTCCTCAACTCGTTCAACTATCCGGGCATCGGGCTGCACGAGGAACTGGCGCTGTTCGTCAAGGAAGGGTTGACCCCGACGCAGGCGCTCTCCGCGGCCACCCGTGCCGGTCCGGCGTGGTTCGGCACGCTGGACCGCTATGGTGGCGTGGTGGCAGGCAAGGCGGCCGACCTGGTACTGCTGGACCGCAACCCGCTGGACGACATCGCCGCGACGCGATCGATCAATGCCGTGGTGCTGCGTGGCCAGGTGTACGACCGCAAGGCGCTGGATGCACTGCTCGCCGACGTGCGTGCCAAGGTGGCGGCATGGAAGACGGACGCGGCGGAATAGCGCGTCGGCTGCACTGAAGGTGTTGCGGCACCGTGACGCCTCCACGTCACCACGTGAAGGTGCGCGCACTGCGTTCTGAACTGTTTACGCACATGCCGGCGGCGTCTACGCCGCGACGCCACAACCCACGCGCCAGTAACGCAGCGCACCCTACGGTGGATTCACCGGCATCACATCCGATGCCGGGCACTGGAGGCAGCATCATGGCGAACCAACAGAATCCGCAGCAGAACCAGCAGCAGAATCCGCAGGAGCAGAAGCGCCCGCAGGAGCAGCAGGGCCAGCAGAACCAGCAGGACCGCGACGCGCCGGGTAAAGGCCAGCAGCAACAGGAGCAGGCCGACCAGAAGCGCGAACGTGGCGGTCAGCAGGGTGGGCAGGACGCCGAAGAATAGCGCCCGACGCCGACTGGAGCGCGTGCGCGCTCCGGCCGGCCACGGTCACCACGCCGCCCGCAGGCCAATCTGCGCGGCGGCATCGCGATAGCCGTTGTTGCCCCGCTGAACCCGCAGATCGCCCCAGGCCAGCCAGCGCTGGCCGAGCTGGAGCTGCGCGCCGGCCTGGGCTTCATAGCGGCTGTCGGGAAGATCGGCATCCAGACGCTCGGCATTGAAGCGCAGGACTTCGGCCCGGGAGCTGTGCAGCCAGTTCACCGCGAGGAATGGCTGGACGCGGTTACCCGGCCCGTTCCGGTTGCCGAACAGGCGCAGCCCCACCCGGGTCTGCAGGCCGCCGGCGGTATCGTCTTCGACGAGAGTGCCATTGGCTTCCTGCACACGATCGCTGGTGATATCGGTGTAGACCAGCTGCACCTGCGGCTGCAGGTACAGCGCGCCCTGATCCGAACCGTGCAGGCGCCACGCGTAGCCAGCTTCCAGCGATGCGCTGCGGCTTCGCGCATCGTAGGTTTCCCTGGCCAGGCTTTCACCCTGCACCTCGTTGTCGAAGCGCGCGTATTGCGCCCACGCATCCACATGCGCGCCCTGGCTGCTGTCGCTGTCCTGTACCCAGCCCAGATACAGGCCGGCCGCGTCGCCGCGAACCTTGCCGCGGGTACGGTAGCCGGACAGCAGTGAGCGTGCCTCGGTGCGCGCCTGCCCCGTGGCCAGCATCAGCCCAACCTGGCCTCGCCCCCCTTGGCCCCAGCGCCACAGGTCGGTACCCACGTGCACTGCATCGGTGTGGGTGGTGGTGTCCACCTGGCCGGCGATGGTGGCCTGCAGTTGGTCGCGCGTAGCCCGGATCCAGGTGCCGTTGCTTTCCCCATCCAGGCCCGGGGCGCCGCGGTCGTGGCGACGCAGCTGGAACATCTGTACGGCCGCCGCCTGATTGGCGAGATAAGCCCCCGGTTCGGGCCGCAGCACCGGAACGGGATCGACCGGGTCAGGGTCAACCGGTTCAACCGGATCAATCGGGTCCACCGGATCCACCGGGATCACCGGATCAACTGGATCAACCGGATCCACCGGATCAACGGGTATCACCGGTACGCAGCCCGGCGCATCCGGGTTGATGTCGCAGGGATTGCCGGTGTAGGTCGAGCGCAGGTACCAGTTGCCATTTGCCGGGGCGGCATCGGTGCCCTTGTGCAGGAAGTACTCGTACATGCCCCCAATGGCACGCCCCTGCAGGACAAAGCGACCATTGGAGGCGCCTTCGACCCGTACCAGGCGTATGCCTCTGACGGTCTGCGCGCCGGCACCGTTGATGTTGGTGACAGCAACCTGTGTGGTGCCGCTGGTTGCACCGGTGACGCGCAGCGTGGACGTGTCGGCCGCATCGTCGGCAAGCACCGTGTTGAAATGCAGCGTTCCCCCCTGGCCCAAGTAGTTGCCGCTGACAGTGAGGTGTGAGAACTGGCCCGCTCCGCCGAGAAGGATGTCACTGCCCGCGCCCAGCGTGAGGTTGCCCGTGTTGCTGTTCCCGCCAAGGGTCCAGCGGCCGCCCTGGTCGACGATGACGTCTGCGGCCCCCCGCACGCGGCCCTTCAGCTGCAGCCCGTCCAGAAAGCGCAGGATGGCGTTGCCGGCGGCGGCATCCATGACGAAATCGCCCGACAGTGTGCTGGTGCGGGCGGTGAAGTCGAGCTGTCCGTTGGCGGCCACCTCGACCAGGTTGCCGTTGCCGCCCAGCAGTGTTGCGCCGTTCTGTACTGTGATGCGCGCCAGTTCCGGCGTGAGGACCGGGTTGACCCGGATGGCGCTGCCCGTCTGTCCCTGCACGGTGCTGCCATCCACGAGGACGTACCAGTCGTCGGGCGTGGAATTGATGGGCTGGCCGCTCGCCGTGACCGTCATCAGCAGGCCGTTGGTGCCGCCGATGACCCTGGAGCCCGCGCGGAACTCGGCGGAGCCTGCAATGGCGCGGGCCCCATTGACGCCGCCGGTCAGCGTGCTGCCCTGCACGTTGATGATTCCTCCGGCCGCGAACTGCAGTCCGCCGGTTGCTCCGGTGATCTGGCTGTCGATGAGGGTGAGGGCGCTTCTGGGGGCGTCCGCAGGGCCGTTCGCGAGGCCGTGGGTGATGGTGGCATAGCCACTGGCGCCGGGGCCGGCGTCGACGGTGTTGATGACCGAATTCCGCACCGTCACCGTGGCATGAAACGACGCTACCCGGCCACTGGCAGTGGCTCCATCGAGGGTCACGACCGCGCCGCTGCCGTTGTCGGTCTGGATTGCACCGACGCGTGCGCCACGAACGTTGAGGGTGCCGAGCACGCTGAAGTCGCGCCCTTCATTCGCGCTTCCCGGTACCAGCGTGACGGTTTGGCCGGGTCGTATGACCACCGTCTGCGCGGCGGCGTGGTGCGCGAACAGCAGGCTGACGGCAATGCCCGAGGCGAGCGCGGACCATCCGCGCAACAGGCGAGGGTGTCGGGCGAGGGTGTGTGTGACGTAACCCGGGTGCGCGAGTGCCATGACGGGCTCCTGGTGACAAGAACGACCGATGCATAGTTGCGTTGGCGAGTCTGTGTCGCTGCTAGCCGCGCCTGGGATGCTGTGCCGCTTCGCTTCAATGCGAGGTCTGACACGCGCCCCGAGCCCCCCGGGTAGTGGCGCGACTAATGCGCGTCGATGCGTGATGGAAGGGTGAATAGGGCATGACGCCTGCATGTAGACCACATCGATGACAGTGATACCCATTCGCATTTACGTTACACTGGCGTGATGAGCGTCCGCTCGCGCTTTACGGCGGGCGGGTCGATCCGCGCCCTTGAACGAGTGTTTTATCGTGCCCAGAACCCTGATTGCTCCGTTTGCTGCATGGCGTCGCATTGCTGTACTGGCGCTCGCCTCGGGTGTGTTGGTTTCGACTCCCGTCGCCGCCCAGCAGCGCAATCCGCTGCAGACGGTCGGCCACACCGTGTTGGACGAACCGGCGCAGAGCTATCGTTTCGAGCGTTTCGTGATCGACAGTCCCGACCACGCGCGCCGCTGGCGGGTCAATCTGGGCGTGCCGACACGGCCCGCGTCCACGCCGGCACCGGTGCTCTACATGCTCGACGGCAATGCGGCGGCGATGGTGTTCGACCAGGGCATGCTCACCGAACTAGCGGCCGGCAAGGCGCCGGTGCTGGTGTTCATCGGCTACGACAATGACCTGCGCATCGACTCGCCATCGCGCACGCTTGATTACACGGCCTGGGTCGATACGGCCGACGACGAGAATGGCGTCGCGCAGTCCAGCGGCGGCGGTGCGGCGGTGTTCAATGACGTGATCGAACAGCGCATCAAGCCGGAGGTGCAGCGCCGCACGCGCATCGATGTGCGACAGCAGTCGCTGTGGGGCCATTCGCTGGGCGGCCTGTTCGTGCTCAGTACGCTGTACACCCAGCCGACCGCCTTCCAGCACTACATCAGCGCCAGTCCGTCCCTGTGGTGGAGCCAGGGCGCGCCGCAGGCCGGCATGGAACAGCAGTTCGTCAAACACTACACCGGCACGCCGGCGCAGCTCACCCTGATGCTGGGCGGCGACGAGCGCAGCGGCAACCGCGGTGTGCGCGATCTCACCAACCCCCGTGTGGTGGCGCACCTGCGCCGCATCGGCGGGGCCACGCCGGACGCCGCCTACCAGTTGAGTGAGCGCCTGGCGGACGTGCGCGGCCTGACGGTGGATTACCGCGAGTTCCCCGGCCTGGGCCACGGCCCGATGCTGCCTGCGTCGCTGAAGGCCACGCTCAGCGCGCTGTACGGCATCGCCGACCGCAGCAACGTACCCGCGGCTACACCCGCGCCGAACGCCGACGACTGATTTTTCCCTACCCAGGCAGACCCGTGGCCCCGTGCCACCGCCGCAACGGATCGCGGCCACGCCGAGGCAATCCCTGTGACAACGCGCCGGATGCGCGCCCCCAACAGAAGGCTTCTGCTATGAACAAACTCAATTCCCTGCCGCGCTTCGCCACCCTGGCGCTTGCGCTGTCGATGGCAACCAGCAGCGCATTCGCGCAGCCGGTGTTCGATACCCCGGCCAATGGCTTCCGTGGCCAGGTCAGCAGCCGCGGCGAAAACGTGGTGCCGGGCACCCAGGCCGAAGTGACCGGCCGGCAGTTCGTGCCGGGCCAGCAGGTGACCCTGCTGCGTGGCGACACCGTGCTCAACGCCACCCCGTACGTGGTCGATGAGCAGGGCAACTTCAAGGCCACCGTCGCCATTCCGGCCGACGCAGTGCCGGGCCAGCACCCGGTGGTGGTGCGCGCCAGCCAGCCCGATGCGGCGGCCGTGCTGTCGCTGCGGGTGTCGCCGAACCTGCCGTTGAGCGGCCAGCAGTCGTTCAACCAGGCCTCGGCGAAGCTGGTGCAGGGCCTGTACCAGAGCGCCTACAGTGCGGCCAGCAACGCCGTGTTCGTCACCTCGGCCGTTGGCCGTCCGCCGGTGACCCAGTCGCAGCTGCTCAAGGTGGACCCGAAGAGCCTGAAGGTGATCAAGGCGATCACCCCGGCGCAGGTGCCTGACGCCAAGGGCGGCAGCGTGTTCGCCGTATACGGCGTGGGCGTGGACGATGCCAACGGCAATGTGTGGGTCACCAACACCCGCCAGGACACCGTGGCCGTGTACCGCCAGTCGGACCTGGGCCTGGTCCACCAGTTCCCGGTGGGCACCGTGCCGCACGCCCGCGACGTGGTCGTGGATGCCAAGCGCGGCAAGGTGATTGCCTCGGCCACTGGCGAAGACCATCTGTCGGTGTTCGACGCGAAAACGTTCAAGGCGCTGGAGCCGATCACCCTGGCGTCGGGCGTGGACGACGAGAAGTTCGTACCGATGAGCCTGACCCTCGATGAGGCCAGCGGCAAGCTGTTCACCGTGAGCATCGGCACCCCGGAAGCGGCCGTTATCGACGTCGCCAGCGGCAAGGTGGACAAGGTCATCGCGCTGGGCAATTCGATCAGCGCGTCCGGTGTTGCCTACGACGCCAGCCACGATCGCCTGTTCGTGGCGTCGCAGGGTACCGACAACCTGCTGATCGTCGATGTCGCCAGCGGCAAGGTGCTGCACGATGTCGCGGTGGGCGCGGGCGCGCTGAACGTGGCATTCGAGCCGGTCTCCGGCCTGGCCTACGTGACCAACCGCGGCGCCGGTACGGTGACTGTGGTCAACGGTGACGGCAAGATCGTCGGCAACCTCGATGGCGGCACCTTCCCCAACCATGTCCGGGCGGACGGCAAGGGCAACGTGTTCGCCGTGAACAAGTCGCGTGGCGCGGAAGACCCGAAGGGCGACCGCATCACGCGCCTTGCTCTGCGCAAGCCGTAACTACCGTGCAGGGCGGCCGCCGGTCGCCCTGCCGAAGGAGCAATGATGAAAACGATGGTTTCCGTGCGGCTGCTGCCGCTTGCGATGGCGATGGCGGTCGCGTTGACGGCCTGTGGTGGAACGACACCGCCGCCGGCGGCCGGGAGTGACGCGGCTGCGCCGCAGGCCGCCGCCGATGCCACCGCCTTGCCGGCGGGCTGGGCGCGTGTGGATGGCGGTGCGCTGCCGGCCCTGGTTGGGCAGGTCGCCGTGTTGCCGGCCAAGGTGCAGTCCGACGATGGTGCAGAGGTCGAGGTTGATGACACAAGTCGGATCATTGTGGGTGGCGATGACGTGATCGCGGTGTTGGATGCGCTGGGACTCGGCAAGCAGGTGTTCGCTGCGCCGAAGAACACCACCACGGCCAGCGGCCGTGCCGCCCCGCATCAGTTCCTGTTCAATCGCACCACGGGTGTGGAGGGCGTGCTGAGCCTGCAGGGCTCGCTGTTCCTGGGCAACAGCCTGCGCCGCCATACGGAACTGGCGCAGAAGCTGCGTGCCGTTGGCGAACCGGCGGTGGTGGTTGACGACCTGCAGCCGGCACCGGACAAGGTGCGCAAGATCGCCGCCGCCGTCGGCCTGGCCGACGCGGGCGTGCAGCTGGCTGGCCAGGTGCAGCAGCAGCTGGACGAGGCTGCCGCCATCGGCAAGGCCAGCGGGCGTGCAGCGCGGGTGATCCATGTCTCGGCCACCGGTGCCGGCGGCGCGCCGACCGTGGCCGGTGCGGACAGCGCGTCGGCGAAGCTGATCGCAGTGGCCGGCGGCGTCAACATCGGCACCGAAGCGGGTGTGGCGAACTACTCGGCATTGAGCAACGAAGGCGTGGTCGCGGCGGCACCGGAGGTGATCCTGGTGACCGAGCACGATCTGGCGCTGTTCGGCGGGGCCGACGGGCTGTGGAAGGCCTATCCCACCCTCAAGCAGACCCCGGCCGGGCAGGCCAACCGCGTCTGGGTCATGCCCGACGTCCAGCTCAAGTACGCCAGCGTCGGGTCCGGCGTGGGCGCGCTTGCGCTGGCCAAGGCGCTGGCGGCGCTGCCGCCGGCATGAGTCCTGCCGACCGCCGCCGTCGCCGGGGCCGCGGCATGCTGCTGCTGGCTGCGGGGGCGCTGCTGCTGGCGGTGCTCGCGTCGTTCGCGGTCGGGCCGCTGCGCCTGCCACCGCTGGAGGTGGTGCAGGCGCTTGGGGTGAAGCTGGGGCTGCTGGCCCCGGACTCGGTCAGCGCCCGCGACCTTGCGGTGGTCTGGCAGCTGCGCATTCCGCGCGCGTTGCTGGGCGCGATGGTCGGCGCGGCGCTGGCGATGGCCGGTGCCAGTCTGCAGGGTCTGTTTGGCAACCCGCTGGCCGATCCGGGCATCGTCGGCGTCAGCCAGGGGGCGGCGCTGGGTGCGGTGGCTGCCATCGTGCTGGGCGCGGCCGGAGCGGCCGGGTGGATCGTGCCGGTGGCGGCATTCGTTGGCGGCGCACTGGCCATCGGCCTGACCTACGCGTTGGCGCGGCCGGGCAAGGGCAGTGGCAATGCCACGTTGTTGCTGGTGGGCATCGCAATGGCGGCGTTCTGCTCGGCGCTGATCGGCTTCCTCACCTATATCGCCAGTGAAAGCGAGCTGCAGTCGCTGGTGTTCTGGCAGATGGGGTCGCTGGCGCGCGCGAGCTGGGCCGATGTGGTGGCGGTGGTGCCGTTCTTCGCGGTCGGCGCACTGGCGCTGCAGCGCCTGTCCACGCCGTTGGACATGCTGGCGCTGGGCGAGCGCCAGGCGCAGCACCTGGGCCTGGATGTGGCGCGTACGCGGCGACGTCTGGTGGCCTTCAGCGCGCTACTCGTGGGCGCTGCGGTGGCCTTCGCCGGGTCGGTGAGTTTCGTTGGGCTGGTGGTGCCGCATGTGGCGCGGATGCTGGTCGGTCCCGGGCATCGCTGGTTGCTGCCGGTGTCCGGCATCCTGGGCGCGGTGCTGATCGTGATCGCCGATACCGCCGCGCGCACGCTCGACCCGCCGGCGGAGATTCCGCTTGGTCTGTTCTCGGCGGCGCTGGGCGCACCGTTCTTCCTGTGGCTGGTGCTGCAGCAGCGCCGCAAGGACACGCCATGAGCGCGTTGCTTCAGCTGCGCGGGGTGATCGTGCGTCGCCAGCAGCGCGAGATCCTGCATGGCATCGCGCTGGAATTCGTGCCGGGCACGGTGACCGCACTGGTGGGGCCGAACGGGGCAGGCAAGTCCACGCTGCTGGCGGTGGTGGCGGGCGATCTGCGTCCCGACGTTGGCGAGGTGCTGCTGCAGGGGCAGCCCCTGGCCACCTACACCGCTGGCGCACTGGCCCGCGAGCGTGCCGTGATGCCGCAGGAACATGGCGTGCGCTTCGCCTTCAGCGTCGAGGAAGTGGTGGCGATGGGGCGTCTGCCGCATCCGCCGGATCCGGTCGTGGACGATGCGCAGGTGGAGCAGGCGATCGACGCGGCGGAACTGCAGGCGCTGCGTCAGCGCGAGGTGCAGCAGTTGTCCGGCGGCGAATCGGCGCGCACCACCTTTGCGCGCGTCCTGGCCCAGCAGACCCCGTTGCTGCTGCTGGACGAGCCCACTGCCGCACTGGATCTGCGCCATCAGGAGCGCACGCTGCGCAGCGTGCGCGCCCTGGCCGATGCGGGTGCGTGCGTGATCGTGGTACTGCACGACCTCAACCTGGCAGCCGGCCATGCCGACCGCATCGTGCTGCTGGAGCAGGGCAGGGTGGCGGCCGATGGCACGCCGGCCGAGGTGCTGACCGAAGACATGCTGGGCCGCGTCTACCAGCAGCCGGTCATCGTGCTGCAGCACCCGCAGCGTGGCGTGCCCCTGGTCGTAGTGGCCGACCCCGCGTAACCGCGCAGAGCAGCCGACCAACGGTCGGCTCGGCATTCCCGTAGAGCCGGGCTCTGCCCGGCTGCGGCCACTGATACACCATCACCATCCAAGGCAGCCGACCAGAGGTCGGCTCTACCAATGTGACGCACCATCACCGTCCAATGCAGCCGACCAACGGTCGGCTCGGCATTCCCGTAGAGCCGGGCTCTGCCCGGCTGCGGCCACTGATACACCATCACCATCCAAGGCAGCCGACCAGAGGTCGGCTCTACCAATGTGACGCACCATCACCGTCCAATGCAGCCGACCAACGGTCGGCTCGGCATTCCCGTAGAGCCGGGCTCTGCCCGGCTGCGGTCGCCGATACACCATCACCATCCAAGGCAGCCGACCAGAGGTCGGCTCTACCAATGTGACGCGCCATCACCGTCCAATGCAGCCGACCAACGGTCGGCTCTACCCGGAGCGCGGGGGTTACCAACCGAATGTCGCTGTGGCCATCACGCTGCGGCCGCTGCCGTAATAGCACGAGGACACGCCGGTGCAGGTGGAGACAAAGCGCTTGTCGGCCAGGTTGCTCGCATTCAGCGCCAACTGCACGCGGGTGCTGCCGAGCTGGCCCAGGTCGTAACGGATCGCCGCATCGAACAGGGTGTACGACGGAATCCGGTACAGGTTGGCGCTGTCGCCGTAGCTGGTCCCGTTGTACCGCGCCCCGGCCGCCAGACTCAGCCCGGCCAGCGCGCCGCCCTGGAAGGTGTAGTCGGCCCAGAACGATGCGGTGTAGTCCGGCACCATCGCCAGCTGCTTGCCCCGGTATGGCGCTGAACGGGTCATCTCCGAATCCATGCGCGATGCCGCGCCGATCAGGCTGAAGCCGTCGAACGGGGTGATGCGGCCTTCCAGCTCGATGCCGCGCACGCGCCCCTCATCGCCCTGGATGGAGCAGGTCGCGGTGCCGGTGGCGCCGCAGTTGCGATGGCTGGCAATTGGATCGTCGACGATCATGTTCTGCTGCCGCAGGTCATACACCGACAGCGTGACCAGGCCATCGACGGTTGCCGGCTGGTACTTCACCCCCGCTTCCCACTGCGAACCGGTCACCGGCTCGAACGCGGTATGCGTGAAGCTGTCCAGCGGCGACTTGGTCGAGGGCTGGAAGGACTCGGCATAACTGACGTACGGCGTCAGGCCGTTCTCGAACACATACAGCACCCCTGCGCGGCCGGTGAACGCTTCGCTTTTGATCACGTTGCGTCCGCCCGGCTGGGAAATGCCGGTAGCGATGTTGCGGTTGGCGCTGGTGGAGTCGTCCTTGGTCCAGTCGTAGCGGCCGCCCAGCGTGAGGCGCCAGTTGCCCAGCGCCATCTGGTCCTGCAGGTACACGCCGCTCTGGCGGTTGACGCCTTCGGTCGGCGTTTCGGTGGTGGCGGTCGGCGCGTAGGGGGAATACACCGGGTTGAAGATGTCGATCGGCCGCGGGCTGCTCATCGCGGTCCGCACGCCTTCCCAATCGGCCCGCTGCCAGTCCCAGCCGAGCAGCACGGTGTGGTCCACCGCGCCGGTGGCAAAGCGGGCCTGCAGGCGGGTATCGAAGGTGTCGCCATCGGAATCGCCGGTGCCCTGGACGCCACGGCGATTCTGCGTGCGGCCATCGGCATTGAGCGCGCCGAACGTGACCACGCCGCGATACAGCGAATCGACATGCGTGCGGCGGGCGCTCTGGGTCAGCGTGAGGTGGTCGTTGAACTGGTGCTCGAACATCCAGCCGGCCGTCCACAGCGTGCGATTGAAGGTGTTCCAGTCGGGCTCGCCAATGAAGGTGCTGTTCTTCATGTGCCCGTAGGGCGTGGCATTGAGCGTGCCGGCCATCGGCAGGAACTGGTAGGTCGAGCCACCGTCGTCCTTCTGGTACAGGCCGAGCAGGGTCAGGCGCGTGCGCTCGGCGATCTGCCAGGTGTAGCTGGGTGCCAGGAACCAGTGCTCCTGCGCGGTGTGTTTGATCTGGGTATCGCCATCGCGGTACAGGCCGACCAGGCGCACCAGATGATCGTTGTCCGCGCTGCCGGTGCCCACGTCGAACGCGGCGCTGTATTGGCCGTTGGCATCCAGCCCAAGGCGCAGCTGCTGCGTCTGGTCGGGGGTGGGCGTCTTGCTGACCTGGTTGACCATGCCGCCCGGAGCCACCTGGCCGTACATCACGGCCGACGGGCCCTTGAGCACTTCCACGCGCTCCAGGTTCCAGCTGTCGAACATGCTGCGGTTCCACTGGCTGCCCTGCGGCGCGCGCATGCCGTCGAGGGTGACGTTGTTGGCCCAGCTGCCGGCGTCGAAGCCACGGATGCGGAAGTCATCCACGCGGTTGTCGATACCGCTGCTTTCCAGGCTGACACCGGCCACATAACGCATCGCATCGTTGAGCGACTGCACGCCACGCGCATCCAGTTCGGCGCGCTCGATCACCGACACCGACTGCGGCGTCTCGGCGATGGAGGTGCTGGTCTTGGTGGCGCCGCTGGTGCTGTTCGCCGCGCGGTACGCATTGACGCGCACGGCGTCGAGATCGGTGGCGGTCTGCGCCAGCGCCGCCGTGGCGGGCAGGCAGGCGAGCAGGCAGGCGAGGGCAAGCAGGTCGGGGCGCAGCCTGCGGGACGGGACGGAGGTGTGGGACATGGACGGAACTCGGGACACGGAAGGGGGCGCAGGCGCTGGCCATACGCACACGGCCTGCGGCCGCCACCAGCGTCGATACCGTCACCAGATGGCGCGGTTGCCCTGCCATTTTAGAAGGTTGGGAAACATATGCAATTGCGACCCATTCGCACATGCGGAGCGGGCATGGGGCTGTTTGTTCCATATGCATCGACATGCGCCGTTATTCGCACTCATTGTTCTGCGCATCGCGGTAAAACTCACTTGCGCCTCGCAAAGAGAGGCCTACAATGCGCCCACACCCTGAACACGCCGCCATGAACTCGATGCCGCTCCTGACGTTTTTTACCCAGACCCGCGAAAGCGCGGGACGGGCGCGTCTGCCCTGCGGCTCATCAGGCGGCTGACCGGTTTCCGGTCACCTGAAGACCCCAGACAGAGCGCCCACCGGGCGCTCTTTTCGTTTCCGCACTACCACCCGATCCAACCAACCGATTCAAAGGAGAACGTGCCATGCACCAGATCGCCGATCCCCAAACCTGGCCGCACGCCCGTTAGCCAACGGCGGCGTGCGGCTTCCCGATGTTGGCGACGAGAGCACAGACCATGAACACCACAACCCATTCCCTCTCCCATTGGCGCAACCTGGGCATCATTGCCCACATCGACGCCGGCAAAACCACGCTCACCGAACGCCTGCTGTGGAAAACCGGCGAGATCCGCCGCGTTGGCGAGGTCCATGATGGCGCCGCCACCACCGACTTCTCGGCGATCGAGCGCGAGCGCGGCATCACCATCGGCGCGGCCGCCGTGCAGGCGCACTGGTCGCCACGCGGCGAGGGCGACCATCGCCTGACCCTGATCGACACACCCGGCCATATCGATTTCGCGATCGAAGTGGAGCGTTCGCTGCGTGTGCTTGACGGTGCCGTGGCCGTGTTCTCCGCCGTGGATGGCGTGCAGCCGCAGTCCGAGACCGTGTGGCACCAGGCGCGCCGTCACGGTGTGCCGCTGATTGCGTTCGTCAACAAGATGGACCGCATCGGCGCCTCCTTCGAGCGCGTGCTGGCGCAGCTGCAGGACAAGCTGCAGGCACGTCCGTGGGCGATTGGCTGGCCGCTTGGCGTGGAAGGCCAGTTCCACGGCTGGGTGGACTTCATCGCCCGCGAGACGGTCGAATGGGACGACACCGGTACGCCCGTGCGCACCGCCTGGAATGCCGAACAGGCCGCGCAATGGCTGCCGCGCCGGCTGCAGTTGATCGAAGCGGTGGCCGACCACGACGACGCGCTTGGTGAAGCCTGGCTGGAAGGGCGCGAGGTTGACGATGTGCAGCTGCGTGCGGCGTTGCGCCGGGCCACCCTGGCCGGTGCCGGCGTGCCGGTGCTGGCCGGTGCGGCATTCAAGAGCAAGGGCATCGACACACTGCTGGATGCGGTCGTCGACTTCCTGCCGTCGCCGTTGGATCGCCCGCCGGTCGTGGCACTGCGCGGCGATAGCGAGGTGCTGTTGCCGCCGGACCCGAACGGCCCGTTGGCGGCGCTGCTGTTCAAGATCACCCACCAGAACCACGGTGCGTTGAGCTTCATCCGGCTGTACTCGGGCACCGTGAAGGTGGGCGATACCGTAGCCAGTTCGCAGCATGCGCAGGGGCGGCGGATCAGCCGGCTGGTGCGCGTGCAGGCCGACCAGACCCACGACATCAAGGAGGCCGTGGCGGGCGACATCGTGGCGGTGATCGGCTGGAAGGATGCGGTGAGCGGTGAAACGCTCAGCGCCCCGTCCGCGCCGTTGCTGCTCGATGCCATCCAGGCCCAGCACGCGGTGCTGGCATGGCGGTTGAACGCGGACAAGGCAGCCGATCTGATCCGGATGAGCCAGGGCCTGGCGAGCCTGGCCCAGGAGGACCCTTCGTTCCGCGTCTCCACCGATGCGGTGACCGGGGAAACCCTGATCTGGGGCATGGGCGAGCTGCACCTGGAGGTGATGGTCGAACGGCTGCGCAGCGAGTGGAATGTGCCGGTGCGAACCGGCGCGCCACGCGTGGCGTACCAGGAGACCCCGGCACAGGCGGTGCTGGCCGTGGAAGGCAAGGTCGCCAAGCAGACCGGTGGCCAGGGCCAGTTCGCCCGGGTGCTGATCGACGTGGCGCCCACCGACGGCGGCGAGATCCGTTTCATCGACCGCACGGTCGGCGGCGTGATCCCGAAGGCGTTCGTGACGGCCGTGGAGAAGGGCATCCGTGCGGCGCTCGAGGAGGGTCCGCGTGGCCATCCGGTGGTTGGGCTCGATGTGACCCTCACCGACGGCCAGACCCATGCCAAGGACTCCTCGGAAATGGCGTTCCATCGTGCCGGCAGCGAGGCGATCAAAGCGGCACTGGTGAAGGCGGGCACGCGCCTGCTGGAACCGGTGATGGAGGTGGCCATCCACGCCCCGTCGGCCAACGTCGGCGACGTGGTGGGCGACCTCAACCGCCGCAGCGGGCGGGTGGCGTCGATCGAGGATCACGGCGCCCAGGTCGAGGTGCTGGGCTATGCGCCGCTGGCCAAGCTGTCCGGCTACACCACGGCCCTGCGCTCGCTGACCCAGGGGCGCGCTTCCAGCGACATGCGCTTCAATGGCTACGAGGAAGTGCAGGTCGCGTAGGTCGACATCGCGTCGTACAGGAGAGGAGGCCGGGCAACCGGCCTCCTTTTTTTGCAGGCGGCCCGCCTTTGCCGCGTCGGGCGGTGTCGGGCAGGACCACGCCCCGGATCGGGGCGCGCGGATACAATGCCCGTCCAACGTCCTGGAGTCTTCGATGAGCAGCGCGCATTTCTATCCGATCGGGACCCCCGGCCAGCCGTGGGGCGACGCCGAGCGTGCCGCCTGGCGTGCGCGCCAGCAGCCCCAGCGCAGCTATCACGACGATGTGGTGGCGGCTCTGGAACGTATCGGTGACCGGGTCGAGATCGTCCAGTACGGGCAGCTGGACTACCCGCCGGATCATTACCCGTTGTTTGCTGCCGTCAGCAGCGACTGGGACCCGGCCCTGCCGTCGGCGCTGATCACCGGGGGCGTGCATGGCTATGAGACCAGCGGCGTGCATGGCGCGCTGCTGTTCCTGGAACAGAAGGCGGCCGACTATGCCGGGCGCATCAACCTGCTGGTGGCGCCGTGCGTCAGCCCGTGGGGCTATGAGCGCATCCAGCGCTGGAACCCGGATGCACTGGACACCAACCGCGCCTTCCGCCCCGGCGACACCGCCGAGGAAGCCGGTGCGCTGATGCGCTGGATCGCCGCGCGTGGCGACACCCTGCTGGTCCACGTGGATCTGCACGAAACCACCGACAGCGACGCCAACGAGTTCGACCCGGCACTGGCCTCGCGCGATGGCAAGGTGTTGGTGCCGGAGACCATTCCTGACGGGTTCTACGTGATCGGCAACAGCGAGAACCCCGAGCCGGCGTTCCAGCGGGCGCTGATCGCAGCGGTGGAAAAGATCACCCATATCGCCCAGGCCGATGCCAATGGCAATCTGGTCGGCATGCCGCTGCAATCCCCCGGCGTGGTGTGGGGTCCCTCGCGGTCGATCGGCGCCTGCGCCGGCTTCACCGATGCGCGCTTTGCCACCACCACCGAGGTCTACCCGGACAGCCCGTTGACCACCCCGGCGCAGTGCAACGACGCGCAGGTGGCCGCAGTGTGCGCGGCCCTGGATTTTGCGCTGGCACAGCGCTGACGCAGGCCGCGAGCGGCAGCAGCAGCGGCCCCCGCAGTTTTACCGAGCGGGGGCAGGTGGAACTACGGTAGTGGGGCAGGGGAGGGACCGTTACGGTGGGCTGGACGCCAGCGCCTACGTCCTGGCGCCCCTCTGGAGACCGGTATGTCCACGCCTGCCCGCACCCCCGATGTTCTGCCCCGCCCGGACTTCCATTTCCCCGGCGAGGTGGGGCGCACCTATCTGGATTCGGACCCCGCGCAGTTTCCGCAGCCGGTGACGGCCCCCGAAGGTGCGCCGAACATCCTGTTGATCCTGATCGATGACGCCGGGTTCGGCCAATTCAGCACCTTCGGCGGCGCCGTGCCGTCGCCGACGATGGACACACTGGCCGCCGAGGGCCTGCGCTTCAACCGGTTCCACACCACGGCCCTGTGCAGCCCCACGCGGGCGGCGCTGATCACCGGGCGCAACCATCACTCCACGTCGTTTGCGGGCATCACCGAACTGGCCACCGGCTATGACGGCTACACCTGCATCCTGCCGCGCAGTTGCGGCACCATCGGTGAGGTGCTGCGCCAGAACGGCTACATGACCGCGTGGATCGGCAAGAACCACAACACGCCCACCTGGGAGACCAGTCCGGCCGGTCCCTTCGACCGCTGGCCCAACGGCATGGGCTTCGACTACTTCTACGGGTTCATGGGCGGGGACATGAATCACTGGAACCCCATCCTGTACCAGAACCGCGACCTGGTCGCGGCGTCCACCGATCCGGATTACCACCTCACCACCGATCTGGCCGACAAGGCCATCGACTGGGTGCGGCGCGCCAAGGCGATCGCCCCGGACCGTCCCTATTTCCTGTACGTGGCGACCGGTGCCACGCACGCACCCCATCACACCCCGGTCGACTGGATCGAGAAGTTCAAGGGCCAGTTCGACGAAGGCTGGGATGCCTATCGCGAGAAGACCCTCGCGCGCCAGAAAACGCTGGGCGTGGTGCCGGCCGACACCGCGCTTACCGAGCGCTCCAAGGGCCTGCCGGCATGGGACACGCTCAACGACGAGCAGAAGCGGCTGTACGCCCGCATGATGGAAGTGTTCGCCGCCTACGGCGCGCATTGCGACCACGAGATGGGCCGCGTGGTCGAGGCCTGCCGCGCGTTGCCCGATGCCGACAACACCCTGATCGTCTTCATCGCCGGCGACAACGGCTCCAGCGCCGAAGGAGGGCTGGAAGGCTCGCTGTGCGAGAACCTGTTCTTCAACGGCTTCTCGGAGAAGTGGCAGGACAACATCAAGGCCATCGACGAGCTGGGCGGGCCGAAGCACTTCAATCACTTCCCGTCGGCGTGGGCGCACGCCATGAATACGCCGTTCCAGTGGACCAAGCAGGTGGCCAGCCACTTCGGCGGCACCCGCAATCCGCTGATCATGTCCTGGCCGGCACGCATCAAGGACAAGGGCGGGCTGCGCGATGCCTTCCTGCATACCATCGACCTGGTGCCCACGCTGTACGACCTGTGCGGCATTTCCGCGCCGTCAATGCTCAACGGCATCGCCCAGAAACCCATTGAAGGCGCCAGCTTCGCGCATGTATTCGATGATGCCGGCGCGCCCGGGCCGCGCAAGACGCAGTACTTCGAGCTGGGCTGCAACCGCGGGCTCTATAACGACGGCTGGATGGCCTCGGCGCCGTCCTTTGTTCCCTGGGACCCCAACCGGCAGGAATGGGATCCGGACAAGGCCGTGTGGGAGCTGTACAACGTGGCCGAGGATTTCTCCCAGGCCAACGACCTGGCCGCCGCGCACCCGGACAAGCTCCGCGAGCTCCAGGACCTGTGGTGGGTGGAGGCGGCCAAGTACAGCGTGCTGCCGCTCGACTGGCGCGCCACCATCCGCATGAACGCCGAACTGATGGGCCGCCCCAGTCTGATCGGCCATCGCAGGAAGATGACGTACTACCCGGGCGTTACCGGCCTGCCGGATGCCGCATCGCCGCCGATGTGCAACAAATCATGGACGATCACCGCACAGATCGACGTGCCGGCCGAGAACGCCAACGGCATGATCGTTACCCACGGCGGCCTGGAGGGTGGGTACGGCCTGTACCTGCGCGACGGCAGGCCCACCTTCGTCTACAACTTCCTGAGCATCGACCGGCCCACGTTCACCGCGAAGGATCCGCTGCCCGCCGGCACCACCACGCTGACGGTGGACTTCACGTACGACGGCGGCGGTATGGGCAAGGGCGGCACGTTCACCCTCAGCGCCAATGGCGCCGTGGTGGCCGGGGGCAGGGTGGAGCGCACCATTCCGATCCAGTTCTCGCTGGGCGAGGGGCTGGACATCGGCTGCGACGTCGGCTCGCCGATCGACTTCACCTACACGCTGCCGTTCGCGTTCACCGGGCGTGTCGATCACGTCACGATAGAACTGGGCGAACTGGCCATTCCCCCCTCGGGTTAGCGACGTCGGCATGACCGCCCGCTCCCGTTGGCAGCGGGAGCGGGGTAGGTTGATCCGTTCATCCAGGCCATGAGGCGAGCATGTTCAGCAAAGAAGCCGCGATCCAACTGGTCGAATGGTCCGCGCTTGGCATCGAGCTGCTGGCCATCGCCCTGATCCTGGGCACCATTCTGGTGTCCACGGCGGTCTACCTGGTTGCATTGGCCGCGCAGCACAAGGACCGTGCCGAGAGCTACGAGCAGTATCGCCGTCGGTTGGGGCGTGCGCTGCTGCTTGGCCTGGAGATTCTGGTGGCCGCCGATATCGTGCGAACGGTCGCGCTGGACAGCACCATGCGGGCGATCCTGTCGTTGGGCCTGCTGGTCATCATCCGCACGTTCCTGAGCTGGTCGGTGGTGCTGGAGGTGGAAGGGTTCTGGCCGTGGAACCGGCCCAAGGCGCCGCGTGAGGCGCCGCCGTAGCGGCGGATGAGGGCGGTCGGCTATCGTACGCCCACTTCCCACATTGCCCAGCCAGCGCCGACGCATGCACGCGACTCCCGTGATCGCCCGAAACAAGACGTGGTTGAACCTCCTGGCAGTGTGCGCCACGCTCCTGGTTGCGGGATGCGCGGGCAAGCCTGCCCCGGCGAAAGACCTGGGGGCGGAGATGGATGAGGTTGCCGCAACGCTGATCGCGCAGCCCTTGCTTCATTCGACCTCTATCGGCGTCGTGTATCAGGGCAAGGAGTACATCCGGCACCGCGGCAACATGGAAGCAGGGAAGACAGCCCCGCCAACCGATGCCACCCTTTATGAGATTGGCTCGTTGAGCAAGACGCTGGCCGGCACGTTGATGGCCAAGGCCGTCCTGGAGCGCAAGGTCGCGCTGGACGACGATGTGCGTCTGTATCTCGACGGGGTCTATCCAAACCTGCAGTACAAAGGCGAGCCCATCCGCATCCGCCATCTGCTGTCGCACACGAGCGGTCTGCCCAACATGTTGCCGGAGCGCGCGAACACGGTGCTCGCCGCGTTCACCGACCACAGCACGCCAGGCGAGCTCAATGCCATCTACGCGCGCTACGGAAAGGCTGAATTTTTCAATGACCTGCACACCGTCGAGATTCCCCGTGGGCCCGGCAAGGAATACGCGTACTCAAGTGCCGGGACGGAACTGGCGGCGCACATTCTGGAACACGTCTACAAGAGCGATTACGAGTCACTCCTGCGTGGATTTCTTCGTGATTCGGCGGGAATGACAGGCGTCAGACTCCGATTGGGCGACGCCGACGCGCGGCAGCTTGCGGTCGGGTACCACAGCGACAACCCCGTGGCGACGAGCCCGATGCCGCAACTTCCCTGGGGCGCATCCGGAAACGTGAAGGCGACGCTGCCGGATATGGTGAAGTACCTCAGATTCCAGCTGGCCGGTGGGCCTGTCGTCACGGAATCGCATCGCGCGCTCGTCCAGTTGGACCCCGAGTTCAGCATCGGCTACTTCTGGAACATCGTCGACGGCGATCGTTTGAAGGGCCGTTACTTTGCGCATCATGGCGGCGTGCCGCGATCTCAGTGCTACGTGTACATCCTGCCCAAGTACGACCTTGGGATATTCGTCATCACCAACCAGAGCGGCGACCAGACCGCGCGCGCGATGGAGGCGGCTATTGATACGCTGGTCGAGTGGATCGCTGCACGGGAAAAGGCCGCTGGCCTGTCCCGTTGAGGGGTACGGCGGCCTGGTGCAGCAGGCCGAACATCACGGGCGTCTGCGTGACGCGTCACGGTCGTGCGATGGCAAACTCCCCGCCGCTTGACGAGGGTGCGAAACGGAGGCGCGCGTGATCAACCGGTGCGCAAGCACATGGTTTACCGTGCCGCGCGCCGGGGAGGCCGGATGGCGGATCTCGCGCAGCAGCATGTCGATGGCGGTGTCGGCCATGTCCGCCACCGGTTGATGCACCGTCGTGAGTTCCGGCCACACCATCGTCGACGCGGAGGTGTCGTCGAACCCCACCACCGAAAGGTCGCCCGGCACCACCAGGCCGCGACGATGCGCCACCGACACCACGGCCGACGCCATGTCATCGTTGCTGGCGAAGATCGCACTGGGCGGCGCGTCCACGTTCAACAGCCGTTCGGCGGCCTCCAGTCCGGAGCGGTACGTGAAGTAGCCGGGCTGGACGAGTGCGTCGTCGTAGCCGATGCCGGCGTCGGCCAGCGCATCCCGATAGCCCTGCCAGCGGTGCGCACTGGCGGTCTGGTTCGGGTCGCCCTTGATGTAGCCGATGCGGGTATGTCCGTGGGCGATCAGGTGCGACACCACGTCGTGGCTTGCCTGGCGGTCGTCGATGCGCACGCAGGACAGCCTGTCGCTGAAATGGCTGGACGCGATGGACACCACTGCGACACCCGCGGCAAGGAATTCGTCGACGATGGCCGTGGACTCACATAGGGGTGGCGGCAGGATCACGCCGGCCACGCTGCTGGAAAGCTGCCGTGCTGCGTGGCGGCGTGCCTGGGCCCCGAGGTCATCCCACGTGGCGATCACCAGCTGCGCCGCGGCACGGGTGGAGCCGCGCAGCGCGCCCACCAGGAGCTCGCGCAGGTAGCTGGCGCTTGGATTGGTATAGATCAGCGCGATGCAGGTGTGTTGCGCCGCGGCCAGGGCGCTCGCCGCGAGGTTGGGGCGGTAGTCCAGTTCGCGCACGCTGCGCATGACGCGCTCGCGGTTGCTTTCGCGCACGCCGGCATGGCCGTGGATCACGCGTGACACGGTCATCGCAGAGACCCCGGCGTGCGCCGCAACGTCGTCGATGGTAACCGCGCTTGCCTTGCGGCGGACCGCTCTCTGGCTGTTCTTCACGGCATGGGTTCCTTTGCTGCGCTGCATGATGACAAGCGCAACCCTGGATGATTAGTCTGCGCCCGTGACGTGATGGTAGCGCTACCACTCGGCCGGAGTAAGGCCAGCAGGTACCCCCCCTTTACCACGCGGCTGTTCTGGCAAGCCTGCAAGCGAGTTGGCGTCGCAGTGAGCGCAATGCGCACTGCGATGTTCGGTGTGGAAGACGGGCATCGCCCGTACGTGCCCCCAGGAGGGGCGGTACATCCATTCGATCGTATGTCAGAGGGGAGAGTCATGAGCGCTGCTGCTTTCCGTCGTACCCCAGGCCGGAGGGCTCGTTCATGAGCCGGACGCTGGCGAAGTTCACATCCAGGGCCATGTTTACCTTTGTAGGCGGCGTTCTGGTCATCAATCCCGCATTCGCGCAGGACACGCCAACGCCTGCGCCCAGCGCGCAGTCGCAGGCACAGCCAAGCCCGACGCAGCTGGATGCCGTGCAGGTCACCGGCATCCGCAACAGCCTCAGCCAGGCGATGGACATCAAGCGCGACTCGGCCGGCGTGGTGGATGCGATCAGTGCCGAGGACATCGGCAAGTTCCCCGACACCAACCTGGCCGAGTCCCTGCAACGCATCACCGGCATCTCCATCGAACGCCGTGACGGTGAGGGCGCCCAGGTCACGGCGCGCGGCTTTGGCCCGCAGTTCAACATGGTGACGCTCAACGGTCGCCAGATGCCCGGTGCCGACGCCTTCGGTGCGGCAGGGCAGGTCGCGATCGGCGGTGTCGACGGCGGCACCCGCGCGTTCAACTTCGCCCAGCTTGCCGCAGAAGCGATCAATGGCATCGAGGTCTACAAGACCAGCCAGGCGAACGTGCCCAGTGGTGGTATCGGCGCCACCATCAACATTCTGACGTCGCGACCGTTCGACCATGAAGGCGTGGTCGCCAGTGCCGGCGCCAAAGTCGTCTCCGACAGGAGCCAGCCGTTCGACAACGACCTGACCCCGGAACTGTCCGGCATCTTCAGCTACACCAACCCCGACAGGACCCTCGGTGTCGGCGTGAGTGCGAGCTACCAGAAGCGCAAGGGCGGCTCCGTACAGGCCACCGACAACTACTGGAACATACAGCCGTGGACCGGCACGATGCCCGGCAACCCGACCGTGGTCAACGCCCCGGCGATCGGTGCGCTGTACGGGCGCCCCAACGACCTGCGCTATGCGTTCTCCGAGTTCGAGCGTGAGCGCATCAACGGCCAGGCCGTGCTGCAGTTCGCGCCGACAGATGCGGTGACGCTGACCCTGGACTACACCTATTCGACCAACGAGATCACCGAGAATCGTGGCGAACAGGGCATGTGGCTGCAGAACAGCAACTACACCGACGTCACCTTCGACACCAGCGGGGCGGTTGCCACGCCGATCTACATCCGTGAGATCGCGGGCACCAAGGACTTCGGCCTCGAGCAGCAGCGCAGCATGCAGAAGTACAAGCTGGGTTCGCTGGGCCTGAACGCGGTGTGGAATGTCACCGACCGCTTCAAGCTCAGCTTCGATGCGCACGACTCGAAGAACGAAAGCCGCCCGAACGATCCGCTGACCGGCGGCGGCTCCATCTTCAGCAGCATCGCCGGCACCAACAACTGCACCACCGGGCCGCATTGCGGTGGGTCCTGGGTGCAGGAAATGATCTTCAACAACGGCCTGCCGGTGGGCACCCAGGTCTGGTACCCGAGCACGGCCGACGCCATCGCCAAGACCAACGGCGTGGTCAACCCCGGTTTCGTGCCGGGCGAGATCGGCTCGCAGGTGCTGCGCATCAATTCGCAGACCCAGGTCAGCGAGATCAAGCAGGGCCGCGTCGACGGCGAGTGGAGCTTCGACAAGGGCCGCTTCCAGTTTGGCGTGGACTCCAGCAAGCAGACCACCCACCGGATCCAGGCCGCGGAGAACTACAACACCCTGGGCGACTGGGGTGTGGCCAACGTTGACGGGGACGTCGCAAACGGGTTGATGGACCTGCTGCAGCCGGTCAACATCGTCGGGCTGTTCAAGGACTACAGTGCCAACAGTTTCACTGCCTGGCGCGGCGATGCCGGCCGCATCGCGCAGTGGGCGGCAGACAACTATGGCGCCAGCCTGGGAGTCAGTCCGCAGCTCGCGGCCGACAACCGGGTCGAGGAGAAGACCCGGTCGGCCTATTTCCAGGTCGAGCTGGACGGCGATCTGGGCGGCCTGCGCACCAACACGCGGCTGGGGGTGCGCTATGAAACCACCGACGTGGTGTCGACCTCGATCATCGCCATTCCGGAAGCCATCCAGTGGCAGTCCAACAACGACTTCCGCGTGCTGTTGTCCGATGAGCAGCAGCCCTTCACCGAGAAGACGAGCTACAACTACGTTCTGCCCAACCTGGACTTCAGCATCGACCTGCTGGACGACCTGAAGGGCCGCGTGTCGTTCGGCAAGAGCATCGCCCGCGCGCCGATCGGCAATCTGTACGCGGGTCCGACGGCGCAGCAGCCGTTCGGTTCGGTGCTGATCGACCCGTCCTCGCGGGCCAGCGGCACCGCGCAGAACCCGGCCCTGAAGCCCCTGGAATCGGACAACCTGGACCTGGCGCTGGAATGGTACTTCGCCGATGCCAGCTATGTGTCGGTGACGTTCTGGAACAAGCAGGTCGACAACTTCGTCGGCAACACCGTCGTGCAGGAAAATCTGTACGGCCTGCGCGACCCGAGCTCCGGGCCGGATGCGCAGGCGGCGCTGGCGTTCCTGACCAGTGGGGCCTGCATCGCGCAGGTCGGGGCGGCAAATGCGGCAGCCTGCTCGGCCAACGACACCTCGCTGTTCACTGCGCTGGCCCTGCTGCGCAACAACCCCGCCGGGCTGGGTGCCTACAACGGCACCGACGCCCAGGTGCTGGCCACCGAAGCTGCCTACGATCTGTACGGAACGGCCGCCGACCCGCTGTACCAGTTCAACGTCAACCGCCCCATCAACCAGAACAAATCCAAGCTGCACGGCTGGGAGCTGGGGGGGCAGTACTTCTTCGGCGACACCGGGTTTGGCGTCCTCGCCAACTACACCATCGTCAATGGCGATGTGGGGTTCAACAACGGCGGCGATCCGGGCATCGACCAGTTCTCGCTGACTGGACTCAGCGACACGGCCAATGCGATGCTGATGTACGAGAAGTACGGCTGGTCGGTCCGCCTGGCGTGGAACTGGCGTGACCAGTATCTGATCCTGGCCAACCAGGGGGCAAGCCGGAATCCGTACTACGTGGAAGCGTACGAGCAGTGGGATCTCAGCGTGAACTACCAGCTGGATGATCACTGGTCGTTCGGCCTGGAGGCGATCAACCTGACCGGTGAGGACGTTCGCTGGCGTTCGCGCACGTCGCAGATGATCGTGAAGCTGGCCGACCAGAGTCCGCGTTACATGCTTGGCGTGCGTTACAGGTTCTGAACCGTGAGGGTGCCGCTGCCTGCGCAGCGGCACCTGTTCCAGGCTCCTGATGGGATTGGACAACACCATGCCGCGTTACGAAATGCTCAACAACGTCGCCCACCGGGATCTGCGCGTGGCCACCGGTTTCGGCGCCGAGTTCGGTGACGCGGTGGGCATGGTGCCGGCCTACCCGAGCGAGTTCGCCGAGCTGCAGCGGGAATACCCCATTTTTCTCCGCAAGGACCCGGCGACGGGTGACTGGCAGTCCGTTGCGCTGCTGGGGTTCGAGCAGCACGAGAATCTGTTCCTGCACGACGGGCGCTGGAATGCGGCCTATCTGCCGGGGGCGGCGGCCAAGGGGCCGTTCCTCATCGGCTTCCAGGAGACCCGCATCGATGGCGCGCCTGCGCAGGAGGCGGTGCTGCACGTCGACCTCGATCACCCTCGGGTGAGTGCGCTGCAGGGTGAGCCGGTGTTCCTGCCGCAGGGGGGCAACAGCCCCTATCTGGACCATATCGCAGGTGTGCTGCGCGGCATCCACGAGGGCCATGCCGTTGGCGCACACATGTTTGCCATGCTCGAGACGTACGGGCTCATCCAGCCGGTCACGCTTGACTTGACCATCGACGCCGATCATCGGGTGGGCGTCAACGGCCTGCATGCGATCGACCGTGACCGCCTTGCGCAGCTGGAGGGTTCCGCGCTCGCCGCGCTCAACCGCGCCGGCTATCTGGAAGGCGCATATCTGATGCTGGCGTCGCTGCACAACATGCGGCGCCTGATCGCCGAGAAACAGCGGCGCCTGCGGATGCAGGGTGCCGCCGCGGCGGCAGGCAGGAACTGAGCCATGCCTGACGGCGTTGCCATGCGCGTACTCGACGGTCTTGCGCCCGATGCGCTCCCGCTGGCGGCACTGGTGGCCGCCGGCGAGCCGGTGGTGCTGCGTGGCATCGCGCGTGACTGGGAACTTGTGCAGGCCGGGCTGCGTTCCACACAGGAGGCGCTGGCCTATCTGCGCGGTTTCGATGCGGGGGTACCGGTCCCGTACTCCTTCGGCGGACCGGAGATTGACGGACGTCCGTTCTACAACGAGGACTTCACGCAGTTGAACGTGGAGGTCCGGCGCGGCTTGCTGACGCAGGTACTGGACGGGATTGCCGCGACCTTCGAGGACCCCCGGCCGCCGACTTACTATGTCGCCTCGCTGCTGATCGAGCGGGCGCTCCCCGGGTTCGCACTGGCCAACGATGCCGGCCTGGCGGGGCAGGGCATCGAGGCGTCGGCCAGCATCTGGATGGGTAACCGCGTAACGGCGTCGTGCCATTTCGACACGCCGGACAACCTCGCGTGCTGTGCCGTGGGCCGGCGCCGCTTCACGCTCTTTCCGCCGGAGCAGATCGACAACTTGTACCCCGGGCCGCTGGACCCCACGCCGGGTGGCCAGGTGATCAGCGTGGTGGATTTCGAGCGCCCGGATTTCGCGCGCCATCCGCGCTTCCGTGATGCCCTCGCCAGCGCGCAGACGGCTGTGCTGGAGCCGGGTGATGCGATCTTCATCCCGAGCATGTGGTGGCACCACGTGCGCAGCCTGGAGCCGTTCAACGTGCTGGTGAATTACTGGTGGCGCAGCTCGCCGGGTTTCCTGTCCTCGCCGCTGCCGGCGCTCCAGCATGCGATGTGGGCGCTGCGCGATCTGCCTGCACGCGAGAAGCAGGCCTGGTCGGCGATCTTCGATTACTACGTATTCGGCCCGGGCGACCGCGCGGGGCAGCACCTGCCCGAGGCGGCGCGGGGTGAGCTGGCCCCGTTCGACGACACGCAGGCGCGGCGCACGCGCGCACAGCTGCTGGCTCGACTCAACCGCTGATGGGAGCATCGCATTGAACGTTGCGAACACAACACACGCACGGATCCGCAGGGTCGTCATCGCCGGTGGTGGTACGGCGGGTTGGCTGGCCGGGTGTGCGCTGTCCCACCAGTTCCGCGATCAGCTGGACATCACCCTGGTGGAGTCCGAGCAGATCGGTACGGTGGGCGTCGGCGAGTCGACCGTGCCACCCATCCGCGCCTTCCACCGTTTTCTGCAGATCGATGAACAGGAGTTCCTGCGCGCCGTTGCCGGCACGTTCAAGCTCTCGATCTCGTTCGAGAACTGGCGGCGGCCCGGGGATCGTTTCATCCATCCGTTCGGCACGATCGGGCAGGGAACCTGGGCAACACCGTTCCACCATTTCTGGCTGGACAGCCTGCGCCGCAGCATGCCGTCGGCGCTGGGCGATTTCTGCCTGGAGAGTGTCGCGTCACTTGGCGACCAGTTCTCGCTGGACACCCGGCCGCAGCTCAACTATGCGTACCACTTCGACGCCGGCCTCTATGCGAAGTTCCTTCGGCGCAGGGCCGAAGCGCACGGCCTGCGGCGGGTCGAGGGCAAGATCCGCGAAGTGCGGCAACATGCCGATGACGGCTCCGTTGCGTCACTGGTGCTGGAGGACGGGCAGGTCATCGAGGGCGACCTGTTCATCGACTGCACCGGCTTCCGCGGTCTGTTGACCGAACAGACCCTGCATACCGGCTACGAGGACTGGCATGAGTGGCTGCCCAGTGATCGCGCGGTGGCGGTGCAGACCGAGTCGGTCTCGCCGCCGGTTCCGTACACCCGCGCGATCGCACACGAGGCCGGCTGGCGGTGGCATATCGCGCTTCAGCACCGGGTCGGCTGCGGGCTGGTGTTCTCCAGCCGCCACATGTCCGATGACGAGGCGCAGGCCAAGCTGCTGCGTGACGTGGAGGGCCGGCCCCTGCGGGATCCCTGGCTGGTGCCGTTCCGTAGCGGGCGCCGGCTGAAGGCGTGGAACCGGAACGTGGTGGCGCTTGGGCTTGCCAGTGGCTTCATCGAGCCGCTGGAATCGACCAGCATCCACCTGACCATCAGTGCCGTGGTGCGCCTGGTCCAGTTGTTCCCGTTCGACGGCATCAGCCCGGCGCTGACGGCGCTGTACAACGACGTCAGCCGCCAGGAGATGGAGCATGTGCGGGATTTCATCATCCTGCACTACCACGCCAATCAGCGCGACGAGCCGATGTGGAAGGCGTGCCGCGAGATGCCGCTGCCCGAGTCGCTCGCGATGCGGCTGCGTGCCTGGCGCGAACGTGCACACGCCTGGCAGGACCCCGGCGAGCTGTTCCGTGTGGATTCCTGGACCAGCGTGCTGATGGGGCAGGGGATCCAGCCGGGTCCGCCGCACCCGCTGGCACGTGCCATCAATGACGCGGACCTGCGCACGCTGTTGGCGCGGATCCGCCAGCCGGTGCAGCAGGCGGTGGCGACGATGCCGTCGCAGGCCGCCTTCATCGAGCGCTACTGCAAGGCCGCGCAGGACGTATGGCCACGGGCGTCGGCACTGACGTAACGCAGCGGCTTGCTGTTGTTTGGAAATGGTAGCGCTAACTTCAATCACGGGCGGGAGTGCAGTACATGGATCTGGTGGCCGGAATCGACGCAGGGACGCAGAGTCTGAAGATCGTGGTGTACGACCCTGCCGGGCGTCGGCTCGTTGCCAGCACCAGCTCGCCGCTGGACCTGACGTCCGCGGCCGATGGCAGCCGTGAGCAGCAGCCGGCCGACTGGGTTGCCGCACTTCATGCCTGCTTCCATGCGATTGAACCCAAGGTGCGCTCGCGCATCACCGCATTGGCGGTGTCGGGCCAACAGCACGGATTCGTCGCGGTCGACGCGGCAGGGGAGGTGCTGGCACCGGCCAAACTCTGGTGCGACACCAGCACGCAGGCCGAGTGCGTGCAGATCATGGACGCGGTGGGCGGCGCAGCGCGCAGTATCGCGCTGGCAGGCAACCCGGTCCTCACCGGGTACACCGCGTCCAAGCTGCCGTGGACGAAGACCCACCGGCCCGAGGCCTACGCGCGGCTTGCCACCATCCTGCTGCCGCACGACTACCTCAATTTCGTGTTGACCGGCGAGCGCTTCTGCGAGTGCGGGGATGCGTCCGGCACGGGCTGGCTGGACGTGCGCACCCGCACCTGGTCAGCTGACCTGCTGCGTGCGACCGATCCCGGGCGGGACCTTGCCGCGTGCCTGCCGCGCATCGCCGCACCCGAGGAGATGCTGGACATCGACCCGGCCATCGCGGCGGCACTGGGGCTGCGCGCGACGGTGAAGGTGGCCGTTGGCGGCGGCGACAACATGATGGCCGCGATCGGTACCGGCTGCGTCGTACCCGGCCGCCTGGCGATGAGCCTGGGCACCTCGGGCACCCTGTTCGCCTACTCGGACACGCCCGTGGTCGACCCGGACGGGAAATGGGCCGCGTTCTGCTCGTCCACCGGCGGCTGGCTGCCGCTGATCTGCACAATGAACTGCACGGTGGTGACCGAACAGGTCGCCGATGCGTTCGGCTTCAGCACCCGGTATGCCGACGGGCACCTGCGCGCTACATCGCCCGGTGCCGACGGCCTGGTGATGCTGCCCTTCCTCAATGGCGAGCGTACGCCGGACCTGCCGCTGGGCAAGGGAGTCCTGGCGGGCATGGACACGACCAACATGACCCCGGCGCACTTCTACCGTGCGGCCGTCGAAGGGGCGACGTACAGCCTGAAGGTTGGCTACGACGCGTTTGTCGGCGCGGGCATGCAGTTCGAACGCATCGTGCTGACCGGCGGCGGCAGCAACAGCGCGCAGTGGCGTCAACTGGTGGCCGATGTCTTCGGCCTTCCGGTGGACGTGCCGACCCAATCCGAGGGCGCGGCGTTCGGTGCGGCATTGCAGGCCCTGTGGGCGCTGGGCCACGCGCGCGGGGAGGCCGCGACCATCGCTGAGATCGCCGACCGGCACGTTGCGCTCGATCCGTTGCAGTCCGCCCACCCGGACCCGGCGCGTACGCGCGCCTATGCCGCCGCCTACGCCAGTTTCGTGCGCCATCTCGATGCCATCACGCCGCTGTATCGCGGTTGATCCCCCGCTTTTCGCGACACCTCCCACAACGACAGGACAACGCACCATGAGCAACCAGCCCTTCATCGGCGCCACGGAATACTTCCCCGGCATTGGCCGCATCCCCTTCGAAGGCCGGGGGTCGGACAACCCCCTCGCGTTCAAGGTCTATGACGCGAACCGGGTGATCGGTGGCAAGACCATGCAGGAGCATCTGCGCTTCGCGGCCTGCTACTGGCACACCTTCTGCAACGCCGGGCATGATCCGTTTGGTCCAGGCACCCGCCGTTTCCCGTGGGAGGCCGGCTCGCAGATGGCCACCGCCGAAGCGAAGGTGGACGCCGCGTTCGAATTCTTCACCAAGCTGGGCGTGCCCTACTGGTGCTTCCACGATATCGATCTGGCGCCGGATGCCGACGATGTCGGCCAGTACGAGAAGAACCTGAAGCACATGGTCGGCCTGGCGAAAGCGCGCCAGGATGCGACCGGCATCAAGCTGCTGTGGGGGACCGCCAATCTGTTCTCGCATCCGCGCTACATGAATGGTGCGGCTACCAATCCCGATTTCGGCGTGGTGGCGCGTGCCGCCGTGCAGGTGAAGGCGGCGCTGGAGGCGACCGTTGAGCTGGGCGGCGAACATTACGTGTTCTGGGGTGGCCGCGAAGGCTACGCCTCGCTGGTGAACACGCAGATGAAGCGCGAGGTCGACCATCTCGCACGGTTCCTCACGATGGCGCGGGACTACGGCCGCAGCATCGGGCTGAAGGGGAATTTCCTGATCGAGCCCAAGCCGATGGAACCGATGAAGCACCAGTACGACTTCGACAGCGCGACCGTGGCGGGCTTCCTGAAAGCGCATGGCCTGGACAAGGACTTCAAGCTCAACATCGAGGCCAACCACGCCACACTCTCCGGCCACACCTTCGAACACGATCTGCAGGTCGCCTCCGACCACGGTCTGCTGGGCAGCATCGACGCCAACCGCGGCAACGGCCAGAACGGCTGGGACACGGACCAGTTCCCGACCGACCTGTACGACACCGTGGGCGCGATGCTGGTCGTACTGCGGCAGGGCGGGCTGGAAGGCGGCCTGAACTTCGACGCCAAGCTGCGCAGGGAGTCGACCGACCTGGAAGACCTGTTCATCGCCCACATCGGCGGCATGGACGCGTTCGCCCGCGGCCTGGAGGTGGCGCACACGCTGCTGACCGACTCGCCGTGGGAGCAGTGGCGTACGGAACGCTATGCGAGCTTCGACAGCGGTGCCGGCAGGGACTTCGAGAACGGCACGCTCGGCCTGGCCGACCTGGTAGCGCTGGCCACCACGCTCGGTGAGCCCGCGCAGGTCAGCGGCAAGCAGGAGCGCTACGAGAACCTGCTCAACCAGCATCTGCTGCGCTGATACCAAATCGGGGAGAGGAATGGCAATGAACCAGGCAATGAGGGACGGCGAGAACACCCGCCTGATTGTGGTGATCAGCGTGGTGGCGACGATTGGCGGATTCCTGTTCGGCTTCGACAGCGGCGTGATCAATGGCACGCAGGACGGCCTGCACCAGGCGTTCCGGTCCGGCGAGTGGATGCAGGGGTTCGAGATCGCCTCGATGCTGCTGGGCTGCGCCATCGGTGCCTTCAGCGCCGGCCGGCTGGCCGACCGGCTGGGACGCCGCAACGTGCTGATCGTCTCGGCGGTGCTGTTCCTGCTGTCGGCGATCGGCGCGGGTGCGGCGTCCTCGTCGATCATGTTCATCATCGCGCGGGTGATGGGCGGCTTTGCGGTGGGTGCGGCCAGTGTGATCTCGCCGGCGTACATCGCCGAGGTGGCGCCGGCGCGCTACCGCGGCCGCCTCGCCACGGTGCAGCAGATCGCGATCATCAGCGGGCTCACCGTTGCCTTCCTGTCCAACTATCTGCTGGCGGCCTCGGCCGGTGCCTCGACCGAGCCGTTGTGGGGCGGGCATGCGGCGTGGCGCTGGATGTTCTGGATGCAGGCAGTGCCCTCGCTGCTGTTCCTGGCGCTGCTGTTGACCATCCCGGAAAGCCCCCGCTACCTGGTGGTGAAGCGCCGCAAGGACGAGGCGCTGCAGGTGTTGACGCGGCTGTTCGGCGGTGCCGAGGCGCAGGCCAAGCTCGCCGAGATCGGCGCCTCGCTGTCCACCGACCATCACCGTCCGCGGCTGTCGGACCTGCGCAGCACGGCCACCGGCAGGGTTCGGCCGATTGTCTGGGTGGGCATCGGCCTGGCCATCTTCCAGCAGCTGGTCGGCATCAACGTGGTGTTCTATTACGGCGCCGTGCTCTGGCAGGCGGTAGGCTTCTCCGAGAACGATGCGCTGCTGATCAATGTGCTGTCCGGTTCGCTCAGCATCGGCGCCTGCATCGTCACCGTGCTGCTCATCGACCGCATCGGGCGCAAGCCGCTGCTGTGGGTCGGTTCGGCCGGGATGGCGGTGTCGCTGGCGCTGCTGGTGGTGGCATTCGCCAGTGGCTCGCTGGTCGATTCCCGCCTGCAGCTGCCCGGAGGCATGGGCACGCTGGCGCTGGTGGCGGCCAATGCCTACGTGGTGTTCTTCAACGTCTCCTGGGGGCCGGTGATGTGGGTGATGCTGGGCGAGATGTTCCCCAACCAGATACGCGGTTCGGCGCTGGCCGTGGCCGGTGCGGCGCAATGGACCGCGAACTTCGCCGTCACGGTGACGTTCCCCATTCTGCTGGCCGCCATCGGGCTGGCCGCGACGTACAGCCTCTACCTGGTGTCGGCAGTCATCTCGGTTTTCTTCGTGCTGCGGTACGTGCACGAAACCAAGGGCAAGGAACTGGAGCAGATGGAAGGATGAACGCGATGACCAATCAACGGTTTACCTGCGTCCGCAGCGGCCTGCTGCTGGGCACGCTGATGCTCGCCCTGGCTGCCTGCGGCAAGGATGACAAGGCAGTTGCCCCTGCGGCGGCCGCTCGGGATCCGTGGCCACAGGTCGCCTGGCCACTGCCCGAGGATCCCGCGCTGGAAACGCGCATCGCCGACCTGATGGCCACCATGACGGTGGAGGAGAAGGTGGGCCAGCTTGTGCAGGGCGACATCGCCAGCATCACCCCGGATGATCTCCGCCGGTACCGGCTCGGCTCGATCCTGGCGGGGGGCAACTCCGACCCCGGCGGCCGGTACGATGCCTCGCCTGCCCAATGGCTGGCGCTGGCCGATGCGTTCTACGAGGCCTCGATGGATACCTCGCAGGGCGGCAAGGCGATTCCGGTGCTGTTCGGCATCGATGCCGTGCACGGGCAAAGCAACATCATCGGCGCGACGCTGTTCCCGCACAACATCGGCCTGGGGGCAACACGCAACCCGGCGCTGCTCAAGCGGATCGGTGAGATCACCGCGCTGGAAACCCGTGCCACCGGCATGGAGTGGGCATTCGCGCCCACCGTGGCGGTACCGCAGGACGACCGCTGGGGGCGCACCTACGAGGGGTATTCCGAATCGCCCGACGTGGTGGCCAGCTATGCCGGCGCGATGGTCGAGGGCCTGCAGGGCAAGGTCGGCTCACCCACGTTCCTTGACGGCCGCCACGTGATCGCCTCGGTGAAGCACTTCCTCGGTGACGGCGGCACGGTCGACGGCAAGGACCAGGGCGATACCCGGATCAGCGAGGCGGATCTGGTGCGCATCCACGCGGCCGGGTATCCGCCGGCCATCGCCGCGGGCGCACAGACGGTCATGGCCTCCTTCAACAGCGTCAACGGCGAGAAGATGCACGGCCACCGGCCGTATCTGACGGAGGCGCTGAAGGGGCGGATGAACTTTGGTGGCTTTGTGGTGGGCGACTGGAACGGCCACGGGCAGGTGAAGGGCTGCACCACCACCGATTGCCCGGCCACCATCAATGCCGGCCTGGACATGGCGATGGCCTCGGACAGCTGGAAGGGCTTCTACGACACCACGCTGGCTGCGGTGAAGAACGGCACCATTTCCCAGCAGCGGCTGGACGATGCGGTGCGGCGGATACTGCGGGTCAAAATGCGGCTGGGCCTGTTCGAGGCGGGAAAGCCGTCGTCGCGCGCGGTCGGCGGGCAGTTCGCACTCGTCGGTGCGCCCGAGCATCGTGAGGTGGCACGCCAGGCGGTGCGCGAATCGCTGGTACTGCTGAAGAACCAGGGCGGTGTGCTGCCGCTGTCGCCGAAGCAACGCATCCTGGTTGCCGGTGACGGGGCAAATGACGTCGGCAAGCAGGCCGGCGGCTGGACGCTGAACTGGCAGGGCACCGGCACCACCCGCAAGGACTTCCCGAACGCGGACTCGATCTTCGAGGGCATCGCGCAGCAGGCGAAGGCCGCGGGCGGCGAAGCGGTTCTGGCGGTCGATGGGACGTACACGCGCAAGCCGGATGTGGCCGTGGTGGTGTTCGGCGAGAATCCGTATGCGGAATTCCAGGGGGATCTGCCGACACTGGCCTACAAACCGGGAGACGACACCGACCTGGCCTTGATGAAGCGACTGAAGGCCGACGGCATCCCGGTGGTCGCGGTGTTCCTGAGCGGGCGCCCGCTGTGGGTCAACCGCGAGATCAATGCCGCCGATGCGTTCGTGGCGGCGTGGCTGCCCGGCTCGGAAGGCGGTGGCATCGCCGACGTGCTGCTGCGCGGATCCGACGGCAGCGTGCAGCACGACTTCAAGGGAAAACTGGGTTTCAGCTGGCCGCGGACAGCAGTGCAGTACGCCAACAACGTGGGGCAGAAGGACTACGACCCGCAGTTCGCATTCGGCTTCGGCCTCACCTATGCCGACAATGGCGATCTCGCCGCGCTGCCGGAGGTCTCCGGCGTGACCGGCAACGAGGGCGCGGTCGGTGTGTTCTTCGCGCGTGGTGACGCCGGGTCCGGCATGGCCCTGCGCCTGGAAAACGGCGCGGGGCAGGGCGTGACCGTCACCAAGGTGCCGGAATCCCTCGACGGCGGCCTGCTGAACGTCACCGGCGTGGATCATCTGGCGCAGGAAGACGGTCGCCGCCTCGCCTGGACCGGCAGGGGCGAGGCGGTTGCCGCGCTGCAGTCGCATACGGCGCTGGACCTGCAGCGCGAGAGCAACGGCGACCTGATGCTGTTGACCACGCTGCGGGTCGAGGCGGCACCCCAGGGCGATGCATGGCTGTCGGTGGGCTGCGGCACGGGCTGCTCGGCACGCGTTGCGCTCGGCCCGACGCTGGCATCGCTGCCGGTGGGCCAATGGACGCGCGTGGGCGTGCCGTTGAAGTGCCTGGCCGCGGCCGGCGCGGAGGTGGGCAAGCTGGAGCGCCCGTGGTCAATCGGCACGGCCGGTGCGATGACGCTCTCGGTGTCACGCGTCGCGCTGGGGGCCTTGAACGAGGCGGAGACCACCATTGCATGCCCGGGCCGATGATCCCGCGGCGTATGCGGTCACCGCTTGGGCGGGGGCGCGACCGAGTCGCGCACCACCAACCGGTGCGGCATGACGTGATCGGTCAACACGCGCGCGTCGTCGTGCCGGCGGCGGATGGTGCGCAGCAGGATGTCGATGGCGGCATCGGCCATCGATGCGATCGGCTGATGAATGGTGGTGAGCTCCGGCCAGACCGTCGTCGCGGCCGAGGTGTCATCGAAGCCCACCACCGACAGGTCGCGGGGAACATCGAGGCCGCGTCGGTGCGCGACGGAAATCGCCGCCGCGCCCATGTCGTCGTTGCTGGCGAAGATCGCGGTCGGCGGGCGGCGGTGGGACAGCAGCTTCTCGGCAGCGGCAAGCCCGGAGCGGTAGGTGTAGTCCCCCTGCTGGACGAGGCTGGGTTCGACCTGCAGCCCGGCCGCACGCAGGGCGGCAACAAAGCCGTCGTAGCGCCGCTCGCTCGCGCTGAGGTCGTTGCGGCCGCGGATGAAGCCGATGCGGCTGTGACCCTGCTGGATCAGGTGTTCGGCCAGTTCCCTGCCGGCCTGGAAGTCGTCGATGCGCACGCAGGAAATGTCGTTGCCGAGGTGACCCGGTGCGATCCCCACCACGGGGATGCCTGCCTTGACGAGTTCGGTCACGGCAGGCCGCGATTCGCACAACGGGGGCGGCAGAATGACGCCGTCCACGCGGCCGGCCAAGGCCCGCGCTGCCTTGCGCTCGGCGGTCGGGTCAAGATCGTCCCAGTAATCGACGACCAGCTGGATGGCAGCGTTGGATGCCACGCGCAGCAGACCGACCAGCAGCTCGCGCAGGTAGGCACCGCTGGGATTGGTGTAGATCAGCGCGATGCGCGTGTGCTGTGCGGCCGCCAGCGAACTGGCGGCCAGGTTGGGCGTATAGCCCAGTTCGCGCACCGCGCGCATCACGCGCTCGCGGGTGGCATCGCGCACCTTGCCCTGATTGATGGCCCGCGACACGGTCATCGGCGACACCCCGGCCAGGGCCGCCACCTCGTCGATCGTCACGCCACTGGTTTTGCGGCGGACCGACTTCTTCGGCTTGTCCAATTCGCGCTCCCGTTCTTCGCTGTGACGCTGACACAGCCAACGCACGTCCCGAGCTTACAAGGTTTGTTGTCCGCGCTGCGGGCCCGCTCGGGTGTCGAGCGGTGTCATTGGATGCTGGGTGCCGCGATGGTGTTTTTCGCCTGCGCGGGCAATGCGCACGCAGAGGATGGCTACGCCTTGTGGATGCGTTACGTGCCGCTCGAACCTGCGCTCGCAGCGGACTACCGCACCCGGTTGTCCCACGTCGTGGCCCCTGATCGGACGCCTACGCAGCGTGCCGCGCGCGATGAACTGGCGCGCGGCCTCGCCGGCCTGCTGGGCAGCGCACCGCAGATGCCGGGCGCGGCCGCCGGCGACGCGACCGTGGTGCTGGGCACACCGGACTCTTCGGCCATGATCGCGCCGCTCCGCCACGAGATCGAGTCGTTGGGCGACGAAGGCTATCTGCTCCGGCATGCACGGATCGACGGGCACGAGGTGCTGCTGGTGGCGGCCCGCCACGATATCGGCGTGCTGTACGGCGTGTTCCATCTGCTGCGACTGCTGCAGACAGGCGCGTCGCTGGACGCGTTTGAGGTGCGCGAGTCGCCCCGGCTCCGGCTGCGCGTGCTCGACCATTGGGACAACCTGGATGGCCATGTCGAACGCGGCTACGCAGGCCGCTCGCTGTGGGACTGGCAGACGCTGCCGGAGTGGCACGACCCACGCTACACGGATTACGCACGCGCCAACGCCTCGATCGGCATCAACGGCACGGTGCTGAACAACGTCAACGCGAGCGCGCAGAGCCTGGCACCGGACTATCTTGCCAAGGCGGCCGCGCTCGCCGACAGGTTCCGGCCGTACGGCATCCGCGTGTACCTGAGCGCACGCTTCAGTGCTCCCATCGAGCTGGGCGGACTGGACACCGCCGACCCGCTCGATCCACGCGTGCAACGCTGGTGGCGCGACAAGGTCGATGAAATCTACGCGCGCATCCCGGATTTCGGCGGCTTCCTGGTCAAGGCCAATTCGGAAGGGCAGCCAGGCCCGCAGGACTACGGCCGCTCGCACGCCGACGGGGCCAACCTGCTGGCCGGCGCGCTGGCCGCGCACGGTGGCGTGGTGATGTGGCGCGCCTTCGTCTACGCCCGCGATGTGCCTGCCGACCGCGCCACCCAGGCGTACACCGAGTTTGCCGGCCTGGACGGGGCCTTCCTGCCGAACGTGATCCTCCAGGTCAAGAACGGGCCCATCGACTTCCAGCCGCGCGAGCCGTTCCATCCCCTGTTCGGGGCCATGCCGCGCACGCCGCTGATGCTGGAAGTCCAGATCACCAAGGAGTACCTCGGCTTCGCCACGCATCTGGTTTACCTCGGCCCGCTGTACGAGGAAGTGCTGCAGTCCGACACCCGCGCGCGCGGCGAAGGCGCCACCGTGGCGCAGTCGCTGACCGGCATGGCCGGTGTCGCCAACATCGGCAACGACCGGACCTGGAGTGGGTCGCACTTCGACCCGGCCAACTGGTACGCCTTCGGCCGCCTGGCATGGAACCCGCAGCAATCAGCCCGCGACATCGCGGCGGACTGGGCGGCGATGACCTTCGCGCAGGACCCCCGCGTGGTGCAGCCCATCGTCGAGATGATGATGGGCTCGCGCGAGGCCGCGGTGAACTACATGACCCCGCTGGGCCTGCACCACCTGATGGCGCGCGGGCACCACTACGGGCCCGGCCCCTGGGTCGATGGCGGGCCGCGCGCGGACTGGACCTCGGTGTACTACCACCGCGCCGACCGCAACGGCATCGGCTTCGACCGCACCGCGCGTGGCAGCAATGCCGTAAGCCAGTACGCGCCCGAGGTGGCCGCCCGCTATGGCGACCTGGCGCAGGTGCCGGAACCGTTGCTGCTGTGGTTCCACCACGTTCCGTGGGACCACCGCATGGCGTCCGGGCGGCCGTTGTGGGATGAACTGGTCGGGCGCTATTCGCATGGCGTGCGCCAGGTGCAGGCCATGCAGGCCACCTGGGAAACCCTGGGTCCCGGCGCGCGCACCACCGTCGCGCGGGGCGCTGCCCCGCAGCCGCACGGGGTGGACGCACAACGGCACGAACAGGTCGCGGCCTTTCTGCGCATCCAGCTGCGCGAAGCGCAGTGGTGGCGCGACGCCAGCGTGGCGTACTTCCAGTCGGTGAGCGGCAGACCGTTGCCGGCCGGCGAAGCAGCGCCGCCACACCCGCTGGCCTGGTATCAGGCCCTGCAGTTTCCGTCCGCACCCGGAGATGGGCGATGAAGGCGAGAACGTGGTGGAGCGGCATCGTGGCGGCCACGCTGGCGTGCTGCGCCGTGCCGGCAATGGCGGAGGATGCGGCGACCACGCTGCTGCACCCGCTGTTCCAGGACCACGCCGTGCTGCAGCGGGACCAGGCTGTCGCAGTCTGGGGCACCGTGGCGCCGGGCACCCCGGTGTCCGTGGCACTCGCAGGGCGGACCGTCACCACGCGCGCCGATGCCGGTGGACGGTGGCACGCAACGCTGCAGCCCATCGCCGCGGGCGGTCCTTACGACATGGCCGTGCAGGCAGGGCAGGCAACCCAGGTTGTGCGTGACGTACAGATGGGCGACGTCTGGTTGTGTTCCGGGCAGTCGAACATGGCACTTCCGGTGTGGCGCACGCTCGACGCCGACAGCGAGATCGCCGCCGCCACGCACCCGTCCATCCGCCTGTTCACCGTGCCGAACGCGGCAGCCGTCACCCCACAGCGCGACCTCCAGGGAGCCGTTGCGTGGCAGCCTGCGTCGCCGGACACGGTGCGCGACTTCTCCGCCGCGTGCTTCTACTTCGCGCGGGAGCTGCAGAAGACCGTCAACGTGCCGATGGGCCTGATCGAGGCGGCATGGGGTGGCTCGCGCATCGAGGCCTGGACCAGCGGCGATGCCCTGCGCGCGCAGGGCGGCATGGGGCCGGCGCTGGATGTGCTTGCGCTGTATGCCCACGATCCCGCTGCGGCGAACCGGCAATGGGGCCGGCACTGGCAGCAGTGGTGGACAACGCGCGAAGGCGCCATCGCCGGCGATGCGCCCTGGCAGCCAGATGCAGACCGCACCGGCTGGCAGGATGCACCGCCCACGCTGGGCGCGTGGGAGCGCTGGGGCGTGCCGGCGCTGTCGGACTACAACGGCATGGTCTGGTACCGCACGCAGGTGACCCTGACCGCCGCGCAGGCGGCGCAGGGCGCGCGCCTTGCGCTGGGGCCCGTCGACGAGACCGACATGACCTGGGTGAACGGCGTGGCCGTGGGCAGCCAGTACGGCCCGGGGCAGGCGCGGTCGTATGCGCTGCCGGCGGGTCTGCTGCACGCCGGCGCCAACACGGTGGTGATGAACGTGCTGGACACCTACGGCGACGGGGGGCTGGCAGGCCCTGCGAGCGACCACGCCGTGCACCTGGACGATGGCACGCGCATCGCCCTGGACGCGCCCTGGCAGTACCGCGCCGCACCCGGTGCACCGGCGCCGCCACCTGCACCGTGGCATGCCGCTACGGGCCTGTCGACGCTGTACAACGGCATGATCGCGCCGCTGGGCAACTATGGGGTCCGCGGCATGCTGTGGTACCAGGGCGAATCCAACACGGCGGACGGCCTGGCCTACGCGGCGAAGCTGCGCAGCCTGCGCGATGACTGGCGCAGCCGGTTCGGCGCGCAGACGCCGTTGCTGGTGGTGCAGTTGGCCGGCTACGGCCCACCGCCCGTGGCGCCCGGGGAAAGTGGCTGGGCACAGGTTCGCGAGGCGCAGCGGCAGGTCGCCGCGGAAGACCCGCACAGTGGGCTGGCGCTGGCCATCGACATTGGCGACGCGTACGACATCCACCCGCCCAACAAACAGGAACTGGCCCGGCGCCTGGCGCGGGTGGCGCGGCATGTGGTCTACGGCGACCGCACCGTTGACCCGTCCGGACCCACCGCACGCAAGGCATCGCGCCTGCAGGGCGGGGTGCGGATCGTGTTCGACGACGTCGCCGGCACCCTGGTCACCACCGGTGCGAAGGGCCCCATCGGCTTCGAGCTCTGCGATGCCGAGGCGCGGCACTGCAGCTATGCCGACGCCGTCCTGGACGGGCGCGATGTGGTCCTGCGCAGCCCGCAGGCAGGGCCAGGCGCGCGCGTCCGCTACTGCTGGGCCGACGGCCCGGTCTGCACGCTGCGCGACAGCCGTGGCGCGCCGGCAGGGCCGTTCGACCTTTCCCTCACCCCTGCGGAGGACCGTTGATGCGTCTGCTGATGGCTACCCTGTTCCTGCTGCTGTCCGCGGCGGCGCCGCCGCTGGGGGCCACGCCTGCGCCGCCCGTGTACTTCGACTGGTTCGAATACGTCGGTCGCGATGCGGCTTTTGAGACGGCGCTGCCGGCCGGGTACTACCGCAACCCGATCCTGGCCGGTTTCCACGCCGACCCGAGCATCGTCGGCGTGGAGGGCCGGTTCTACCTGGTCAATTCCAGCTTCACCTATTTTCCCGGCATTCCGGTGTTCGAGAGCGTTGACCTGGTGCACTGGAAGCAGATCGGCAACGTGATCGACCGCCCGACGCAGGTGGACTTCGATGGCCTGAGCGTGTCGCGCGGCATCTTTGCCCCGGCCATCACGCACCACGACGGCGAGTTCTATGTGGCCACCACGGCGGTCGACAGCGGCGGCAACTTCATCGCCACCGCGCGCGATCCGGCCGGTCCCTGGTCCGACCCGCGCTGGCTGACGGGCATCGAGGGCATCGACCCGTCGCTGTTCTTCGACGAGGACGGCGGCGTTTACCTGCTGATCAATGACGCCCCGCCCGGCAAGCCGCGCTACGAGGGCCATCGCGCCATCTGGATGCAGCAGCTGGATCTTCCGTCGCTCGCGCCGGTGGGGCCGCGCAGGATGCTGATCGACGGCGGGGTGGATCCGGCCAGCAACCCGATCTGGATCGAGGGGCCGCACCTCTACAAGCGCGAGGGCTGGTACTACCTCTCCGATGCCGAAGGAGGTACCGGGCCGCAGCATTCCCAGGTCGTCCTGCGCAGCCGCGAGGTCTGGGGGCCGTACATCCCATATGCGGGCAACCCGATACTCACCCAGCGCGATCTGCCCGACGACCGGCCGTTGCCGATCACCAATGCCGGGCATGCCGACCTGGTCGAAGGTCCGGACGGCTCCTGGTGGGCGGTGTTCCTCGCCAGCCGCAACTACCAGACGCGCCACTACAACACGGGGCGGGAAACCTTCCTGCTGCCGGTGCAATGGCGTGACGGCTGGCCGGTGATCCTGCCGGCTGGCCAGACCATCCCGTATGCCGTCAAGGCCCCGTCGTGGATGCAGGGCGAGGCCACGCAGGCACCGTCCACCGGCAACTTCATCGACCGCGACGACTTCGATGCACCCACCCTCGGCAACCGCTGGTTGCGCGTGCGCGTGCCCAAGCAGCCCTGGGCAGACCTGCGCGAGCGCCCGGGGGCCTTGGCCGTGCATCCGCTGCCGGAGGATCTGGATACGCTGCGCAATCCCGCCTTCCTCGGCCGCCGCCAGCAGCATCTGCGCTTCGAAGCCAGCACCGGGATGACGCAGCCGGCAGCGGGCGTGGCGGCCGGCCTTGCCGCCTTCCAGAGCGAGGCGTACTGGTACTTCCTTGGGGTGCGCAGCCTGGGCGGAAACCGCGTGACGGTCTTCCTCGACGCGCGCGACGGTAGCGGCGTGACCCGGACGCTGGCCAGCCGGACACTGGACACACGCCCGTCGATGCGCCTGAAGATCACCGGCGACGAGTGGCGCTACGCGTTCGCGTTCGACACGGGCGATGGCCGGGGGTGGCAGACCCTCGCGGATGACGTGGATGGAACGGTGTTGAGTACGGATCGTGCAGGCGGCTTCGTGGGCGCGCTGCTGGGACCATTCGCACGCGACGAGCGTGCCTTGAGGAGCAGATGATGACGCGCAGGCCTTCCCTTTGCAGCGGCCGTCGCGGCCACGTCTTCCGCACCGTGGTGCTGTGTGCCGCCCTCGGGCTGGCCACGGCCGTGCACGCCGCAGCGCCCCCGCCGTGGCTCGATGCATCGGCCAGCTTCGAGGCCCGCGCCGCCGCGCTGGTCGCGCAGATGACCCTGGAGGAGAAGGCCGCGCAGATGCAGAACGCCGCACCCGCCATCGAGCGTCTTGGCGTGCCGGCCTACGACTGGTGGAACGAAGGCCTGCACGGGGTCGCGCGGGCAGGGCAGGCCACCGTGTTTCCGCAGGCCATCGGCCTGGCCGCCACCTTCGACGTGCCGTTGATGGGGCAGGTGGCGACTACCATCAGCGACGAGGCGCGCGCCAAGCACCACCAGTTTCTCCGCGAGGGCTCGCATGGCCGCTATCAGGGGCTGACCTTCTGGTCGCCGAACATCAACATCTTCCGCGACCCGCGGTGGGGGCGGGGCCAGGAAACCTACGGCGAGGACCCGTACCTCACCGCGCGCATGGGCGTGGCCTTCGTGCATGGCCTGCAGGGCGACGACCCGGTGTACCGCAAGCTGGACGCCACGGCCAAGCACCTGGCCGTGCACAGCGGCCCCGAGGCCGACCGCCACCACTTCGATGCGCGCCCCAGCAGGCGCGACCTGTACGACACCTACCTGCCGGCGTTCGAGGCGCTGGTGAAGGAAGGGCAGGTGGACGCCGTCATGGGCGCCTACAACCGCGTGTACGGCGAGTCCGCCAGCGCCAGCCACTTCCTGCTGCGCGACGTGCTGCGCCGTGACTGGGGCTTCAAGGGCTACGTGGTGTCGGACTGCTGGGCCATCGTCGATATCTGGAAACATCACCACATCGTTCCCACCCGCGAGGCGGCCGCCGCACTGGCGGTGAAGAACGGCACCGAGCTTGAGTGCGGGCAGGAATACGCCACGCTGCCAGCGGCGGTCCAGCAGGGGCTGATCAGCGAAGCGGAGATTGACGATGCGGTGACGCGCCTGTTCACCGCACGGATGCGGCTGGGCATGTTCGACCCGCCGGAGCGCGTGCGATGGGCCCGCATCCCCGCGTCGGTGAACCAGGCCCCCGCGCACGACGCGCTGGCCTTGAAGGCCGCGCAGGAATCGCTGGTGCTGCTGAAGAACGATGGCGTGCTGCCGCTGTCACGCACCCTCAACCGCATTGCCGTGGTCGGCCCGACCGCCGATGACACGATGGCGCTGCTCGGCAACTACTTCGGCACCCCCGCCGCACCGGTGACGATTCTGCAGGGGATACGCGACGCGGCCAAGGGCGTGGAGGTGCGCTATGCGCGCGGCGTGGACCTGGTCGAAGGGCGCGACGATCCCGCTGCAACCCCGCTGATCGAGGCCGCGTACCTGCGGCCTTCGGCCGATTCCCCCGAACGCGGCCTGCGCGGTGAGTACTTCCGCACGGCCGACCTGTCCGGGACGCCGGCGCTGGTCCGCACCGATGCCCAGATCGGGTTCCGCTGGGACAGGGGGTCACCGACCGACAACCTGCTGGCCCGTGGTGAGGCAGCACCGGGGCAGGGCATTCCGAACGATGGCTTCAGCATCCGCTGGAGCGGCCAGCTGCTGCCACCGGTATCGGGCCGCTATCGCATCGAGGCGGCCGCCGACGACGGCTTCCGCCTCTACGTGGACGGCAAGCGCGTGCTGGACCACTGGGGGAAAAGTGATCGCCTGCACGGCGATGGCGTCGAGCTGGACCTGCAGGCCGGCAGAGCCTACGACCTCACACTTGAGTACTTCGATGCCGAGCGCGATGCGGCCGTGCGGCTGGGCTGGCGCATGCCCGGCGCGAAACCGCCGTTCGAGGAGGCACTGGATGCCGCCCGGAGCGCGGATGTGGTGGTGTTCGTTGGCGGCCTGACCGGCGACGTCGAAGGCGAAGAGATGACGGTCAACTACCCGGGCTTCGCCGGGGGCGATCGCACCGACCTGCGCCTGCCCGCCACCCAGCGGGCGCTGCTGGAAGCGCTGTACGCCACCGGCAAGCCGGTAGTGGTGGTGCTGACCGGCGGATCGGCGCTGGCCGTCGAGTGGGCCCAGGCGAATCTGTCCGCGATCCTGATGGCGTGGTATCCAGGGCAACGCGGCGGCACTGCCGTGGGTGAAGCGCTGTTCGGCGACATCAATCCCGCCGGCCGCCTGCCGGTCACGTTCTACACGGCGGACCAGACCATGCCCGCGTTTGACGACTACACGATGGAAGGCCGCACGTACCGCTATTTCCGCGGCACACCGCTGTATCCGTTCGGACACGGCCTGTCCTACACCCGGTTCGGCTACGGCAGGCTCCGCCTCGATGCGCCGCGCATCGCCGACGACGGAACGCTCAAGGTGCAGGTGGAGGTGACCAACACCGGCAAGCGCGCAGGCGATGAGGTCGTGCAGCTGTATGTGCGGCGCCTGCAGGCCGCGCCGGCAGATGCGCAGCAGTCACTGCGCGGCTTCCAGCGGATCCATCTCGCCCCGGGCGAGCGGCGGACCGTGGCCTTCGATCTGGATGCGCACCAGGCACTGCGCCAGTACGACGACGCGCGTGGCGCCTATGTCGTGCCGCCGGGGGTGTACGAGGTGCGGATAGGCGGCTCAAGCGCCGATGCGCGCGTGCACGCCGGGTTTACCGTGGAGGAGGGCCGTGACTGATCCCCGCCGCGCGGAGACCACCGACCACACGCTCTCGATCCGGGAAAAACTGGGCTACAGCCTTGGCGACCTCGCGGCCAACCTGATCTTCCAGACCCTGATCACCTATCTGGCGTTCTTCTATACCGACGTCTACCGGTTGCCGCCCGCCACGGCGGCGACGATCATTTTCGTGATCGGCCTGATGGGCGCCTTCGTGTTCACGCCGTTGATCGGCATTGCCGCCGACCGCACGGCGAGTCGGTGGGGAAAGTTCCGGCCGTGGATCCTGTGGACGGCGATTCCGTTCGGCCTGCTGTCGCTGCTTGCCTTCAGTACGCCCGAACTGGGCGAGCGCGCCAAGGTCATCTACGCCCTGGTGACCTACGGGCTGTTGATGCTGGTGTATGCGGCCAACAACCTGCCGTACTCCGCGCTCAGCGGGGTCCTGACCGGCAGCATGGCCCAGCGCAACAGCCTGTCGGCCTACCGTTTCGTGGCGGTGATGATCGCGCAGTTCATCATCCAGGTTCTGCTGCTGCCGCTGGTGCTGATCCTCGGCGATGGCGATCGCGTGCTCGGCTTCGAGCGGGTGATGACCGTGTTCGCCGTGGTGGGAACGGTCTTCTTCCTGATCACTTTCGCCACCACGCGCGAGCGCATCGTGCCGGCGAAGGAGCAGACCGGCGGCGTGCTGCAGGATCTGACCGACCTGGTGCGTAACCGGCCGTGGCAGGTGATGCTGGCCCTCACGATCCTGGTCTTCATCAACCTGGCCCTGAAGGGCGGCACCTACGTCTATTACTTCCAGTACTACATGAGCGAGGCCGCCTTGGCCGGCTTCCTCGACGGCTCCGGATTCAATCGCTTCATCGCCGGATTGAACGCCGTACTCAACGGGTGGGGCCTGTCCGGTTTCACCTGGCCCACGGATCCGGCAACCTCGGCATTCAGCCTGTTCAATGCCTGCGGCATCCTCTGCATGATCCTGGGCATTGGTGTATCCCGTCGCCTGGCCGACCGCTTCGGCAAACGCGATGTCTTTGGCGGTGCACTGCTGGTATCCACCGTGTTTCTGCTGGTGTTCTACTTCTTCCCGCCGACGGCGGTGGGCGTGGCCTTCGGTTCCTTCATGCTGCACGGGTTCTGCTATGGCATCACCATCCCGTTGCTGTGGGCGATGATCGCCGACGTTGCGGACTACTCCGAATGGAAGAACCATCGCCGCGCCACCGCGATCATCTTCTCCGCGATGCTGTGCGGGCTGAAGATCGGGTTGAGCATTGGTGGTGCGCTGGTCGCCGGCATCCTCGCGCACCACGGTTATCAGGCCGGGGCCGAACAGCAGCCCCAGGCCGTGGTGGACGGCATCCGCCTGACCGTGAGCGTGTACTGCTCGCTTCCGTTCCTGGTGGCGGTTGCCTTGCTGTTCCTCTACCGGATCGACAAGCGCATGGAGACGCGCATCGAACAGGACCTGCTGCAGCGCCGCCAGGGGAACAGCCTTGACCACTTGGCGGCACACGCCATTTCCCAGCCGCTGGTGACCCACATCTACACCGCCGACCCGTCGGCCCATGTGTTCGACGGGCGCCTGTACATCTATCCATCGCACGACATCGACGGCGGCGCGCCGTTCGACGACGAGGGCGGTCACTTCGGCATGGAGGACTATCACGTCTTCCGGCTGGACACGCCCGGGGGGCCGGCAACCGACTGCGGCATGGCGCTGCATGTGCGCGACGTGCCCTGGGCCGCGAAACAGATGTGGGCACCGGACGCCGCCAGCCGCGACGGCCGCTATTACCTCTACTTCCCGGCCAAGGACGGGCAGGGGATCTTCCGCATCGGCGTTGCGGTGGGCGATCGTCCGGAGGGCCCATTCACCGCCGAGGCCGAGCCGATGGCCGGCACATACTCGATCGACCCGGCCGTGTTCGAGGACGACGACGGCGCGCATTACCTCTACTTCGGCGGCATCTGGGGTGGCCAGCTGCAGATGTACCGTGACAACCACCATGACGCGATGCACGACGAGCCCACCGGCGATGCGCCCGCGCTGGGCCCGCGTGTCGGCCGGCTGGACGTGGGCATGACCCAGCTCGCGGAGCTTACGAGGGAAGTGCTCATTGTGGACGAGCTCGGGCAGCCGTTGCGCGCCGATGACCACGCGCGGCGGTTCTTCGAGGGGGCGTGGCTGCACAAGTACCAGGGCCGGTATTACCTGTCGTACTCCACAGGCGATACGCATCTGTTGTGCTACGCCGTGGGCGACAGCCCGTACGGGCCGTTCACCTATCGTGGGGTGATCCTCACGCCCGTGGTTGGATGGACCACGCACCACTCCATCTGCGCGTTCAAGGGGCAGTGGTACCTGTTCTACCACGACGCGCTGCTGTCCGGCGGCGTGACCCACCTGCGCTCGATCAAGAGCACGCCGCTGCACATCGAGGTGGACGGCAGCATCCGGAGCATCGATCCTTATGGCGCTTGATACACCCTCGCCGAAGGACGATGCGCGGGCCGCGCTGCCGGCCGGACGCCTGCACTGGTTGCGGGCAGGCAGGCTGGAGGTCGCGCTTGCACCTGACGCCGGCGGACGCATTGCCCAGCTACGGTACGACGGTGTGGAGTGGTTGGTGGGCGAGCACGAGGGTGGGGCGGGAGCGTCAGCCATCGCCTGGGGGTGCTATCCGATGGTTCCGTGGGCGGGGCGCATCCGGCATGGGGGTTTCACCTTCGGTGGCAGGCCCTATTCGCTGCCGGCAAACTTCGATGCGCACGCCATTCACGGCGTTGGTTTTACACGGCCGTGGCATATCGACAGCCTCGACGCGGACGCCGCCACGCTGTCGCTGGCGCTGCCCGAGGACGCCTATTGGCCGTTTGGAGGCAGGGCGACGCAGACAATGCACCTGCAGCCGGATCGCCTGCATCTCCACCTTTCCGTTGAGGCCGGCCACCAGGCAATGCCGGCCGTCCTCGGCTGGCATCCGTGGTTCCGCAAGCCGGATCAACTGCTGTTTGCCCCCGATGCGATGTATCCACGGGATGACGAAGGCATTGCCACGTTGCCCTGTGTCAGCCTGGTGCCGGGGCCGTGGGATGACTGTTTCATCAACCACGCCGACGTGACGCTCATATCTGCCGGCCAGCGGCTGCGGATTCGGGCGGATACCGATCATTGGGTGGTCTACGACGGTGCACCGCACGCGACGTGTGTAGAGCCGCAGACTGGTCCGCCCGATGGGTTTACGCTGGCGCCGAACCGACTGGAGCCGGGCCAGCGACTGGAGCTGAGGGTTGAGCTTGGATGGGAGAGTTGATGCTTGATCAGCAGGGGTCGTGGGGCAGGTCGCGCCAACCGCCCTCGATTCGTTCAAATCGCTTTCCGCCGATGCACCGCTGTCCGTTACGCAATGGTGCAGGCGCTACGGGGATTGGCTGCGGGCGTAGCGTAATGGGGCGGTCGATGTAGCGCCGGTATTCACGGATGAGCGCTTCCTCTTCTGCGGCCCACTTTGCTTTCTGAGCGTCAAACCGAGCTTGTTCCGCCTTGTTCATCGGGCGCGTGAGTTCTGCTGAGATCGCCGCAGCTTGCCTGCGTGCATTCCATTCGATCAAACCCATGATTATCACGATAGCCAGGACAATGCCTCCTGCGATGTACGCCCACGTTGGCATCGGCTCTCGCTGTGGCACGTATCGTGCGCGATCGCTGCGGAAGCGCAGTTCCTGCAAGTCAGGCGTACCGAGTTCAGGCGTGCCGAATCTCGGCTCTTGGCGTTCGCGGTCCATGTGATCCCCCTAGATCGGTTCCTGTGCACATTCTAGACGGGGTGTAGCGTACGGAGGCGCTCGTTGCCCGCTGAGGTCCCGAAGTGGCGTTCCCGGGAATCGCCACGGTCGCAGGCTGTACGCTTGCGTGCCGGGGTCACCCAGGTACTGATGCATGCGTCGAGGCTCGATTTGTCCTTGGTGCCGGACACAAGCAACAAGCAAGGCGGATGCCAGCAGCCCTTGACCAGGCATAGGTCCTATCGGGCTAGTGCTTACATAATATACATTATGCGAAGTGGTGGATGGCGCGTCTTGTGTCGTTTGCCGGCTCGGGCTGGAGCTGGCTCAAGCTCAGGATCGGTGTCTGCCGCGGATAAGTTGCCCCTTGCACAGCTGAAACTGCCCCATTTTGCTGCGGAAACCTGCCCATCTTTGCGCGAGTCTTCGGACAACCCGCCCCTAATTGGGCGGAACTACGTATTACTTGCCCCGAATTCCTCTGGAGCTCATTTGGTCACGGGACCTCCAAGTAGCTGCCTTGCTGTGCGCCGACGTTCAAATGCAGCCATATCACCCTCAGAATTCAGCCATACAACCCTCAGCCTACGTTAGATATGGGGCCTTTCCGGATAAACTTCCTGCAAGTTCTTTCGATTTGGGGGCTAAAATTGTAGTGCGGCATCGTCTTGGTCTTGCTAGTGGGCAATGCAATGAATTCCCTATCTACCTTGCAACAGATGAGCATCGTCCCAGGCGTCTTAGTGCGGCAGTCAGGTATGCGCAGGCATATACCTTCGGAAACATCCGCCTCCGCTCAAGCCAGAGCAGACGCCGCGCGGGTTGCGAGATCGTGGCATCCGACCATCCCGGCTCCCGGTAGCGAGTTCCCTACAGACCTAGGCCCTGTTGGGCTTGATCAAGAGCCTTCCTTGGCCCTTGCTTGGGAATACTGAGGTTAGCCTCAAGGACGAGATAGCGCGACTTCTAACTCAGTCGCAGCAGGGTCCTATTGGTCAGTGAGGTGTCCAGTAGCTGGCTGGCCCCTCCTCGCTCTTTCGAACTCGCAATAAGCACCGCCCGGGCCGCGCGGCTGGCACCGAGGTAGACGCGTGAGACGTACCGCCGTCGTGCTCCTTGGCCTTGATCTTCGTCGAAGTCTGCACCATCTGCATGGATAAGAAATACGGTATGGAACTGGAGACCAGCCACGAATTCCGGCATGCTAAAAACGCATTTTCCCTTTGCGTACCTAAGGTCCTTGAGATCCTCACGCGTCGTAATTGGCACAAATTTGTCTCGCACTCGACCCGCCGTTCGGATCTTTTCGAACAAGCTCTCATTCAGACAAAGCACGGCAACTTGGCTGCCCCCGCCCTCTAGCTCTCGTGCAGTTCGGATAGCTTGGTCAAAGACGCCGTCGACGAGCTCGAGGTCGGTCCGATAAACAGTCAGAGAAGGCTTTTCCCCAGATTCCTGTTTGGAGTGAGATACGTATGTGGCGTATTCACCTTCCAGATCCATTGCCGGGAATGAAGCGTCAAGGTCGCGCAAGAAGTCAGTGATCTCCGGCGTTGATCTATAAACCTGCTTCAGTTCACTCAGTACGGACTCTCCGACCCCCGGGTTACGGAATTTCTCTACTCCCCCGCTCACTGCATTGTCATTGGTGCCTTGCTTAATGTCGTACGCCATGACCACGGGCCAGCGGCCTTCGACCTGTGCTCTGGACTTGAATAAGTTGTGGAGGAGCATCGCTTCGGCGCGTGTAAAGTAGTGGTACTCATCCACGAATACAAGGTCGAATCCATCGCGCTCTCTCAGTGCACCCCATTCGTGAGTGCCAAGGTAGCCATCAAAGTCAGCGATCATCTGATCCATGCTCAGGACTTTATTTTTCCTGAGCAGTCCACGGTAGATGTCGTGAATTTCAAGAACAACACGTCGATAAGGCTCACTAGGTAAGTGCATCTGCCAGGGTTCTCTGGCGCCTCGTGCATAGCGATTTGCCTCGTGCGTGTCCTTCTTGATTGCTTCTAGATCAAGCACGCAAGCAAATTCATTCATCAGCTCATCGATGAGCGACGGGTCCGTGGTGCGGGATTTCAGACGCTCCTGGAAGTCTCTGCAATGAGGAAAGAGATCCAGCGCGACGCGGGCGTCGGAGACGACCACTCCAACGGCTTCGTCAATGAGCATCCGTTGGTAGTCCCGCCCCTCAATTCCATCGAGAGAAAGCGGCTTGAGTCCTTTCTTTTCATAGCCTAGCTTTTCTTGAGCGAGTTCGTAGATTGTCCCAATCCACAGTTTTGGCTGACCAGATGGAGTCTTCAGGGAAGACCATCGCTCGCTGTTGTCGAGCGAATGAAGCATGCCCTTCACTACCGTGTTTGCCAAGGCGGAACTGTGTGTTAGAAAGGCAAACGTTTTGCTTCCGCCGGTGTCAGAGTCCGCGTATAGGTCACGAAGGCATTTGACGACCATGGACTGAGTCTTGCCTGTGCCGGCGGCTCCCCTGAGGCGTACCGGTCTGTCATGTAAGCGGTCTACAAAGGCGCGCTGCTCGCGGTTGAGCCGCTGCTCATACCACTCTTGTAGTGTCCACTCATTCGTTAGCCAGAAGCCGAGGGGTTTTGAAAGGAGAACGCCGAAATTGCCAACTGGTGGACCCGCTGTTGGCGCGTCCTCCAGTAGCGCGTCACAGAGGCCTTCCATCGCGCTTACATACAGGCCCTTGTCTTGAGGCACGGCGTCCAGGTCGTCTGGTGCGCTGGTCACTGCAAATGCATAGAGATTGGCGCTGCCGAGCGGCGATTGATCAAAGTAAACTCGCTGCTGCGCCTCTCTCGATGCTTGGGCGAACACGGAAAGTCTGGCTCGACTGTGATAGGGCTGCCATTGGATGGGAATCGCTATGTTTCGGTCGAAGTGTCGCAATGCCACGCGGATAATACGTTCGAACGCGATCCTAGGCTTGGGAAGCCCGGCAGAGGGGGAGAAAACTACCGTATTGATGACTAAGTGATTGTCTTCGAGTTGAGAATCTTTCGAAAGAATGTATACAACTCCGTTCTTTTCCACTCGGCGCAGACCATCGGTGTTTTCTGGAAGTTCAAACTCCCTTAGCCAAGAGTCTTCTATGTACGCCCGGTCTAAGACGCCAATTGCTTTGTGGTCAATGACAACTGCAACTACTTCCTTGCTCATTTTCATGTCCTTACACCGCAACCTTGTTGTTGAAGCACTCGTCGATCACCAGCTCACATGCAGCTTCGCACGCAGACTCATATGTCGTTGGCATTCCAATCCGTGAGAATAGGAACGCCAGTTTCTGAGTGATGGAGAAGCGGACACCGTCACTCAACCGCCCCAACCTATGGAACTCGCTTGACTGGCCTGCGATTCGAGCGTCTCTTTCAGTTAGGAAGAGTTCATGGCTCATGATTGTACCCATGGATCGCAGCACCGCAACGAACCCTACCCCATCCATATTTGGGAGCTCAGGAAGCACGAAATAGTCTTGAAATCCACCGCCGTCCTTTAGCGCATTCCCGATCTGGTTGCGCTGGTCTTCTTGCGAAGTTCCGGCCAAGTCCCAAGCCGACCTAAGGCGCTCGAAAGCTCCCTGCGCCCCGTTTGTGGCTGTTGCGAGATTGAAAATCTTTAGGTCTCGCAACTGCTTGTCGCCTGGGCCAGGAATGGCTCCACTAACGCTCTCGATAACCTCTTCGGGACTCTTCGTGCGCAACCATTCAATAAGGGATTCGTGAGTGATTGGCGAGATACCTGGCAGGTTTCGGCGGATATGGCCCGCCAAGTGATCGAGGACCTGTTTAGACCGCTTTTTAGCAAGCCTTCGAAGTTGCTCTGTCGCCCAAGGGCCCTCAATGTAGGTTCTCATTGGGAGAATCTCTACCCAGTTGTAACGCCCCCCGGCCTTTTCTTGTGCTATGTCGCAGTCGGCCGTGATCACCACTCCCAAGGCGATCACGCTCCCGGTTCTGGCATCCGTTTTTCTGATCACATCGCCTTGCCTGATCTCATCCGCATCATCGATCTTCTTAAAGAAGTCACTCATCCCTTTCTCTTTTGTCATCCATGAAATGTGGCTCGCTACAGATCCCGCCCTCTCACCTTCAGCGTACGGAGGTGTGCCGTACAACGGCTGAACTTACGAGAAGCGCCGATCTGTTATCGCTGCGCGATCCTCATCGGTGAGGTCGTCAACGTGAACGTACTGAGCGCCCTCTCCGCGGGGGGGAGAAATCAACCGCACCGGAGCTGCTGCATGCTCACGGCCTAGGCGAACAGAGATCAAGCCTACAATCGTTCCATCCTCGTCCAGTCGCCAGAGGGCCACGCGATAGAAGGTTCTAGCGAAGCCGGATCCTTGGCTGTTCGGATGCGTGTAATACCAGCCATCGGCAGGCAAGTACTGATAGGGATTGCTGTCGGGCACTGCGCTTTCTCCAGATTGAAGTTGGTCCAGTGGAGTAGTTATCGGCCTATGCAGCAAGATATTTACCCTTCCCGAAGCTGCCTGCGCCCTCGCCCGCACACGCCGGGTGAACACTGACATCGAAGTCATCAGGAGTTTGCCCCGTGTTGCCGAGCTTGTCCGCGAGCCGATGCCCGTTGTGTAGCTAGCCCTGCCTGAGCTGAGCGGAACGCCAGCCCGGGCGGTTGGCGTCCGTCCTCGCACATTGGGACGGCTTTCGATCCGTCTGCCTGGCGAGCTCCTCAATGCCAATCTCGACAGTCTTCCCCTGCTCCGCCTTGCCGCGATCCTATTGCTAGTCCTCCGTTCCTGCCATCTCGGTGAGATAGCAGATCATGGCCAGACTTGTCTGAAAAACCATCTCCGCTTCGGTGCGATGCGGTGCATCGCCGCTTCGTTGCCCATGCCTGACGAACGCCGCATTGTTGGAGTAGGTGTAGAGCTTTTCAATAATCTCCAGGCCCCAACGGTTGTATCTGGGGTCCTTTCGCAACTCGATGACAGCGGTACCAAGCGTCTTGGCTCTCGGCACGATCACCTTGGCAGCACTTTCCAAGGCGCTGATGATCTCTCTGATCGCCGTTGCCTCATCCATTGGGTGGCTAAAAAGCGCGGCGAGTCCGCGCTTGTAGTGCTGGCGCGCTATTGCATAGGGCTTCTTCAGCGCCGTATCTGTTGCGACAATCGCGCTCTTCATCGCTTGAGTTTTGCGGCGCAACTCACCGTCTGCATCCATTTGCCAGCCGATGTTTTCCTCTTCAAGCAGGATGTTCACTTGCGTCCGATAGGCGCTGAACTGAACATCGCTGTCGAATGGAATTGAGTCATCCTTCTCTATTAGAAGCTCAGCAATTAGCTCGACGAAGTCGAAGAACAACGACCATTCACATTGTTTCAGGTGGCTCGTGAGTGCCTGCCACGAGCTTGACTCTGCCCAGTCGTGAGGCTCAGCATCAATTCTGCACCGAGCTAGGAAAATCTCGTGTGTTTCATAAGTGTCCAAGGGCTCCTTGCGAAAGTGACGAGGCGTATTTGTTTCGCCTAGATAAGGAGGAAGCACAATTTTGACGTAACCGAGCCGAAGTGATGCAGGAGCATCATCAAGAATGGGCTCTCGTGGCGTCGCCAACCTTGCCGAAAACCTCCTCCTTGGCCGATTTGTCATTGGTGCTTTCTCCCAGAGTCAGTGCCAGAGTGGAGGGGGCTAGCTAGCCATGCTTCACGCCCGAAACTACCCGTCGGTGCGCCTGGCGCTAGAGTATCGACTTCACGGCCCATGATAAGCGAATTATCGAACGGTATCGGTTAGCTTTATCTCCGGCCCTCTGCCCTTTCCTTCCAAATGTCTGCATGGGCAAGGACTCGGGTACTCGGGGCGAAATACGTTGCGGTCTCGAAATCGCCGGTTACCGGCTCTGCCCTGCCGCCTCGGCAGCCCTACGGCCACGGGCATGTCGCGCGTAAGGGCGGCGGCGGGCAGTTGGTGTCGCGACAGAACTTGGGGGTGGGCTCGTCATCTAGCCCATCCGCTGCGATGGCACGGACGGCGGCGTATGTTCTGTCCTTGGTCTTCAGTTGAGGGATGTTGTTGAGTGGTGGTTACTTGGCAATCAGACCAATGCGGGGGTCGCCGGGGGCCTATACACTCATCAAAGCTCAATGTAGGGGGAAAGGAATGGAAATTGCGTTGGTACAGGGGGAGAGAACGCTCCCAAGTCCTGAACTTAAGGGGGCGTGTCCGACCTGTGGCGCTGCGATGATGGCAAAATGTGGCGAAAAGGTCATTCACCACTGGGCCCATGCCAGCCGGCGCAACTGCGATACATGGTGGGAAAATGAGACAGATTGGCATCGTCAGTGGAAGGCCCATTGGCCTGTCGAGTGCCATGAGATCAATCACGTTGCACCCGATGGCGAGATTCATCGCGCCGACGTCAAGACGCACAGCGGCATCTACGTGGAGGTGCAGCATTCGGCGATGACGGACGCGGAGCGCCAATCACGCGAGGACTTCTATCAGAACCTTGTGTGGATCATTGACGGCAGGCGTTTCCAGAAGAACTTCACCATACATCACCTGCTCCCGGACCCTATCCTCCCCTGGGCACGGGATTGCCGGTGGTTCCCTATCGAACATCGGACAGATCGAGGGACCACACGAGGGATGTATCACAAGCTGTCGGAAATTGCGGAAGACCGGAAGCGATCACCCAATAGCAACATGCACCGGGTATATTTTTTCGTAGATGATCGCGCAAAGTTTGAAGCCGCCGACGTTGGTTATCGCAACTTCTGTTGGATAAGGCCGCACACCACGTGGCTGAATGCAACCAAGCCGGTATATATCGATTTTGGGACTGACGTATTGGTCCGGCTTGATGTCTATCCAGTCGAGATGATGCGATGCGTTCGTTTAATCAGTAAATCTAGGCTGATTCATGATCTTGGCACCCTGCCCCTTGCATCGGAGGTCTGTGCATAGGCACAGCCGGACCCGGTGGCGATGCGCTGCTGGGAAACGCCGTCAGCCTGCTGCCGGGAGATCGGCTTCGGTTGCAGCATTGAAGTAGGTCATGGCCTGGTCATGGACGGGTTGACGGCCTTGTCTAATGCGGCTGGGTCCAGTCGCGAAAGCAAGATGCTCACGGCCAAGGCCAGCTGTACAAAGACGGCGATGTTGTCCACATGGTGAATCAGCTCGCTCCACTCTACGGTCAGGTCACCCCACGCGTCGTGTTGCGTGTAGATGGCTAGGACTTCCTTGCCGCCGTGGACCAAGCCCGACAGGTCGCGTTGATGCGTACGTACGGTGCTCAGCAGCTTCGCGGTATCCCACCCCAAGTGGTGGGCGGCTTCCTCGGCGACGGCGGCCACATGGATGGGCCGTTTGCCGCGCTTGGGCATGGTGCCGGTGCGTCTGAACGCCATCAGCTCGCGCTGACTGGCCGCCTTGGCGAAGAGCGCCGCGCGAAGCACATACTCCATTTGCGAGCGTTGCATCACCAGTGCCGCCACCCAGTACTGCTCAGGTTGTTGCAGGAGCAGCGTATAGATCGCCTCGGCGGTATCCATGGCGGCCAGTGCCAACGGCAGCGCCGTGGCCGAGCGCTCGTCCACCTTGATGTCCAACTCGGCCAGGACCCGCGGGGTGGCGCGCACTAGGCCAAGTGCGGCCTCGGTGCGCGTTCGCAGGTGGTTGAGTGCAGCGTTCATCCGGTCTCCCTGGTCCTGCGCTCGGGCCACCAGCGTACTCAACCGGAGCGGGCCTTCGCCGGCCGGCCCTGGCCCCTGCGCGCATGGCTTTTTGATGGCGCGCCGGTCCGCTTCCGGGATGGATCAGCGTTGGGTTTGTGGCGGGCCTGCAGTGCCTGCTGGACTGAGGCGGCCAGCGCCCCCAGCGAGTCGACCTGGCGCTGCAGCTGCTCGGCGTGGGCGCGCTCGACGGCCGCGGCAGCCACCGCGTCTGCGCGTTCACCGACAACCTGGCTGAGACGGCCTTCCAGTGTCTGCAGCGCGCAGCGGCTTTGGGTCGCCTGTTTGGCCAGGCTTTCGTTCAGGCCTCGTACCTCTTGGCGGGCGCGGTCGACCTCCCGATTGAGCCGCTCTTCGGTGGCGCGGAAGTGCATGGCTGCCTGAGGCTGCGCGCAGGGCCAACCTCCAGTACTGGCCTGCTAACGTCGCCAGTCATTGAGATTGAGGTTGTTCAGAACGAAGTTTGTCGGGTTCGAGTCGCGTGGGCCGGCCTTGGGACTTCTCCTCGCCTTGTCAAAGCGTCCGTTGGTCATCCGTGGACGCTCCGCAAGGAGAAAACTGCGAAGAACCGCCGTAGACGGTGCACCCAGCGCTTTCGATAATAAGTACGCCGGGGTTGTTTGACTATGGGTATGCGGCATCGCGTTAGAGCTGGACTTGTTGTGCCTCATCGCCTCCAACCCGCCGCTATTGTATCGCCACAGCGAATCATTAAAGTCAGCTGCACTAGTCACGACATGAGCTGCGCTGAGATGGACCTGAAAAAAATTGAACAGGAGCAAGAAACACTGCACCTGGCTGTGCCGATGTTGAAAGCACTCTACGGCGACTTCGAGATCGACCGCAACCAGGTAGACAGACCCGACGCAGCCATTGTGCTCGCCGACGGTAGACGCATCGGCATCGAGATAACGTCCCTTGATCCGTCGAGCGACAAGCAGTACATGAATGACGAATCCTATGGAGCGGACGCCAAGGCCGCTCAGGCCCGTCGGATGGAGCGGCGCGAGCCCCTACTTCCGCGACCGCTGAAGAAGGCTGTTGTGACTATTACGCCTGACTACCTTGCAAGAGCTGCACTTGCCAAAGCGCACAAGCATGCTCAGTACCTCGGCCAAGGTAGCTACAGCGACATCGTGCTCCTGACCAAGAGTGATTATCTAACGCTCCCCTGCCCCGAACTGACTACGTTCTATGCGCCAATGGCAAGCCATTTGCTTGGCCAAGCAGACTTTCCGTTCGCAAAAGTCATCTTCGTGTGCGACCGCGACGCCATCCTTGTTTACGACAGATCCTCAGCTCCAACTCCCAAGCCGGATGACAGCCTTGATCCGCACATGTTCGTCGAGCACTCCATAACAATGGTTGGCAATTCGCAATCCAGCAACTTTATGGCCGAGCCGCTGACCCCAAAGAGGACTCCCCCAAAGAAGAAGCGCAAGCCTAGAGAGAGCAAGAAGCGCGAGAGCAAGAGGCCATGATCTTCGATACCGTCGTCAGCGCCGCTACTCACGTGTTAAGACTCACTCCGGACCTACTGTTTGGCCACATCACGCGAGGATCGAATGTCGCGGTCTTCCGCGCAACCTGAGTGGCTGATAGGGTTCCAGCGGCGGGCTGATGTTCACGGACTCAGAGGCGGTGCGAATGTACTTTGGCGAGATCTGAGGGGGTTCCGGCGGCTATCCGCATTCCTAAGCTCACCAGGACCCCTCGAGCATGAGCTGATATCGCCCTGTTTGATCTCTGGAAATGAGAGCTTCCCGCTACAACGCGAGCATTCCCTTTCGATAGAGCGAGAGATCGGAGCACTGAACGACGGCGCATTCGGCTCGTTTCATTTCTTCTGCCACGTCAAGCCGCCAGTGATAGCCAGGCGGACAGGCATGCCTCCTACCGTGCCCGCTGATACTGGTTAGCCGGGTTCGAGTCGCCTGGGTCGGCGTTGACGCATCTAATAGGCTTGTCGAAGTAGCCATTGATCTGTCGTGGGAGCCCGGTAAGGAGACGACGCCAATGAATCCGCAGACGGTGCGCAAGGCGTTCGTGATAGCGGCTGCCGCGGGCACGTTGCCGATGAGCATACGGCAACGCGTTAGAGTGGGACTTCCTGTATCGAACATACAAAAATGGCATCTTTTCTGTTGATGCACCGAAAAGTGGGCGCCTTCTCCGTAGTTCATGAATTTCATGGTGGCTTATCCACAGTTGTTGCCACAAATAACTCCCCCATTTCTCTCGCCGCAATGAGCTAAATCAACTATTTAAGAACAGGGCATTTTGTCCACGTCAATCACTGGTCCGGTGTATCGAACAGGGCCACGCCGACGGCTCCATTGCCGTGGCAGTCCAGGCGCAAACCACCGCAGAAGGCCTCTACCAGCTTTGGCTGGGAGCTTCTCTCATGGTCAAGGTCAGTCAGACCAACGCCCCGTTCGAGCGGGCTATGTCGTGCTTCCTCAAGCTCCTGGCTTGACGCTTATTTTTCCCAATTGTATAGACGCCCGGTCAACTATATGAATACTTTCAACAGCCATAACAGCAAGCGCACGGATCTCTTCGACGCGGTCAGCGTAGCCAGTATTGAAATGAAGAACCGCATCGTCATGGCCCCGGTTACCCGGAGCCGTTATGAGGAAGACGGCATCCCCAACGAACTGCACGCCACCTACTACGCCCAGCGCGCCGGTGCCGGCATGATCGTTGCGAGGCCACCAACATCTCTCCCCAGGGTCGCGGCTACGCTGCTACGCCTGGCATCTGGAGCGAAGGGCAGGTTGCAGGCTGGAAGAAGGTTACCGATGCGGTGCATGCGGCCGGCGGCAAGATCGTGAGCGAGCTGTGGCACGTTGGCCGATTCTCCAGCGTTGAACTGCAGCCCGATGGTGCTGCACCGGTTGCCCCTTCGGCCATCAAGGCTGAGGGCAACACCTACACGACCGAGGGCTTCGTCCCGGTCTCTATGCCGCGAGCTCTGCAGACCGATGAGATCCCTGGGATCATCGAGCAGTACAAGAAGGCTGCGGAGAACGCCACGCGAGCTGGTTTTGATGGCGTGGAGGTCCACTCGGCCAACAGCTACCTGCTCGACCAGTTCCTTCGCGATTCGACCAATCAGCGTACGGACCGCTATGGCGGCTCCATCGAAAACCGTGCACGCCTGACGCTGGAAGTGACCGAGGAGATCGTCAAGATCTGGGGAAGTGATCGGGTGGGCATCCGTCTGTCTCCGGTCACCCCGGATGCCGGCAATACGCCGCCGGACAGCAATGTCATGGCGCTGCATGGCTATCTCATCGAGAAGCTCGACGCCTTCAATCTGGCATACCTGCACTTCGTTGAGGGTGCCACGGCGACCAGCCGCGAAGTTCCTGCGGGCGTCGACATGGACGCCCTGAGTGGGCTGTTCAATGGCCACTTCATCGGCAACAACAACTACGACCTGGACATGGCCATCGAACGGCGCGCCAGCGGCAAGATCGATTCGGTCGCCTTTGGTCGCCTCTTCATCTCCAACCCTGATCTCGTTGAGCGCCTGCGCCGCGGCGCTGAACTCACCATTGCCCCGCGCGAGTCCTACTACGGCGGTGGCGCGAAGGGCTATACGGACTGGCCGAACGGCAACTACTGAACCCCTTCCGGCACAGGTTCAAACAGATGTCCGCCATTGGTCTGGGCGTCAATGACACCGCATCGGTGCTTCGTGCCTCCTCGGAGTTCGGCCATGTACGACTACCAGAAGGTCCCCGCGGACATACTGTGGCGAGTGCAGGCAATCGAAACAGTGGCTGAGCACCACGGCGTGAGCCTGGTGGCGGATGCACCCACTCTGATCCGCGAAGGCCCTCGAACAAGTACGTGGCGTGCAAAGCGTTACACGGCATTCCTGGAAGGCTAAGCTATGGCCCATAGCCGCTTGCATAGGGTAAGGACAAGAATTGCACGAAACCGGACGTCAAGGACCAACGAATGGAGATCGATTTCAGATGAAGAATTGGCTGATCGGCGTAGTGGTCACCCTGGCATGGACCAGCCCCTGCCTTGCTCAAATCGCCCCTGAGTTGCTCGGTGGCGCGGATCCGGATAAGCCGATGTTCAGCGAATCCTTCTACAAAGGGGGTGAGGGCAGTTGGGTGCTGGTACGCGAACCCGTCAACACCGGTTACCACTGCTCGGTTAATTTCATCACGCCAGAGTCCACCTTTTCGCTTCGCGGCCCCGCCGACGCTGGGATGGCGCGAAAGGGTCATGGCGGCGTTTGGTTCATCAGCAAGGCAATCCCCCCGGTGACAAAGTCCGAGATCGCTCCGATCACGTTGTCATCTACCAACCACCCCACGCAGAGCGTTGAGGCCGCCCATGTGAGCCTGCCGGGCCAGAGCAGTGGGGCGTTGTTGCTGACCATCGACGTGAAGAAATCGGTGAAGGAAAAGCCGGACAGCAATGAGCTCGCCATCCAGTTTCAGGGAAAAGAGGTGTTCCGGTCGAAGGTTGTCCAGTTGCAGCTGGCGTATCGCCAGCTTTCGGCCTGCATGAGCGCGGCTCGAAAATAGGCCATGATGTCAGCCGTTCGGCACGTTCAAGATGTCGGTGCAGACGTCACGCATCCCTCTTGTGTCGCCACTTGCTTCACCGAAGACATTCACATCGGCAACCCGCAGCGTCCCGGCGCTGTCCGGGATCAGCACATAGCGGACGTTGCAACTTTTGTAACCGCCGCCGTCATAAGTCGCGCCGGTTGCGAGATTCTGCCACATGACGCGATTGTCAAAGGACTGCCCATAAGAGAGCGTCCGCGCGATACCGGCCTGACGGACAGCCGGGTTGCCGTTAGCGGCGACGACCTCTTGCTCAGTCTTACCCGCCCACACCTGGACCAGGAGCGATTCACTGCGCGTTAAACGCCTTTTTCCCCGGTACTCAGCGGCGGTCTGAGTAAAATCCAGATCGGCCTTCATCGTCGCCAGATTGCCCTGCACCATCCCCTGCGCGTCGGTTACGTGTTGCTGCATTTGGGCCAGTTTTGCCTTGAGCGCTTCCGATTCTGCTGGCGTCAGCTTGCGGCCGTTATTGATCGCGGGCTTCGGTACATCGGACCACAGCTTTTCCCAGGTAAAGTCGGCAAGCAAACTCATCGACAGTCCATCGGGGACCAGTTCCAGTCCATTCAAACCAATGGCTGCCAGTTTCGGTCGCAATGCTTCGGCCTTAAACACACGATTGACCGACACAGCTTCTTTGGCGGCGATAATGCTGTCACTGTTGCAGGCTACATTCCATGCCTGCCGCATCGTGTAGCTGGTCGTGCTTTGCCAATCGGTGGGTTGGAGATCAATGATCGCCGGATCCTGTTTCATGGACTTTGTGCCGCTGGCCACACGGAATTCCACGGAATCCGGCGTGTCCAGCATGCCGGTTGAATCAGTCTTGCGCTTGGCTGCGCCACGGCCGCGCTGACTCGGCTTGGGGCATTTGAACTGGAGTTTATATTCCAACCAGAGGGGCTGGTCGACCGCTTCATAGACCATTGTCAAATCAATCTGACGGATCCGGTTTGGGCCAGGATTCATGACATCATTGATCGGCGTGTGGTCGGTCGTCGCGTCATTGGCGTAGACATTGACACGATTTCCGGCTGCACCTTGCATGTCGATCAGAAATTCGCTGGCCCCGACGTGCGTCGCGATGGCCATGATGCCCGCGCCGATGACGAGTTTTGTGATTTGTCGTGTCATGAGCGCTTCCTTGCACAAATGTGAGTACGCAGTCGTTGAAGCTTCTGCCGGAACCCGGCGCTTCCAGGTCGATTGTGCTGCAGCGACATCGGAAATGCACTGCCGACGTTGGAGGCAGCGGTGGCGGCCGTCGCCTGGCTGGCCGCTCTGGCCGTGAAACGCCTGCTGCCGGTGGCACGGGGGGCATCTAAGCGTCCTGCCACACTTCGTTGCCAATCACGACACCCCGTCGCCGCGCTGGCAGTGGAGTCCAATCCCGATAGATGGGATGAACTTGATCGACCCACCCAGCCTCCAGGCGAAGGCGAACCCGCGCCCTGCTCCCTCCCCGGCCTCCCCCGCTCCGCCGCCTCTGTCCCCCCGACCCCGGGAAATACTATAGTTTGCCTCCCCCACGGACGCGGCGGAATGAAATGCCTTTCCTCGGAATCGGACTCCATGTACTGGCCGCGATCTTCTTTGCGGTCCACGCCATCCGCTCTGGCCAGAGCCTCTACTGGCTCATTCTCCTGTTCTCGTTCCCGTTGCTGGGCAGTGTTGTCTACTTCCTGGCGATCTACTTCCCCGAGATCCGCCACTCGCGCGGCGCACGGCAGACCCTGCGCGCAGCCAACCGGCTGATCAACCCGGGGCAGGAACTGCACAACGCGCGGGCTGAGCTGGCGCATGCGCCGACCTTGCAGAACCGGGTTCGCCTGGCCTCGGTGCTGCTGGACGCAGGCAATGTTCACGAAGCCCTCCCCCTCTTCGAGAAGGCCGCCAGCTCACCGCTCGGCGATGAGCCGCACATCCTTGCTGGGCTTGCCCGCGCACGTCTTGAATCAGGAGATGCCCCGCTCGCCGTGGAAACCCTGGAAGGCATGTTCGAGCGGCACCCGGAGACCCGCCGGCAGCCCGAGCAGATGCTGCTGTACGCGGAGGCCCTGGCGGCAGGCAATTCGCCGGGAGCGCGTGCGGCATTCGAGCGCGCTGTTGAGTGCGGCAATGACGTGGCTGCGCGCTGCCGTTATGCGGAGTGGCTGTTGGCCCAGCCAGGTGCGGACGACCGGCAACGGGCGCACCGGTTGTTTGCAAGCATCATCGACGATTCCGGTCATTGGTCGCGCTTTACGCGCAATCATCACGCCGCTTGGCTTGAGCGGGCGAAGGTGGTGATGAAAGGTGGCGCAGCCGCTGGCTGATGCCGGCGCGTCAGGGCGATTGCAGGGCCTCGCGGGGAATCGGCCGGAGCCGCTACGCAAGGCCTGTCTTGCAGGGGGTCATACGCAGGCTTCCCAGGCACTGAGGCCTGGGAAGCCTGGCAGTGGTCGCGCTTCAGCTGCAGGACGTGACGTCGATGACGCTGCACTTGTCATAGGTCTGCACATAGGCCCGGCACGACTCCTGCAGCCGGGCCCTCAGCTTGGTCGCTGCCTGGCTCTTTGCGGACGTGCAGCCATCGTGCGTAAGCACCCCCTTGCCGGTGTTGGCATACCCCTTTTCCGTCTGCGTGCACATGTTTGCCGGCGCTGCCTGCTTCACGGTTGCTTGGGCCTCGTAACACTGCTTCGCGTGGGCGGTCGCGATGGATGCCCACAGCAGTACCGCGACCAGGATGATCGATTTCATTGTGTTGTCCCTCGGTTCGTGTGAGAAGTCTGTTGTCCGGCAACGCCGTAGCGTGTTGACCTGCCGGTACCGGCGCGCTGCGGCCCCTCCTGCCTCGGGCGTCTGTCTGTCAGCGGCGATTGCACTCTAGCCAGCGGTGGGTACGCGCCCTGTTCCGGAACGCCCAGAAAGCGTGCGCGGCGTTCCACGGCTCGCGCCTGACCCTGAAGCCCCCCGGCCCCCTATGCGGTCAAGGCAGTTCGTCTGGGCCCATCGGGCCCCGGCGGCGGCAGCTGAATCCGGCCTTCACGGCTACCACGGCACCTGCAATGCAACTATGCAGAACGCGATCTGCCTCCCTCGGTACCCCATGCCCCACCTCCCCCGTCTTTTTGGCCGTTGGCTGCGCCTGCGTCGTCTGGTGCGTTGGCGTTGGCGTGAGCGCCAGGCTGCGGTTCCAGCCATCGAGGCCACCGAGGGCCCGCTGCGTGCGGCGCTGTACAGCGTGGAACAGATGGAGGTGTACGGCCGCGCACTGGCGCGGCAGCATCGGGTGCGGACGCGCCCCAGCCCGGAGCGCCTGCTCGATCGCCTGCAGGCCAACGAGCGTGTCCTCGAAGACGCCAACACCCTGCTCAGCAGCGTGGTGCGCGAGCAGCGGCCGGTGACCCCGGCGGGCGAATGGCTGCTCGACAACTACTACCTGATCGAAGAACAGATCCAGACCGCGCGACGCCACCTGCCGCGCGGCTATAGCCGTCAGCTGCCGTCGCTTGCCTCCGGCCCATCCGCCGGGCTGCCGCGCGTGTACGAGCTGTCGATGCAGGCCATCGCGCACGGCGATGGCCGCATTGACGCCGATACGCTGGGCCGTTTCATCGCCTCCTACCAGTCGCTCGCGCCGCTGAGTCTGGGCGAACTGTGGGCCGTTCCCATCATGCTGCGCCTGGCGCTGCTGGAGAACCTGCGCCGTATGGCGGCGCGGGTGATGCGCGATGGCACAGACCGTCGCCTGGCGGCGCAATGGGCGGACAACCTCAACCGCGCGGCGTCCGACACCCCAACCGATGTGGTCCTGGTGGTTGCCGACATGGCGCGCTCCGCGCCGCCACTGACCGGCGCGTTCATCGCCGAGCTCACCCGGTCGCTGCAGGGGCGCGGCGGCGCGTGGGCCATGCCTGTCGCCTGGTTGGAACAGTGGGCAGCCGCAGCCGGGCAGCGCATCGACGAACTGGTCGCCGCCGAGGGACAGCAGCAGGCCGCCGATCAGGTCTCCATCGGTAACAGCATCGGCAGCCTGCGCTTCCTCTCCACGATGGATTGGCGCACCTTTGTCGAAGACATGAGCGTGGTCGAGCAGCGGCTGCGGGAAGACCCGATGGCCGTCTATGCGCAGATGGATTTCGGCACCCGCGACGCGTATCGCCACGTGGTGGAGAAGATCGCCCGCGGCAGCCGCGTGGCGGAGGAGCGCGTTGCGACCATCGCGCTGGATCTGGCACGGGCGGCCACGCCGCTTGATGGGCCACGCACGCACGTGGGCTACTGGCTCGTCGGCGAAGGTGTGAACGCCACCGTTGAAGCGGTGGCGGAGGCAGCGCCGCGCCACCGCAAGGCACGGCGACTGGCGCATCGCGTGCCACTTGCGCTGTACCTGCTGCCGATCGCCCTGCTGGCGGTGGTGGCCACCGCTGGCCTGCTGGCATCGGGCAGTGGTGCGGTGCCCGTCTGGCTGGCCGCGCTGCTGGGGCTGCTGGTGTTCAGCGAGCTGGGCATCGTTCTGGTGAACTGGACCGCGACGGTACTGGTCACGCCCCGGCCGCTGCCCAAGCTCGATTTCAGCGAAGGGATACCTGCCGCCTGCTCCACCGTGGTCGCGGTCCCGTCCATGCTGTCCAGCAACGACGGCATCGATGTGCTGACCGAGGCGCTGGAGGTCCGCTTCCTGGCCAACCGCGATCCGCAACTGCGCTTCGTGCTGCTGACGGACTTTCTCGACGCCGCCGCAGCCGAGGCGCCGACGGACGAGACCCTGCTTGCGCACGCCGTGGAGCGGATCGAGGAATTGAACCGCCGTTACGCGCCGGATCGCGGTGATCGCTTCTATCTGCTGCACCGCCCCAGGCAATGGAACCCCGGCGAAGGGGTGTGGATGGGGCACGAGCGCAAGCGCGGCAAGCTGGCCGCGCTCAACGCCCTGCTCCGCCACGGCAATGCGGCCGCGTTCATGCGCATCGTCGGTGATGCGGCTGCCCTGATCGGCGTCCGCTACGTCATCACCCTGGATTCGGACACGCAGCTTCCGCGGGATGCCGCACGCGCATTCGTCGCCACGCAGGCGCACCCGCTCAACCGCCCGCGCTTCGATCCGGCACTGCAACGCGTGGTGGAGGGTTACGGCATCCTGCAGCCCAGCGTCGGCACCAGCCTTGGCACGCGGCGTACCTCGCGGTTTGCCAGGATGTTCGGCAGCGAGCCCGGCATCGATCCGTACACGCGCATGGTGTCGGACGTCTACCAGGACCTGTTCGACGAAGGCTCGTTCGTGGGCAAGGGCATCTATGACGTCGACGCCTTCGAGCATGCGCTCGAGGGCCGCCTGCCCGAGAACCGCATCCTCAGCCACGACCTGCTGGAAGGCTGCTATGCACGCGCAGGGCTGGTCAGCGACGTGCGCCTGTACGAGGACTATCCCGAACGCTACGCCGCCGACGCCAAGCGCCGGTCGCGCTGGATCCGCGGCGACTGGCAGCTGTTGCCCTGGTTGTTGCCGTGGGCACCGCGCCCGGGCGCCGGATGGGCACGCAACCGGCTCAGCCTGCTGTCGCGCGGCAAGCTGCTGGACAACCTGCGCCGGAGCCTGGTGCCGATCGGTGCCTTGGCCCTGCTGGTGGCGGGCTGGCTGGCTGCCGACCGCCCGGCGGCCTGGACGGCATGGGTGTTGGCGCTGTGGTTCGCGCCGCCGCTGATCGGTATGCTGCGCGATGCGCTGAGCGTGCCGGACGACACGCCGCTGGAAGCGCACTACATCATGGTCGGGCGCGGTACGCTGCAGTCGTTGCTGCGCGCGGCCACCCAGGTTGCCTGCCTGCCCTACGAAGCGTTGCTGGCCGGTGGTGCGGTGCTGCGCACGCTTTGGCGCATGGCCATCACCCGCCGTCACCTGCTGCAATGGAACCCCTCCAGCGAAGTCGAGCGCCGCCTCGGCAGCGACAGGTCTGCGGAATGGCGGGTGATGGCGCCGGCGTCGCTGCTGGCGCTCGCGCTGGCGGCGGTGGTGGCCAGCGTGCGTCCGCAGGCGCTGCCTGTCGCCCTGCCCTTGCTGTTGGCGTGGACCTTCGCGCCGGCGTTGATGGCGTGGCTGGGCCGGCCGCCGGCCGCGAGCGTGGCGGAGCTTTCCGTGACCCAGCGGGCGTTCCTTGGCCGGCTGGCGCGGCGCACCTGGTCGTTCTTCCAGGCCTGGGTGCGCGAGCAGGATAATTGGCTGCCGCCGGACAACATCCAGGAGCACCCGACGCTGGTGGTGGCGCGGCGCACCTCGCCGACCAACATCGGCCTGTCCCTGCTGGCCAATCTGTCTGCATGGGATTTCGGCTATCTCCAGCAGGGCGCGGTAGCGCAACGGACCGCCCTGGCGTTCGATACGCTGGACCAGTTGCAGCGCCATCGCGGCCACTTCCTGAACTGGTACGACACCGAGACCCTCGCGCCGCTGCCGCCGCGCTACGTCTCCACGGTGGACAGCGGCAACCTGGCCGGCCACCTGCTGACGCTGCGGCAGGGCCTGCTCGCGCTGGTGGATGCGCCGGTGTTGGCGCCGCATACGTTCAACGGCCTGGCCGATACGCTCGGCGTGCTGGAAGAGGAACGGCAGCGCCATCGCTCCGGCGATGCGCGTCTGGAGGAGGCGCTCAACCACCTTCGCCAGCGCCTGGTCGCCACGCGCACCGACCGCCCCCGCGGGTCGGCGCAGCTGCTTGCCCGGCTGCAGGAACTGGCCGGTCTGGCCGACGCCGTGCTGGCGCAGTGGCCGGCACCGCCAACGCCGGAGGACGGTGAGCTGCACTGGCCGGCCCTGTTCGCTGCCGAATGCCATGCCGCTCTGGCCTCACTTGCCGACCTCCCTGCCGATGCCGGCGCGGACGTCGAGGCGCCGGTGCCCAGCCTGCGCCAGTTGGCCGCCCTGCCCGGTACGGCCGGTGCGGACGCTCGCGCGCGCATCGTGCACCTGCAGGCGCTGGCGCACCGCGCCGGGCAGTTCTCGCTGATGGAATACGGGTTCCTGTTCTACCGCACCCGCAACCTGCTCTCGATCGGCTACAACGTCGACGACCACCGCCTCGACAACAGCTTCTACGACCTGCTGGCCTCCGAAGCGCGGCTGTGCGCCTTCGTCGCCATCGCCCAGGGCCAGTTGGCGCAGGAGAGCTGGTTCGCGCTCGGCCGGATGCTCACCGAGGTCAACGGCACGCCCACGCTGTTGTCATGGAGTGGCTCGATGTTCGAGTACCTCATGCCGCAGCTGGTGATGCCGAGCTATCCGGATACGCTGCTCGACCAGACCGCGCGGCATGCGGTCGAGGCGCAGATCGTCTACGGCCGCACCCTGAACCTGCCGTGGGGCGTGTCCGAATCGGGCTACAACGCCGTCGATGCCCGCCTCAACTACCAGTACCGCGCGTTCGGCGTGCCGGGGTTGGGGCTTAAGCGCGGCCTCGGGCAGGATCGCGTCATCGCGCCCTATGCCAGCATGATGGCGCTGATGGTGGCGCCGGAAGCGGCCTGCCAGAACCTGCAGGCGCTTGACGGATTGGGCTTCTCCGGGCGCTTTGGCATGTACGAGGCCATCGACTACACCCCTGCCCGGGTGCCGCCGGGGCAGGACCATGTTCTGTTGCGGTCGTTCATGGCCCACCACCAGGGCATGGGGCTGCTGTCGCTGGATTACCTCCTGCGCGACCAGCCGATGCAGCGCCGTTTTGTTGCCGATGTCGAGTTCCAGGCCACCTTGCTGCTGTTGCAGGAGCGCATCCCGCGCATCGGCGTCTTCCATCCCCATGAGGTCGAAGCGCTCGGCGAGCACGCCGCAATGGCCGAGCACGAGACCTCGCTGCGCGTGCTGCGCGACCCGGGTGGCCCGCGCCCGGAAGTGCAGCTGCTCTCCAACGGGCGTTACCACGGCATGCTCACCCATGCCGGCGGCGGCTACAGCCGCCTCGGCGACCTGTCGCTCACCCGCTGGCGCGAGGACGGCACCACCGATGCCTGGGGTACGTTCTGCTATCTGCGCGACGTGGACAGCGGCGAATTCTGGTCTGCCGCCTACCAGCCCACCTGCGTGGCGCTGGACAACTACGAGGCGATCTTCTCGGACGCCAAGGCGGAGTTCCGTGGCGTGCGCCGCAGCTGCGAGAGCCACCTGCAGGTGGCCATCTCGGCCGAGGACGATATCGAACTGCGGCGCCTGCGCCTGACCAACCGCAGCCGTCGCCAGCGCACGGTGGAGATCACCACCTATGCCGAAGTGGTGCTGGCACCGGCCGCGTCCGACGATGCGCATCCTGCCTTCAGCAACCTCTTCGTGCAGAGCGAGATCCTGGCCGCCAAGCAGGCCGTGCTGTGCACGCGCCGGCCGCGTTCGCACGACGAAGTGCCACCGTGGATGTTCCATCTGGTCGCGGTGCACGACGCCGAGGTGGTGGCCATCTCCTACGAAACCGACCGTGCGCGCTTCCTGGGCCGTGGCAACACGCCGCGGACACCGCAGGCGCTGGCCACCGACAGCGACCTCTCCGGCACGGACGGCTCGGTGCTCGACCCGATCGTGGCCATTCGCGTCCGGGTGGTGCTGGAGCCCGAACAGACCGTGCAGTTGGACATGGTGTATGGCATTGGCACCGACCGCCCCGGTTGCGAGGCGCTGGTGGACAAGTACCGTGATCGCCGCCTGGCGGACCGCGTCTTCGACCTCTCCTGGACACACAGCCAGGTCGTGCGCAGGCAGATCAACGCCAGCCAGGCCGAGGCGTCGCTGTACGAGCGGCTGGCCAGCCACGTGTTGTACGCCAATCCGCTGCTGCGCGCGGGCGACGGCGTGCTGCAGCAGAACCAGCGGGGGCAATCGGGACTGTGGGGCCATGCCATCTCGGGCGACCTGCCCATCGTCCTTCTCAAAGTGACCGACGCGGAGAACGTGGAACTGGTCCGGCAACTGGTGCAGGCGCATGCGTATTGGCGCCAGAAGGGACTCAACACCGACCTGGTCATCTGGAACGACAGCAAGGCCGGCTATCGGCAGGAACTGCAGGACCAGATCCTGGGGATGGTGGCCGCCAGTTCGGAGACGGGGCTGCTCGATCGCCCTGGCGGTATTTTCGTGCGGCCGGTGCAGAACATGAGCCACGAGGACCGCATTCTGTTGCAGGCGGTGGCCCGCGTGGTGATCAGCGACGAGGACGGCACGCTGGCTGCGCAGGTGGGACGCCAGTCCCTGCCTGCCCGCCGGATTCCGGCCCTGGTGCCGCAGGGAGAGCAGCAGGAACTGGCACTGTCGAGGGAGGCAGCCCCCGAGCTGCCCGGGGTGGCCGACCTGGGACCCGAACCCGGGCTGCCCCCGGGCGCCGAGCACGACGAAGACGTGGACGATCCGTGGCCGTTCCTTCCGTACCGCGGCGCCGGCCAATTCGACAACGGCACCGGCAGTTTCAGCGAGGACGGCCGCGAGTACGTCGTGGTGGTGCGCGAAGGTGCGCCGACGCCGGCACCGTGGGCCAACGTGATCGCGAACGCCCACCTGGGCACGGTCGTCAGCGAGAGTGCGCCGGGTTACACGTGGTTCGAGAATGCGCACGAGTTCCGTTTGACGCCCTGGCTCAATGATCCGGTGTCGGACACCGGCGGCGAGGCGTTCTACGTGCGCGACGAGGACACTGGCCGTGTCTGGTCGCCGATGCCGCTGCCGTGCAGGGGCACCGGGGCATACCGTACGCGGCACGGATTCGGCTACACGGTCTACGAGCATATCGAGGACGGCATCGTCAGCGAGCTGTGGGTCTTCGTCGACGTAGCCGCCGCGCTGAAGTTCTCGGTTCTGCGCTTGCACAACCTGTCGGGCAGGTCACGCCGGCTGTCGGCCATCGGCTACGTTGAATGGGTCATGGGCGACCTGCGCCCGAAGTCGCGCATGCACGTGGTCACCGAGCGCGACCCGCAGACCGGGGCGCTGCTGGCGCGCAACAGCTACAGCACCGAGTTCGGCGGCCGGATGGCCTTCTTCGACACCGATGCCGATGACGGCGGCTGGACCTGTGACCGCCTGGAGTTCATCGGCCGCAACGGCGGCCTGCACGCCCCGGCGGCATTGCGTCGCGAACGGCTGGATGGACGGGCGGGTGCCGGTCTGGACCCCTGCGCGGCGATCCAGGTGCCGCTGGAGCTGGCGCCGGGCGACCGCAGCGAGACCACCTTCCGCCTTGGCGCGGGGCGCGACCGCGAGGAAACGCTCGCGTTGGCACGCAGCCGCAAGGGCAATCAGGAAGCCATCGATGCGCTGGACGCCGTGCGCATCCACTGGCGCAATGTGCTGGCTGCGGTGCAGGTGCGTACGCCGGACCCTGCGTTGGACGCATTGGCCAATGGCTGGCTGGTCTACCAGACCCTCGGCTGCCGTTACCTGGCGCGCAGTGGCTACTATCAGTCGGGTGGCGCGTTTGGCTTCCGCGACCAGCTGCAGGACGCGCTCGCGCTCGTGCACGCGCGCCCGGACCTGACCCGCGAACACCTGCTGCTGTGCGCCGCACATCAGTTCACCGAAGGCGATGTAATGCACTGGTGGCACCCGCCGCAGGGTCGCGGCGTGCGCACCCGCTGCTCGGACGACTACCTGTGGTTGCCTCATGGCGCCTGCCGCTACTTCGAGGCCACCGGCGACGCCAGCGTGCTGGACGAAGGGGTGGGCTACATCGAGGGGCGCGCGGTGACATCGGACGAGGAAGGCTACTACGACATGCCGACCCCGTCGGCACAGCGCGGCACCCTGTATGCGCACTGCGTCCTCGCCCTCGAACGTGGTTGCCGGTTGTTGGGCGAACGCGGGCTTCCGTTGATGGGCAGCGGCGACTGGAACGACGGCATGAACCGCGTCGGCGACCAGCAGCGCGGTGAAAGTGTGTGGCTCGGCTTCTTCCTCCATGACACGCTTCGCCGCTTCGTCGCGCTGGCAAACGCGCGGGGCGATGCACCCCGTGCGCAGTGGTGCCAGCAGCAGGCCGAGCGCCTGTCTCACAACCTGGAACAGCATGCCTGGGACGGGGCGTGGTATCGCCGCGCCTGGTTCGACAACGGCACCCCGCTGGGCTCGTCACAGAACCGGGAGTGCCGCATCGATTCGATCTCCCAGAGCTGGTCGGTGCTGTCGGGCGTTGCCGCGCCTGAGCGTGCCCAGCAGGCACTGGATTCGCTTTACACGCATCTGGTGCAGAAGGACGCCAAACTCATCCAGCTCCTCGATCCGCCCTTCGACCAGACCACGGAAGACCCTGGCTACATCCGTGGTTACGTACCGGGCGTGCGTGAGAATGGTGGCCAGTACACCCACGCGGCAGTGTGGGCGGCGATGGCATTCGCACAGCAGGGAGACGTGGCGCGTGCCTGGGAGTTGGCCGGCATGATCAACCCGCTCAACCACGCGCTGGACCCTGACGCGGTGCAGACCTACCGCGTCGAACCCTACGTGCTCGCCGCCGATGTATACGCTGTGTCGCCCCACATCGGGCGAGGTGGCTGGACGTGGTACACCGGGTCGGCCGGTTGGATGTATCGCCTGCTGGTCGAATCCCTGCTCGGCATTCGCCGCCAGGGCGATCGTCTGTCGCTCGCCCCGTGCCTGCCCGATCATTGGCCGTCATTCGAGCTGAGCTACCGCTTCGGCCGCAGCCGTTATGAGTTCGTGGTGACCCGCACTGATCGCGCGCAGCCCACGCTGCATGTGGATGGCATCCTGCAACCGGACCTCACCGTCCGGCTCCGCGACGACGGTCATCACTACCGTGTGGCGCTTGAACTGGGTGGGCCCCCGGGATGAGCGTGCGCCCCGAAATACAGGAACAGCTGGATGCGCTGGATGACATGCTGGCCCACTGGGTGGCGCGGGTGCGGCATCCGGCGCAGTTCTGGCCGCAGTTTGAACGGCTGAGCTGTGAAATTCTGGACCAATGCGAGCACGCGGAGAACGACCATGCGCGCGCATGCATCAACGCCATGCTGGAACGCCATGCGTTGGGACTGCCGCCCTGGCATGAGCGTGATGACCGCCTGCCGCCGGGGACGTCAGGAGAGTGATGGCCGGTAGCGCTACGCGGGCGTAACGCCGTCTCGCCCCGCGTCAGGCTCCTGCACCGACGCCTCCAGCAGCGCGACATACGTGTCCAGCCGTATGCGCTGGCCGATCAACACCCAGCCCACCAGATACAGCAGCGTCATCGTAAAGATAAGCGTCGCACCTATCCAGCCAACGTCGAATACGGCGTCCCAATCGCCCCACGTCCAGCCACGGAACTGCAGATACAGCGCGACCAGCAGCGGGAACGGCCCGAGGCGTTGCAGCCCGCCGTACATGAGCCCCATGCGATCAATCATCTGGGTTCGCAGGCTGCTGACATACCTGAGGCGCTGCTCGCGAAGGGTTCTGGGGAACTGACGGAGATCGGCCACGACGGCCTGCCAGTGGGCAAAGTTGCTGTCCATCTCGCGGGCATGCGACAGCCGAGGCTGACTGTACTGGCGGATCTCCCTGCGCGCCGCGAGGAGGCCGCCCAGTACAAAGCCGGAAAGCTCCACCAGCAGACAAGCAGCGATCAGCCACGCCCCACCTGGAAGCCATTCGGCCGGGAGGAAGCCGGTCAGGATGCCAATGCCGGCCGCCGCCATACCCACTCGGAATGCCCCTTTCTCCACCCTGCCCGCCTTCGGGTAGATGCTGTGATCGACCAGCCCTTGCACCCGTTGATGGAGCCACTGGAACGTCAGGTCCTCCTTGGCTTGCGGCTGCGGCGAATCCACCCCCGTCTGTGCATGCAACTCCATTGCTGCCCCTCTCGCACGTCGGCCCCTATGCCGATCCACGCATCCTAGCGTGAAGCGCGCGCCTGCGCCTGCCGATTCTCCGCGCGCCGATCACGGCTTCTTCACCCGCCCGCCCTATGCTGGACGCCCGTTCCATTCTGCAAGGACGTGCTTCATGACCAAGCTCCACACGCTGTTGATTGCGGGTTGCCTGATCGGGTTCAGCGCGGTTGCGTCGGCTGAAACCGTGAATCTCGCCAACAGCGCAGACGGCGCCAACCGCGATGCCGGCATCACGGCAGTAAAGAAGAAGCTGCAGGACGCGTGCACCGACCGCAAGGGCTCGCCCGACGCGGCGTCGTTCGAGGTGGTCTTCGAGAAGACCAGCGACAACCCGAACGTGCCCAAGCCATACTACGTGGACGGCAAAATGAAATGCGAGTTGCCTGGCTGAGGGTAGCTTGGCTGCACTCAGAAAGCTGGGCGTCCTGTCACCCGCCCAGATAGCCCATGCAGACGCCTGGGCGGCAGCGACGTTTGCCCGGGAGTTTTCAGGTCAGGCGCCCATCAATGTTGACGCGGGGGAACAGTGCTATTCCTCACCCGGGCTGGCGCCCCGAATCGCGGTTCGGCGGCGGCCCTCCCCTACCCCCGGTAGACCTCCATCGAGGCGGCGAAGCTGCGCGGCGTCGCACGGTACGCAACCACAGGGGCATCGGCTGCCGCAGGCTCATTCACGGTCAGCATGATCCCGCCGGGCTTGGTCTGCACATACAGCCGGGTGCCCGGCTCGATGCCCAGCGCATGAATCCATAGCCCGCGCAGCTTCACGCACGGAATCGGCGGGCAGCCTGGGTAGGTTTCCAGGCCGTCGTGGTGGAGTGCGTTGGCAAGGATGCTTCTGGGCGTGCGCCACCAGAGCTTCTGCCTTGCCGCTTCGCTGGGGGGTGCATCGTTCGTACGACTGGACATGGTGGGCCTCCGCTGGGAAACATCCCTCGCCGGGGTGGCGAGGGAGTCGGGAGGTTAAGAACCGCGTAGATCCGGCGCGACGTATTTCCGCGAGGGTGTTGTATTTCGTCACCCTCCCGACATGTTACGTACAACCTGCTGCGTATCTACAGGAGTTCTTACGCTCCGAAGCGCAACCATGTCGCGGGAATGAGGGTAACGGAAGTTGGTTCAATCTTACGACTGCCTGCATTCGATCTGGGCAGTCTATGCCCTGTGCGAATTGCCCCGTCGCGTGCAGAATTTCGTGAGAGATACTGCATTCCGAGTGGGAATATCGTCACGGCAAGCCAGGAGACGCCTCGGTCTGGCTGCATGCCACCGCCAGGGCTGGGTGACGCAATTGGCGCCGGGTGCGTGGTTGGCGTTGGCGTGCGTCGGCCGAGCGGACTGGGCGTCCGCTCTACGCGGGGGCTGCGGCGTTGACGATTACCCTTCTACTGTCGCGCCATCGCCAGCTTCAGGCGGTCTTCGGGCTTGATCAGGTGGTCGTGGTTGTCGTCGCCGATGTCGAGCTGCACCCAGGCAATCTCACCGGTGAAGCGGTTGCCGGTGTTGCCGTACTCCGGCGATGCCGGCGACCCGGTGTCGCCGCCCACGTCGCAGGCTTCGTCGGCCGAATAGCCCATCGGCTGGGTCTGTTCGACACGCCCCTGCCCGATCTGGCGGCCATCGCAGAACAGGGTGACGTCCCCGCCCTTGGCCAGGCCGCCGCCGTCGTACTTGAACGCCATGCGCAGCTGGTGCTCGCCTGCCGGAATGGGGCTATCCGAGCCGATGATGTAGTGCTCAATGCCGAAGAAGTTGTAACAGTACTTCAGCTTCCCCTGCAGGCAATACAGCGTCCAGCCGCCATACTCGCCGCCCTGGGTGATGATCACGCCCTCGGCACCCGCCTCGGGCACGGTGAGCTGTGCGGTCACGGTGTAGGACTTGTTCTTCATGGTCAGCACGCACGCTTCGGTGACCCGCATGCCCTGGAACAGCAGCTGGCTGTTGCCGGTGATCACCTGGGGGCGACCGGCGATGTCCGGGTTGACCCGCTCGAAGCCGCGGTCGTCCAGCGGCACCACGTTGTACTTGGTTGCCTCGATCAGCCACAGGCGCTGCAGATCGGCCAGGCGCTTGGCGTCCTTGCCGGCGAGGTTGGTGGCCTGGGTCCAGTCGTCGGGCGCATACAGTTCCCACACGTCGTCGTCGAACGGGGGCGGCGCGTCGGCCTTCCACGGCGTGCGGTGCCGCGTGCAGGCGGTCCAGCCGTCCAGGTAGAGGCCGCGGTTGCCCATCATCTCGAAGTACTGCACGCGGTGGTTCTCTTCGGCCTTCGGGTCGGTGAAGGTGGGCAGCATGGTCACGCCCTCGAATGGCGCCTGCGCGATGCTGTTGACGATTGCCGGTTCGGGCAGATGGCACACCTCCAGCACCGTCTTGGCGATGTCGATCACGTGGTGGAACTGGTGGCGCAGTTCGCCCTTGGCCTCAACGCCATTGGGCCAGTGCACCACCAGCCCGTTGCGGGTGCCGCCCCAGTGCGACGCGATCTGCTTGGTCCACTGGTAGGGCGTGCACAACGCGTGTGCCCAGCCAACGGCGTAGTGGTTGTAGGCTTTGGGGGTGCCAAAGTCGTCGATCCGGCTGGTCAGGAAGTCCACGGTCTCGATGCCGGGCATGCCGTTGAGCGTGGTCATCTCGTTGAAGCAGCCGTTGATGGTGCCTTCGGCAGAGGCGCCGTTGTCGCCGATGATCAGGTAGATGAGGGTGTCATCCATGATTCCCAGGTCGCGCACGGCGTCCAGCACGCGGCCGATTTCATGGTCGGTCTGCTCCATGAAGCCGGCATAGATTTCCATCTGGCGCGCCAGTACCGGCTTGAGGGCGTCGTCCATGTCGTCCCACGCCGGGATCTCCTCATGGCGGGCCGTGAGCTGGGCGTCGGCGGGAATCACGCCGAGCGCCTTCTGGCGCGCGAAGGTTTCCTCGCGCAGCACGTCCCAGCCTGCATCGAACTTGCCCTTGTACTTGTCCGACCACTCCGCCGGTACGTGGTGCGGTGCATGCGTGGCGCCCGGCGCGTAGTAGACGAAGAAGGGTTTGTCGGCCATCAGGGCCTTCTGCTGCCGCATCCAGGTAATGGCGCGGTTG